>LADO01000028.1 GCA_000961595.1 Peptococcaceae bacterium BRH_c4b
CCTTTGATGGGTTTTATGCTGTGTGTACAAATCTTGATGATAACGCTTCTGAAATAATCAAAGTAAATCATAGACGTTGGGAAATTGAAGAGTGCTTTAGAATTATGAAAAGCGAATTCAAAGCAAGACCTGTATATTTAAGCCGTGATGACAGAATAGAAGCGCATTTTACTACTTGCTTTATATCATTAATTATTTACAGGTTGCTTGAAAAAATGCTAAATGAAAAATTCACCTGTTATGAAATTATTAGTGGGTTGAAAGATATGAGTTTTTATGAAGTGAAAGGCGAGGGCTACATACCTACATACACGAGAACAGATTTTACCGATGCTTTGCACGAAGCTTTTGGCTTCCGCACAGATTATCAAATTGTAAATACAAGCCAAATGAAAAAAATTTTTAGAGGCACAAAAAAATAAAAAAATTACTCATTTTCTAAAAACATATAAAAGCTTGAGACCCCTTGCAAATCAAGGATTCTCAAGCTTTGTATTTGTATCAAGTGTCAAAGACAGGTATATACCATCCCGGTACCAAGGGGAAAGTGTCCGGCATTTAGAAATTTATCCCGAATCGCCGCATAAACCAGCCGTCGCTTTTGCTCCGGCGCTCAATATAATCCCTGCGCTGTTCCCATACATTGCTGAGGCAAACCGAAGACAGTATGTTTTCAAAGCCGGGCTGATCCTTTATTAAGGCAAAGGCCCTGGCCAGCTGCCCTTCACCCAGGTGGGAGCAGGCCATTCGTAAAAAATTATAATGCACGTGGGTCATGGTCACCGTATAAGGGTGGGCTGGTCGAAAAAGATGTAGCACCTTTACGCTGGGATCGATGTATAATTGATGGCCGAACAGCCACATTTTAAAGGAAATCTCTTCATCTTCGCGGCCCCATACCAAAAAGCCCCGGTCAAATCCTCCCACATGGTGGAAAGCTTTTTTTCGGAAAGCCATGCAGCCGCCGGGGAGGAGAGGCACCTGGGCTAGGCCGGAAGGGGCTTCGCTGAGCCACTTGCACTCCAGCCGGCCGTTCCAGGTCTGCCCGTAGCCCACGGCGGCGGGCTCTGTCATGGAAGCAATGGCTGGGGATATGCCGTCCACGGTGACCAGGGAGAACCCTGCACTGAAAGCTTCCAGCCAGTGCGAGGGAACGGTGACATGGGCGTCACAGAAAACCACTATCTCGCCCCGGGATGAGCCGGCTCCCAGGTTCCTGGCCCCGGCTGCCCCCAGGCCAGGGGATTCGATGAGCACTATTTTTTCGTAGCCTTTCTCCTTAGCCCTGAGAAAATTGCAGCAGCCGTCATCCGAGTTGTCATCCACTACCACTATTTCAAAGGGGATGCCGGGATTTGTCTTCAGCATAGAATCAATGGTCATTTGCACATTCTGACGGCCTTCATTTTTAACCGGGATGATGATGGAAAATTTGCAGTCTTCCAATGACCGGCCACTTCCTTACTGGTTTACTGTTACACTATTTATAAGTATGCCGGGCCGTGGATTGTAGACACGGATAATAATGGCAGGAAGCATAAACATTAGAAGGTCAGGTGCTGTGCAGTTGTTTTTTAAGTTGGTTTACTTTTTGCCTTTTCTACCAGTTATATATAGAGGACAATGCCTTGACTTAGGTATGGTATTTTGTTAAAATATAATTCGCCGGTGTAACGGCAAGATAAAATATGTGCCTGTAGCTCAGCTGGATAGAGCGTCTGACTACGGATCAGAAGGCCGGGGGTTCGAATCCCTTCAGGCACGCCATATGCGCCCGTAGCTCAGGTGGATAGAGCAGCGGTTTCCTAAACCGCGTGCCGGTGGTTCGAGTCCTCCCGGGCGCACCATAGAAAGTTAAGTCCTGCATGGTTTGCAGGGCTTTTTGTATTTTAGCGTAATTCTGCAGAAGGGCTTTTTGGGAGCATTTTGGGTTAAAAATTGTGATAACCGGGATACAAGTTAACTATGAATAAAGTTAACTAAGACTTCTTTTATACCCGTTAAAGCATTTTTTCTATAAAGTAATCCCCCCTGGCAATATAATATTATTATATTGCCTTCGGGGGGAGGTTTGTTTTGTTATGATTTGAAAGTGGTTGATATTGTGTCTATTGTATAAAAATGGGTGACCGTTATAAAAACAACCTGGAGGGATTAAGAAATGGCCGGGATAAAAATTTCAAATATGGAAGAATGCGCCGGCTGCCTGCTTTGTATGATGGCGTGTTCATTTTCCAATACCGGATCTTTTGGGCTGGCCGACGCCAAAATTCAGGTAGATAGAATCTATAAGCAAAACAGATACAGGGTTACTGTATCCGACGACTGCCTGGAATGTGGCAGGTGTGTTGAATACTGCCATTTTGGAATTTTGAGCGAAGGTGAGGAATGAGCATGAAAAATGCAGCGGGAGGCGGCTATCAGGGTAAATATCTGGAGATAAATTTAAACAACTATAAGGCCACTGAAATTGAACTACCCCGCCGGTATATGGAGGACTTTATCGGTGGGGCCGGGATAAACATGCGCCTGGCTTATGATTATGCAGCGCCGGGAGATGGGGCCTTTTCTCCGGAGAATCCGTTAATCTTTGGCGTCGGACCGTTCGTCGGGACGTTCATACCAGGGTCAAGCAAAGGCAATGTTACCTTCCGCTCACCAATCAACAATTTGATTGGAACATCCGGCAGCGGGCAATTTGGGAAGCTGAAATTTGCAGGATATGACAACCTGGTTATTACGGGCAGGGCGGACAGGCCTGTTTACCTTAAAATAACGGAAAAAGGGGCGGAATTCTGTGACGCGTCTCATTTATGGGGGAAGGATGTATGGGAGGCGACCGATGCCATCTGGGATGAAACAGGTCCGAATTTTACTGTGGCCGCCATCGGGCCGGCCGGCGAAAACCTGGTTAAATTTGCCAGCATCATAATCGATAAGTTTGCCGCTTTTGCCCGCTGCGGGCTGGGAGCCGTTATGGGTTACAAAAACCTGAAAGCAATCGCGGTTTACGGCGGCAGTTCAGTGTCTGTGGCCGACCCCGGGAGGTTTACAAAACTGATGGATAAATTATGGTCCGATTTTAACAACTATCCCCTTCTGGGCGACTGGCGGAAATTCGGTACCGTAATGAGCATGGAATCCATGGCCAAACAGGGACTTTATGGGGCGAAAAATTACCGGGAAGACTTTGGTTTGCAATTATTGGATGATTTTAGCCTGAACGATCTGGCGGAACGGGTAAAAATCAAAGATGTGGCCTGTCTGTCGTGCCCGGTGGGCTGCAAACACCACCTCAGACTGCCGGGTCCGGCAGCGGAAGGCCGCGAGCTATCCGTCTCCTGCCTTAACGCCACGCTTACAAGCCTGGGGACATTCACCGGCCTCACCGGGTGGGATACAATTCTAAGCCTGGCCGAACAGACCACCCGTATGGGCATGGATCTTTACGATATGGGAAGTCTAATCACAATGGTTTTTGAGCTTAATGAAAAGGGTCTGCTTGACCCGCAGGCGGCGGACAATCTGGATCTGGCCTGGGGAAATGAAGATACGGTGCGTAAATTAATACTAAAAACAGCCCGCCGGGAAGGTTTTGGCGGCATTCTGGCCGAGGGGCTGCTGGAGGCCCCGAAGCTGATTGGCAAAGACGCGCAGGAATATTCCATGAATGTTAAGGGGATAGGTATAATTCACGATCCCCGGGTCAGGCCGGATTCCACCGAATTGTTCAGTATGATCACCAATATCAGAGGGACAGCCTCCAATGTAAGCATTACCATGAGTAAAAGGACGCCGGATCAGATTAAACGTTTCTGCCAGCGCGCCGGTGTTCCTGGTGAAAGAATTGATAAAATTCTGGACTATCCGGAAGGGTATAACGTGGGGCGCCTGACCAAATGGGTGGAGGATATGACCTCGGCCCTGGACTGCCTGGGAACCTGCTATTTCCCGTTCTACCAGCGCATCAGCCTTAGTGACTGGGCACAGATATACTCTGCCCTGACAGGAATAGAGGCAGACGATAAAAGCATCCTGAGTTCCATGCAGAAGGTCTGGGACGTCAAAAAGGTTTTATCTGAAAGAGAAGGGTGGACAAAGGCGGAGGACTGCCTGCCGAAAAGATTCATGACAGAGTCCGTCAGTGTGGACGGCGAGGTTTTTCCGGCCTTCACCAGGGATCAGATAGACTCCCTGGCCGGTGACTATTATGAAGAGAGGGGTTGGGACCGGCTTACGGGCACTGTTTCCCCGGACCGCAAAAAGGAGCTTGGCCTGGCCTGCCTATAAGCTACTCTCTGGAACGCCAGAGGTGTGTCAAAAGACTCTCAGGAACAATAAGTTTTAAGGGGACAGATTTATGTTCTGTCCCCTTTTGCAAAGCCTTTTGTTCTTTGAAGCAAATCATTTTACAAGCCTTTCAATAACCGAATTGCCAAACCGGTCAACCCTGACCAGAATATCCAGGCTGGCCTGCCGCTCCAGTTTCACCCCTTCACCTTCCGGAACGTAATAACTTTCTATGCCGTAGGTCAAATTGTATGCTTTGCCGTCATAATACATGACCCTGCCTTTAATATACACCTGTCCGTTGCTTAGTACCGGCTTACTCTGGCTAATGCTCACCGCATCCCAGTACTTTTCTTTCTTTTCCAGCACAACGTAGGCCAGTTTACTCCCGGCAGACCCCTTTTTTGCTATATTGTCTTTGATTTTGCTGCTTTCCAACCGGGATATTTCGTAGCTGAGACTGACATATTCTCCCCTGAATATGTCCCAGGGGTCAACGGGAGACGTTTTTAACAATACTGGCGTCCCGGTATACATGGTGAAATTTTTAAATCCAATCATACTGAAGAGAAATATCACCTGGAGAAAAACTATGATCACCAGCTTAAGGCTTCGTTTCATAAACCGGTCACCACCTCTTCCCAGGAATGAATCACCTTGCGCCTCTGATGCTCAAGCAATGAGCCCCCGACTATAAGCACCAAGCCACCGACGATGAAGAAAAGGGATTTTGGCAGCATTTGCCAGAAGAAATTAAAATATTCGGTGGTGGTAAAAATCAAAAACGCAAATATACCCAGGGTGAAATATACGCTGTTCTGTTTTTGATAACCCGAAATAATGACTGAGAGTGCCCATACAAACATCAGCAGATTGAGGGTTATCATTATTGCCATTTTGCTCACAGGCGCTATGAGTAAAATGAATATAACCAGAAGCATAACCATCCAGACCAGGTTTTCTTTAACCTTTGCTATTAAGCCGGCCCGATCCCTGAAGGCAAGATATAGTCCGGCCGAAGCCGCAAGCAGATAGAGAATCCAAAAAGCTGCCATGTTCATGTTGTGCATTTCGTAAAAACCCCTGGCAACAAATTCGAAGGACATGGCAAAGAGAGCTATGCCGGATATTATAATACCGGTTATCTCGAAAATTACAGCAAAATAACTGATTTGATTAACGGGGTGCCTGGACAGGCGCGTGAGCAACTGCCCACACAGCAGTAACACAATAAAGACAGAGAAAGCCAGGTCGGAAGCATTATTATTGTTCTCCAGTATAAGGAATATTTCCGTGGCCACGAAGGCAACTGCACTGATGATGACTGCTGCCAATGCAAAGGGCGATGGCATGGAATAGGTCAAATAAAATACAACTGCGAAGAAAAACAAGGCCATGAATATGGTTGCCGGCGAAGAAGAACGCTCCGCCACTACCCAAAAGCCAAGCAATAAGGAGCTTAATGAAAGGGGTAGAGGTTCTCTCAGGAAAAAGGCTACGGGCAGCACGCCCAGGAACCAGAAAAGCAAACCGTTAGGGAAATGGGCGTTGATGTGATATATCTGTGCAATCAGCCAAATGCCTGCGCCAAACATTATGCATCCAAGCAAAGATAAAGTGGCGCTCAGTTTTGGATATTTTGAGTGCATCAGCTGGGAGGATATATGGAAAGAAATGAGCGGGACAATTACCAGACCAACCTTCAGCCACTTGGGAAGATACTGCCAGTTTGAAGCAAAGAACAGTATTATCCCGGCCCCCAGTAAGATGGCGCCAAGTATCAGCAGAATTGATATCAGCCTGTTTTTATTGTCCTGTGGGTATAAAGCGACTATCTGGCCAGCCTGCTCCCGGCTGATGATTTCTTTTTCTACCCACAAGTCCGTTTCTTTCTTCAACCATGAGGCCCTGCCCACGGGAAACCCTCCTTTCCGGGATGATTTTGAAGTTGCCACAGCAGCTTACGATATTAAATATTTTGGGAATACTTTTTACCATAAGTACTGTCTGGCTAATTAATTATATAGCGGTATTATAACACATTAATAATTAGCGTACCGGGAGTTCGATCTTCATTGCTATAGCCGTCGCTTCGGAGAGGTTTTCTTTTTTATTTTTAGCGAAACCAACTTGACAGCTATATTGATATAGTGTACTATGTGACCAACACACCATAATGTTTAGGAGGAAACAAAATGAGTGCCTGGTGGAATTTATTTAAAAAGGAATACCGAGTTACACGGACTTCCGCCCTTGTATTTTTAGCCATTCTTTTAATCGGGGGGCTGTGGCTGGTTTATCTTTCCCAGCGCTACAGCGCAGGGGTAATTATTGGACCAACTTCTATGCTTTTGGTTTTTCTAGTTTTTTACCCGGCGACTTATATACTTAAAAGCCTTTCCTGGGAGTTTAAGGTAACACCTCATCTCTGGCTGCACTGTCCCCAGCCGGCCTGGATGTTGTTATCTGCCAAGCTGGCTATCGGCCTGCTTCAAATGCTGGTAATTATGATCATCACTGTGGCGTTACTGTTTTGGGGAATTTTAAACAGTTCATTGCCAGGACAACTAAGCGGTATTATACCTTCGCCTAGTTCATTTTTAATGGAAATTGGCTTTTATGCTGCCCTTATTATCATTGCTGCCGGCATTTATATCGGAGCCTGGGCCACCTTAATATCAGTGGTGAGTGCAACTGCCAAAAACATTTTAGGCAAGTTCCGTTGGCTGGCCGGAATTGCTAGCTTTCTTGCAGCTACCTGGGGTATGGGTCAACTGCAGCAAACCTGGATTTTTCAACAAATCACCCGGTGGGGCCAGTTGCATTTAAGATTGCAGAGCCTTCAGGATATTCCTGCACCTTATAGAATGCATATCCAGCTGGATCAGCTTTATACCGGACAAATACTGTTCTATTTGCTATTAACTATATTATTATTTGCTCTGTCGGTCTGGCTGATCGATAACAAAATAGAGGTGTAGCAATATGTCCTTTAACGCCACCCAGCCTATCTACTTACAAATTATCTTGCGACTTTGCCGGCAGGTGGTCCGGGGCGATTTAAAAGCCGGTGAGAAGCTGCCTTCGGTACGGGAAATGGCCGCACAATCCGGAGTGAATCCAAACACCGTGCAACGGGTTTACACGGAAATGGAGCGCCTGGGGATTGCGGAAACCAGGCGGGGCCTGGGCACCTTTATAACGGAAGATGAATCCAGGCTCAGGCAATTGCGGGAAGATTTAAAAAGTGAGCAAATAGGCAGCTTTATCGCGGATATGGAAGAGATGGGCTTTAGCCCGCGTGAAATAATAGAGGGCGTCCGCCATAGGCTGTCCGGCCGCTGATAATGGGAGAGGAGCAGATAGCATGTCTGAACACATTGTAGAATTTATGAATGTGATCAAAAAATATCCCGGGCAGGTGGCCTTAAACAAGGTGAGCTTTGTTTTGCCCCGGGGGAAAATAATAGGCTTGGTGGGGCCAAACGGTAGCGGTAAATCCACCATTTTAAAACTAATTTCCGGTTTAGCCCACCCCAGCCAGGGCTCAGTAACCGTAAATGGTAAAATTGCCAACCGCCGCATCGCCGGAGAGGTGGCTTACCTCTCTGAATTGGATGTTTTGTACCCTTTCTATACCGTAGCCGAAACCATCCGCTTTAACGCGGGGCTCTTTGATGATTTTGATGAGCAAAAGGCCCGGGAAATTCTCAGCTTTATGCAACTGGAGCCGGATAAAAAGGTTAAAAACCTCTCCAAGGGAAACCGTGGCAGGCTAAAAATATTGCTGGTCCTCTCACGTAAAGCACAGCTGATTCTTATGGATGAGCCTCTCTCCGGCCTCGACCCCCTGGTGAGGGATAGCATTATTAAGTCTATGATTTCCTACCTGGATTTGGAGCACCAAACAGTACTCATGTCCACCCATGAAGTATCCGAAGTGGAACCAATACTGGATCTGGTGATAGCTGTCCGGGATGGGGAGATCCGGGGGATAGATGAAGTGGATAATATACGGGAAAGATGCGGGTTAAGCCTGGTGGAATGGATGAAAGAGACATTTAACTAACATTGCCCGGTCTGTTGTCAGCCCCGTACCGGTTGTGGTATACTTTTATTTGCTGGAATATTGCTAAGATCGGTTATATTCCTTGAAAAGGGGATGTTCTGGTGGATCATCCCGGATACATGCGGGAAGCCCTGCAGGAGGCCCAAAAGGCTTATGGTCTGGGAGAAGTACCCATAGGGGCGGTGGTGGTGCATAACGGCGAAATCATAGGCCGGGGCCACAACCTTCGGGAAATGCTGGCGGACAGCTCCGCCCACGCTGAAATACTGGCCATGCGGGAGGCTGCCCGGTTCCTGGGGGACTGGCGGCTGAACGACTGTGTACTGTACTCCACCGTGGAGCCCTGCCCCATGTGCGCCGGCGCCATAGTACAGTTCCGGGTGGGTATGCTGGTATACGGTGTGGCAGACCCCAAGGCGGGAGCCGTAGACTCCATCATGGACATAGTCAGAGAGCCCAGGTTCAACCACCGGGTTGAGGTTGTTTCCGGGGTGTTGGCCGGGGAATGTGCCGGGATTATCAGGAAGTTTTTTCAGGAGCTAAGACAAAAAAATAAAACTGTTAAAAACGGAGAGATGGCCGAGCTGGTCGAAGGCGCTCGACTCGAAATCGAGTAGACTGTGATGAGCGGTCTCCAGGGTTCGAATCCCTGTCTCTCCGCCAGATTAGAACAAAGACAAGTGCTTTTCACGTTTTACGGTGAGAAGCACTTGTTAGTTTTTGGAGGGGAATTTCGCTATTTGATAAGCTTTTCAAGATTCATCTTGGCATAAATAATTCTGTGTATTTCTACCTCATACTCAGTCACTATATAGAACACCATGTAGTTTTTTACAGGTAACATTCTGTATTCAGCTTCAAGTTGTTCTATTGGTTGATACACTTTACAAGAGTATGGAAATTGTTGAAGTCGTGATATAGAGTTGTCAAGGGCAACAACCAAATCCATTGCAGCCTTTAGTACTTTAAGGTTATCGGCAATATAACTTGTAATATTCCTCAAATCCTTTTGTGCCAAAGGTAGGTATTTTAACTTATGCATTATCTTTGCCAACTTTATCAGCAAGATTTTTCCTTAAATCAGAAAACACTTCTTCATGCGTATAACGTACATCGGTAGATTTTGCTTCTAACTCTGCTTCTTTCAGCTTAAAGTAGATTTCACTTTCAAATAATTTGCGCTCATAGGCTTCAATGCTCATAACAACCATGTCACCATAACCATTCTTAGTCAGGAACACTGGTTCTGCTGTTTCGTGTACCGTCCTCGAAATATCAGCAAAATTGTTTCGCAAATCTGAAACTGGTCTAATATGTGGCATATTATCACCTCTTCATTGGTTTAGCGTAATATTATCATAATTATGCTAAATCGTCAAACTTTTGGTTTTTTATTTTCACCAAACAAATAAATTTTCTCCTATTTCCTTGTTGGACATCCCCGCTGCCATGCAAATTGCAACAGTATTACCTGTTGGCCATTACCGCCGTGTATAACCGACTACTAACTGATTACCGATCAGTACTCCATGTATTGCAGGCACTGCACCCACAGGCGTTTTGCCGGCGTCAGCGACAGGGTCCAAGATAGATTCAAATCACATATGGACCGGGATTCCCGGATTTTGCTGCCACTGATTGAAAACTGGCAGCAGCAGGGCCGGGTTTTGATGCACTTAAACAAATTCTTGATAAACAGATTGCCGGTATTGAGGTGAATGAAGAAGCTGCCAGAATCACGGCATTTAGCCTATATCTCGCATTGCTTCACTACCTCGATCCACCCGCAATTACAGAGCAAATCAAACAAGGCAATAAGTTGCCAAACCTTTTAGTCTCAGAACACAAGTCAAAGAACCATTTTCAATGTATTTGGGTGGGGAATGCTTTTGATGCGACAGCGATAGAATCGAATCCACTATTGGCCTCCCGTTTTGGTAAACATTGTGCGGATATTATTGTAAGCAATCCGCCCTGGGGGGCATCGGGAAATAAAGCGGATGCCGAAACGAAAGCCCGCCAGAAGGTCATGCTCGAGTGGTGTCGTGTAAACAAAAAGACTATCGGCGACAAGGAGCCTTCACAGGCATTCCTCTGGCGGTCTCTCGATTTTTTGAAAGACGGCGGGAAGGCGGCAGTGTTGGTTTCTGCCGGGGTGTTGTTTAAACACAGCACCACTACCCGGGCGTTTCGTGAACAGTGGATGGACAGAGTGAGACTTATTGAAGTGTTTAATTTCACTCACGTAAGGAAGTTTTTCTTTAAGGGGGCAGATTCTCCCTTTGTGATAATTTGCTTCGTTAAGGACAGGCAGGATGATTTCCCGGTTAAGTATTGGTCTGCCAAACAAGTCATAGCGCTAAAAGAAACTGAGGCGGTGCTTTTTGAAGCGGAAAGATTGCAGTCGTTTGAATCACTCTTGAAACTAGAGTCGCGTTATGAACCACCGGTGTTCACTTCTCCGCCCGAACGCGTGCATCGCTTCGGCGCTAAAGGTGCTTACAGGGGACTGCGTGTGATTGTTAATGAAGGTATGTCTGAAAATTCTCAGCCTCAAGGAATAATCATTGCCCAATTTAGTGATATTCCCTTTTGTTACTATAGAAGCGTCTATGGGCTAAAGCTGTCTGAGCAGGAAGAGTGGTGTCACAAGGTACTCCTGGGGATTCTTTGGTCTTCTTTTGCCAGATATTATTTCTTTATGACATCTGCCAACTGGGGCCTTTGGCATCATAAATTGTTGCTTGATGAGTTGCTGCGACTTCCCGCTGTTTTGGATAGAGAGAACCCGATATCGAGAAAAATTATTGCCATCGTTGACAGCCTTCGCAATTATCACCCGCAAAGGCAGGATTTGCTGCATCCTGATGGCGTGCCTGAAACTGAAATCAAAGCTCAGCGGCGGATATTGGAGAAAGAACTGGATGAGGCGGTGTTTGAACTCTACGGTCTGAATGAGGAACAAAAAGACCTGATCCGGGATTGTTGTGAGGTAACACTTCCGTTTTTCTACAAGCCGTTCAACAGCGTAGGCACCATGCCTGCGGTGCGGGGCAATGATCTGTCATGGATTGAAAAATACGCACGCATATTTGCCCGGCGCTGGAATACCTACCTTGGGGATGTCGCGGAAATGAGAGCGGAAGTTCATGTTGGAGCTCATGGTAATATGGTTGCTGTTGAGTTTTTCCCGGCGGATAGGACAGATCCATGGAATCTAAATCCTAAAAATGATTCTTGGCAGTATGTGTTGGAGAAAATTGGGAAGGCTCTTCCCCAACCAATGGAAACATCCCAAATCCTTGTGGATGGCGTTGTCCATGTTATCTCTGATGACGCCGTTATTGTAATAAAACGCAATGAAAGACGTTTTTGGACACGCAGCCTTGCCAGGGAAGACGCAGATGTGACACTGTGCAAACGTATGGTTGAGTCTAAGTTGGAAGATGGAGGGCAGGACTAATGGCACGATATTCTATCCCTTCATTCTCCAGCTTATGGCAAAAGCACGAAACCCTTTATGTTGGTATATGGTCAGCGTACGGGACCAGCACGTCAGGGGTACCCCAAATTAAAAACCGGATACATATCCGGTATAAATCACTCCTCCGGCTCACCCAGCGCCAACCTCAGCACTCTCTTTACATCCTCCCAGTTCACCGACCGGCCAGCCTGGTGAGCCTCTATGGCCGCCATTGCATACTGACAAGCCAAGTATCTGGACTCGCCTATGCCAAATTCAGAGTGATCCGGAGTAAAATCGGGGCAATGGATCAGCGGCTCATGGCCGCACAGCTCTTTCATTTCGCAATAGTTGTCACAGCCTTCTTCGTTTCCGCAAAACGCGCAAAGGCACCTATGTTTGTGTGAGCAAGATACCTTTTGGCAAATTTCTTAGCATAATTTTATTGCTATTTGCCAGTAGTATTATGATAATAACATCAACGAGCGGCGCCTATAATTTGCAACAGGTCCCATCACTTTAGCTCTAAAGAATTTATCATTAACCCAGTTCGCCAACAATTGCTAGACACGTAATTGTTAAACCCCCCACAGCTAAAAGCAAAAAAATCGGATTAATTGGGGTATATTGACTGAAGCGGGCGTTTGGAAATCTTGCCGATAAATATGCATCGATGAGTTTTTCAACTATATTTATTAACCTCATAGCTAATTGTTGAACACCAAAAACCACCAAAAGGCATATCATTACAACTGTATTAAAATACCCGGCAGTTGTTGTATACTCTTTTGAAATTCCTTTCAGTAGTAATTCACTAATAGGTAAAATATTTTCTAACATATCGTCACCTTTACAATAAAGTTAAAAACAATGTTATAAGCAACCCCAATGATCCTAGCATAACTAAAGCCGATATATTAGGATCTATAATATCCAACCCTGATATTCTTCGTATTGCAAACATGGAAAAAGAAAAGCAAAAAGCACCAAACAACAAGGATGCAACAGCAAAAAAAGATCCCGTAAAAAGGACTAAAATGATCCCTATAAATATTGCTGAGATTGATATGTAATTGACAACCTTGAGAGACAGAAAACTTTTTGTCATTTGCTTTCCCTTCTCTCCGTTATTGATGGATTCTTCCTTCTCCCTGCCATGATAGGATGATCCTTCATCCGCACCAGAGGGCTGTACGAATGGTAAGGAATAGAATTCAGTTGAATCTTCGTTACTTCCTGTTCCTATTATATTATTACCAAAACCACCCGTTGTCACTGGTGTATCTTTGGGAATAAATGTCACAATTGCACGATAGCCACTGGGCACTTTTATATGTAAATCTTCAAAGTCGTTTTGTCTGATAGGAACTACCTTGTTGCTACGTTGTTGATTCACCTATCTCACCTCAATAGAATTTAACATAGCAAAAACTTCATTTTTTAAGTGCCTGGAAGTATCATCCAAAAATACATTTAATTTCTTTAGCGTTATCATCTCTTCAATATACATATCTACGTCTATAAAAATACCATATTTTACATTTACCTCAGAGCCTTCGGTGTTAATAACTATATTCTGATTCTGACCAGGATTTATAGATATATTTGTTTTTAACCCATGTTTATCTGTTGAAAACCTTATCATAAAACCAGTTAAATCTCCAACTCCTTTTATGATTTTCTGATCAAGGGTAGAAATTTTATAAATATTTTTTATCGCTTCTTCCATTGAATCCCTCTGGTCAATATAAACCACCCTAAAACCAAACCTGGCAAATTTTTGTATATCAAGAACATCTGAGACTATTGCTACAAATTTTTTTATATAATCCTGAAATGTTTCAATATTTATATTTTCAATAGATGACATTCCAATCCTGTCCAGCATTACACCGCATGTTATTTTATCTTTTGGATTGGTAAAATGTACTTCGTTCTCATTGATGTATGATTGTAAATCTAAGAACCCTCGAACTTTTTTAGCCAATGTATTTGCTTCTGTCTTATCAATAGCCAGCATCGGTGAGGAAAAGCGCCCATCAAAAATAGAATGCGCACAAAAAAAACCCTTTGTATTAAATAATTTCACGAAACTCACCTCACCAATTATTTCAACATAATATGTAATTATCCTCTAAATTTTCCTAAGCTTCATTATTTTCCTGCAGAAGAATCCTCCACATAAACCCAAAAAAACCTCCCTCCCCGGCCAGTGTGAAAGAAGGCTTTTGTTGAGATATATGTTGATGTTATTTTATGATGTCTGCGGCGGCTCATTCGCTGGCTTGAAAAACTGCGTCAGGCAAGGTTAGAAAGCGCCCTGATTTTACTTGTAAACTGACTAACCCTTTTGCAGTCTGCGCCAATGAGCACGAAATACCATTTCATGTTGAATGCAAGCGTTTGGGATCTCCGACGAGTGCTAGCTGGGTTCTCAATAAGAATTATGTAATAAATGGAATCAAACGTTTTGACTGCATGAGGCATGAATATGGGAAACGGGCTTCTTCCGGCATGATGGTTGGTTATATCATCAGCATGTCTCCTGAAATAATATTGGATGAAGTCAACACCCATCAAAAACAGCATTGCACTGATAATCCAGCTATTGAATTTGAAGTTTGTCAAAAAAACATACAGCAATATCGGCAAAAACTAAATCGGAAAAATTTGAAACCAGAAATATTTGAACTGGTTCACCTCTGGGTTGATTTGAGGAGCCAATGAAATGAGAATGAAAGACAAGGGATTCTCGCTATTGAAGGTGAGAATCCCTTGTTGTTTTTTGGGGTGGATTTGGCTTGTAGCCGAGGTGAGAGCCGATGGTGGCCGCATAACGCATTTTTTAGTAATGTGCCAACCGGCACCGGTGTGTGTAGGCGATGTTATGGGTAAAACGGTTAGAAAATACAACATGTTCAAAATAACGCACCAATTCATAGGCGTCTATGTCATGTTAAGATATAACATGGCAAAAAATGTTGACAGAGGAAATTGTTTTGTTATAATGTAATTATTGTTCAGCCCGTTTCTAGGGAAGGCTGAAGTCACAAAAATAGAGACAAAAAAACAAGCCCAAGAACAGGCCATTCTTGGGCTTGGCGCTGAGAATCAGCTCATTTTTTCAAGTATAATCACATAATACCGTAAAACACACTCCAAAAGCAATGGTATTTGTGGTTTTGCTGGTGGATGCGCTTTGTCTCGGAAAGGAGAAACTATGGCACATCAACCAAATCGTACGTTTCTGAATGAGTCATTTGATCCGCGGACGATTTTAGCAGTGTGTGGAATAAGGCCGCCATGGTCTCCGGCCAAAATGATTTAAAGATAGACCGGTGTGGCGCGTGGATCAGATTTGCCGATTACGGTAATGTCAATTCCGATTTTGGTTGGGAAATTGACCATGAGAAGCCGGTAGCCAAGGGTGGAACAGATGACCTGGATAACCTCCAACCGCTGCACTGGCGCAACAACCGGGGTAAAGGCGACAACTGGCCGAATTGGACTTGTTCATATTCGGCAAAGTAAATAGGCTCCCATGCTGCTACAGCTGCTGCAGACGGAAGAATAAGATAAATTAGATAGTCACGGTAGCGACCCGTTCTCGCCAAAAGATTAACTTGTCTAAATGCCAAAGCCACTCTTACAATAGTAGTGGCTTTGGCTTCCATTTAGACCGGCTTTATGCGTTCTCCCGTAATGTCCCTGAAGGGTGTGAAAAAGTGAGGACACTTAGAAAGGTAAAACTTGAGAAAATAGCTAATATATTAAATGGTGTGCCTGACGCCAAGCTACCGGGGAAAGCAAACAGCACAGGTGTGATAACATATAACTTTATTCAGCCTAACCATTTGGGAATTTTCAATGATATACAGATTACTTCAGCAATAAAAAGACATACCTCCGTTGATGATAGCTATTTCGTTCGAAAGAACGATATTTTACTGAAACGGCTGAATCCGGACATTGCAACGCTAGTAATTGAGGACATGTCAAACACAGTTTTTTCAAGTAATCTCTTTGTTATTCGTGTGTTCAAAGACTATTGCCCGGCCTATATAGCCTGCCTGCTGGAAAACCAGGGCATGATCTGGTTAAATAGCAATATTGTCGGTTCGGTTGCGGCAATAAAATCTATATCCGCAAAATCATTAGCGGCGTTGGATATTCCCGCCATAGACTACGATCAACAAAAAGCGATTGGTCAGATGTGGCTGCTATATAAAAAACGAAAAAAACTGCTTGGGAATATGATTGAAGAAGATCAAAGGCTTATGGCAGCAGTAATAAATAGTATCACGGCAGGCGCCAAGGAGGAAAAATGATGGCTACTACGAGAAAAGACATCGAGGCAGCTCTCTGGAGAGGCGCGAATACTTTCAGAGGTGCTATAGATGCAGCCAATTACAAAGATTACATATTGCCGATGCTTTTTGTGAAATATCTGAGCGACACCTATTTAGAAAAGGTTGGAGAGTTAAGGGAAAAATATAATGACCCGGTGAGGGTACAAAGAGCGATAAACAGACTCCCTTTTGTGATCAAGGAAAAACACATGTTCTCCTGGCTTCATCAAAACAGATATAACGACAACTTGGGGGAACTCATCAATATCGCTTTGCGGGGGATAGAAGATGATAATCCTTCACTATTTACAGGGGTATTTAGAAATATTGACTTTAATAGTGAATCTATGTTGGGCAATCATAAACAAAAAAATACCCGGTTAAGGGAAATACTTGAAGATTTTGAACCCCTTGATTTGCGCCCTTCTTCCATCCAGCCTGAGGAAGGCAAGGTGGCGGCCGACACTATAGGCGATGCCTATGAATATATGATTGGCGAGTTTGCCAGACAGGCAGGTAAAAAAGCCGGCTCCTTTTTTACTCCGTCTGAAATTTCGGAACTGATGGCACGCATTGTCGATCCCAAAATAGGCGACACCATGTATGACCCAACGTGCGGCTCCGGATCTCTGCTCATCAGAACCGGGAAAAATGCTATTGAAAAGGAAAATGGCAATATAAAGATTCTTGCGCTGTATGGTCAGGAAATGAATGGGTCTTCCTGGTCTATGGCCAAAATGAACATGTTTATCCATGAAATAATGGACGCCAGGATTGCCTGGGGCGATTCCCTTGCCAATCCCATGCACTTGGACTCCGACGGCAATCTTATGCAGTTTGATGTCATCGTGGCCAATATGCCTTTTTCGCAGGACAAATGGGCGGCAGGCTTTAATACCGGTGGCGAAATGACCGGCAAAGGCAAAGAATTCAAGATGGAAGCATCCCTTGATAAATTTCACCGCTTTGACTGGGGAGTGCCTCCTGCCAGTAAAGGCGACTGGGCATTTTTGCTGCATATGATAGCCAGTCTTAAAAGCGGTGGCAGAATTGCCGCCGTTGCTCCCCATGGCGTTTTGTTCAGGGGTGCGTCCGAAGGAAGGATAAGGCAAGCCGTAATAGAAAAAAATCTATTGGATGCAGTTATTGGTCTGCCTGCAAACCTGTTTTACGGCACCAGCATTCCGGCCTGCATTTTAGTATTTAAGAAAAACCGCAATCGTGATGATGTGCTTTTCATTGATTCTGCCGGCAGGGATGAAAATGGCAACCTCCGCTACAGGAAAGATAAGAATCAGAACAGGCTGGAAACAAAACACATCGACGATATCGTAAAAGCATATGAGAACCGTGTAGAAAGTGAAAAATTTGCCCATTTGGCAACCATTGACGAGATAAAAGCCAACGAATATAACCTGAATATCCCCCGGTATGTTGATACTTTTGAAGAAGAAGCGCTGGTGGATATTGAAGAGGTAAAAACCAATATTGCCAACATCCAAAAGGAGCTTGCCGAAGTCGAAGTGCAGATGGCCAAGTATCTCAAGGAGTTGGGATTATGAGCAATATACAAAAATATAGCAATAAAACCTTTGAGGAAATTAAGCACATCAATGAATACGGAGCGGAGTACTGGCTGGCAAGGGAATTGGCTCCTGTTCTTGAATATGCCCGCTGGGAAAATTTCTATAAAGTCCTGGAAAAGGCTAAGGAAGCCTGCGAGAATAGTAATATCAACGTGGTAGACCATTTTCGCGAGGTCACGAAAATGGTTGATATAGGCTCCAATACTCAAAGAGAAATTAGAGAAATTGAGCTTTCCCGATACGCCTGCTATTTGATAGTACAAAATGCAGACCCCAGAAAGAAAGTGGTAGCCCTTGGACAAACCTATTTTGCTGTGCAAACAAGGCGGCAGGAGCTGCAGGATGACTTTAATAAACTGGATGAAAATGCAAAACGCCTGGCTATCCGGGAGGAAATCCGTGAACATAATAAATCCCTGGCTGAAGTCGCACAGATGGCGGGTGTTGAAACTCCGCAAGAATACGCGGTTTTTCAAAACAAAGGCTATCAGGGTCTTTACGGCGGCCTGGGCGTTAAAGAAATACATAAAAGAAAAGGCTTGAAGAAAAGTCACAAGATACTTGACCATATGGGCAGCACAGAGCTTGCGGCCAATCTGTTCCGGGCGACCCAAACTGATGAAAAAATAAGAAGGGATAATGTAAAAGGTAAAGAAAAGGCCAACCGAACTCATTATATCGTTGGCAAAACCATTCGGGACACCATCAAAAAGCTGGGCGGAACAATGCCCGAAGAACTGCCCACGCCTGAAGAAAGCATCAGGCAGCTTGAAAAGAAAGAGCCAAAAAGAATAACAGGCAAAAATGAGACAAAATGAAAAGGGGACGACTATATAGACAAATATTTTAATAGCCAAAGAATCCTTGACGGTTAAAATTATGGGCAGAACGTTCTAACACTACAACGTAAGCTAGCCCGCTACGCCACGGGAACGGTTCCATCGTCTTCCCTTCAGCCCTTCGCTGCGCTTCGGGAACAATCTAACCTACCCCATGGCTCCGCTCAGAAAGAAAGTGGTAGTCTTTGGAAAGCCTATTCGAAATGAAATTGAGACATATATATATTGGTGAGCTTGGATTGCAGGTGGTAGTTATGAAAAGAAACAATGAATATTCTGTGATAAAGAAGAATTATAAAGATTATCCGAGTGACTGGAGAACTATTGAATTAGGTAATTTGCTTGAAAAAGTTAGAAGACCTGTTGAGGTTATTTCTAATTGTGAGTATCACGAAATTGGTATTCGCTCCCATGGAAAAGGATTGTTTTATAAAGAAACAGTTAAAGGAAGCGACTTGGGGAGTAAATCCGTATTTTGGATTGAGGCGGACTGCTTAATTATTAATATTGTTTTTGCATGGGAGCAAGCCGTCGGTATTACTACCGCTCAAGAAAAAGGAATGATTGCTTCGCACAGATTCCCGATGTGGAAGTCAAAAGGAAACGTAGAATTAAATTATTTACTGAAGTTTTTTTTGACTCCGTTTGGTAAAAATCTTCTTGAATTAGCCTCACCGGGTGGAGCAGGAAGAAATAAGACACTTGGACAGGATGAATTCAATAAAATCCTGGTCTGTATACCTTCAAATATTGAAGAACAACAAAAAATAATTAAAATTCTCACTACTTGGGACAAGGCCATTGATTTAAAGGAAAGGCTTATCTCCGAGAAAAAACAGCAGAAAAAGTGGCTGATGCAGAATCTGCTAACAGGCAAAAAACGCCTTCCCGGCTTCACCGACGAGTGGCAAGAGGTATGGCTGGGGGATGTATTTGTTTTTGATGGGGGAATTCCTGTCTCAAGAAATGAATTGCACATGAATGAAGGTATTTGCTATCTGCATTATGGTGACATCCATAAATCAAATAAGTCTTATATTGATGTCAAAGAGGAATACTCTTTTCTTCCAAAGATGCTGGTTTCAGTCAATGAATTGAACAGTAATTATCTTTTATGTGATGGGGATGTTGCGTTTGCAGATGCATCCGAGGATTATGAAGGAACATGCAAATATGTTGTGGTAAAAAACAAAGAGAACATTCCGTTCATAGCTGGTCTTCATACAATAATTGCTCGTCCAACAAACGATTCGATTTCTGACGAATTCAAACAACATTGTTTTGGTAGTTTTAATGTCAAAAGACAATTTGCAATTCATGCAAATGGGATTTCTGTGTATGGGATTAGTAAAAGGAGCATTGCGAAGATTTCATTTTCGCTTCCGTCCCTGCCTGAACAAACTGCCATCGCCAATATCCTCTCCACTGCAGACCATGAAATTGATCTACACCAAAAGCAGCTTGAGGAGCTTAAAAAACAGAAAAAAGCTCTGATGCAGCAGCTGCTGACAGGAATTGTGAGAGTCAACGCGGAGAAGGTGATTTGATGCCCAACCATACCATATTCGACGAACGCCCTGAGAGTCAGGACAGGGCGATAAAAGTTTTGAATAAATTAGGCTATCAATACATACCCCGCTCGCAGGCGGAAGCCTTACGTGGACGGCTTTCCAATGTCCTGTTCCCCGAGGTTTTGCGTGAATTTCTGCACCGCCAGTCCTTTGTATACAGGGGCAAGCAAACGCCCTTTTCCGACCGTTCCATCGGCAAGGCCATCAACGATATTGACGCGCCGCTGGTCTCCGGGCTGATGTCGGCGAGTAAAACAATCTACGATATGCTCCTTTCCGGCAACAGCTATGAAGAGGAGCTGTTTGACGGCGGCCGTCAATCCTTTGATTTAAAGTTTATTGACTGGGAGCAGCCGGAGAACAATATATGGCAGGTGACGGATGAGTTCCCGGTAGAACGGCAGAACGGCAAGTATGTGCGGCCGGATATAGTGCTGCTGGTCAATGGTATTCCCCTGGTGGTGATCGAGTGCAAAAAATCCAGTATCGATGTGGAAAAAGGAGTTGCCCAAAATATACGCAACTGTCAGCCCAACTATATCCCACATTTGTTTAAATATGCCCAAATCATTATGGCCATGAACCCAAACACAGTTAAATACGGTACTTGCAATACGCCTTCCGAACACTTTAGTATATGGCGGGAAAAGAACTACAAATGGCAGCAGGAAAAATGCAACAAGGTCAGTCCGGACGGAAAAGTCACTGAACAGGACAGGGCTATCGTTTCCATACTCTCCAGGGAGAGATTGTTGGAACTGATTCGCTATTTCATACTATACGACAACAATGTGAAGAAAATCGCCCGCTACCAGCAGTTTTTCGGCATACAGGCAGCCATGCAGCGCATAAAAGGGGAAGATGGCAAGGGTACCAGAAGCGGTGTGATCTGGCATACGCAAGGTAGCGGAAAATCTCTCACCATGGTGATGCTGGTTAAAAAGATAATAGCTGATCCGGATATCAGGGAGCCCCGCTTTGTGCTTGTCAACGACCGGATTAATCTGGATAAACAGCTGCGGGATAACTTTGCCAAAGCCCGGCTTAGTCCGGCCCGGGCCAGGACGGGCACGGGGTTGATCGGTTTGTTGAATGACAAAAGCGAAACGATAATTACCACCCTTGTACATAAATTTGATGCGGCGGCCAAAAAAAGAGTCAGGATTAAAGACGACAATATTTTTTTGCTGGTGGATGAAAGCCATCGCACCCACTCGGGCGAACTCCATGACTTTATGCTTGATGTGCTGCCCAATGCGATAAAAATAGGTTTTACCGGCACGCCGCTGCTTAAGAAACACAAGTTCAATACCTATGCGCAGTTCGGACCGCTTATCGACAGCTACCCTATTATCAGGGCTGTGGAAGATGGTGTCATCGTTCCCCTTGTTTATGAGGGCAGGATTATTCCACAGGATGTGACGGGCGAGAAAATTGACCATTATCTCAAATACATCATCGCGCCGCTGAACCGTGAGCGGCAGGAAGATATGAAGCGCAAATGGAGCCGGTTTTTACCCCTGGCCCAGACCCGTCAACGTATAGACATGGTGGCCTTTGATATTCATGAGCACTTTATGCGTTATGCCAAGCCGAAGGGGTTTAAGGCTATGATCGCGGCATCCTCCCGCCCCACAGCTATTGACCTGCATAAATCCATTAGAAAACTTGGCGGTGTAAAAACGGCGGTGGTGATATCACCCGAAAATGTTAAAGAAGGTGATGAGCTTACCAGCGCAAACAAAGAGAAAATAAAGGCCTTTTTCAAAGATGAGGTGGAGCCTCTCTTTGGCAACAACTACGAGGAATATGGTGAGTGGGCCAAAAATAGCTTCATTGGCGGCGAAGATGTGGATATGCTTATTGTCAAGGATATGCTTCTAACCGGCTTTGATGCACCGGCTGCTGCCGTGCTGTATGTAGATAAACCCATGAGGGAGCATTCACTGCTGCAGGCCATTGCCCGGGTCAATCGAGTGTTTCCCGGTAAAGACTTCGGACTCATCGTGGATTACTGGGGCATTTTCAGCAAGCTTAATACTGCCCTGGATATGTATGCGGATGAAAAATCCGGCATGGATGGATATGATCGGGCCGATATAGAAAATGCTGTTCATGGCTCCGGTGATCAAAAGCTCAAACTGGAAAAGGCTCACCAGGAATTGTGGTTAATATTTGAGGGAAAAGATTTTGCTCGTTACAGTTCCGAGGGCTGGCAAAGCGCATTGGCGGACAATGATTTGAGAAAAGTATTTTATGAAAGGCTTTCAACATTTTCCCGTTTATTGGATTTGGCTATGGGAAGCTATGCATTGTATAGTGCCATCGGATATGACCAGATGCAGAAATACAAGCAAGATTTGCTTCATTTCCAAAAGCTTCGCGGGGCAGTTTTGCTCCGTTACAATGAAAGAGTGGATTTTAGCAAGTATGAAGACGGCATTCGCAGCCTGCTGAATAACTTTGTGCTTTCCGAACCAAGCCAAATCATTGTTGAACCGGTATCTATCCACGATACCGAAGGGATGAAGGAGCAGCTTGAAAAACTGGATAGCAAAGCCGCCAAAGGGGATGCCATTCGTACCCGTATGGATAGAGAACTGGAAAGCTGCCGCTATGATGACCCTTTGCTATACAAGAGGTTTTCTGAGCAGGTCAAAGAAACCCTTGAAGAATACAGGGCATCAAGAAATGATAATGCTTATCTCTTTGAAATGGAGAAAATGGCGGATGATTTTAAAAGAGGCTATACCGGCCATCACTACCCAGCCTGTATAGACAATGACAGTGATGCGAAAGCTTTTTACGGCACGATTCAGAGTATCATTGCCGAAGCGATAAATGATGTGCCGCCGGAAATGGATGAAGCTATGGGGCAATTGGCCATGGAGGTCAAAAAGGCCATTGCCAGCCGCGCCAAGGTGGATTGGCGTCATAATGCAGCTGTGCACAAAGATATGGAGCAAGCCCTGGACGACCTGATTTGGGATTTTACTGAAGAATATGAAATAAAATTGCCTGTTGAGAAAATTGATCTTATGCTGGAAGGACTCAGAAAAACAGCAATTAGCAGGTATTAGGTTATGAAAGAAAACTCATGCATAACAGGGTTGTTTAGCGGTATTGAAGTAATCATTGAGCGCAAAAGTGTAAAAAAAATCCGGCTAAAAGTTTTTCCGGACGGCGTTGTTAAGCTATCTGCACCGCTTGGAGTAGCGGATGAATGGATAAATGATTACCTTAACAGCAAAACCAAATGGATAGAAAAGTCATTAAATTATTTCAAAGACACCGGGGCCAATGAGTTTGAAACAATAATACGCAGCGGAATATCAACCCGTATTTTGGGCAGGCAAAAAAGGATCATTGTCAATGAAGGGAAAAGCTACAAAATAGAACAAAAAGAAGACTATGTTTTTATACAGTCACCCGCCACGGGGGATAAGCAAGCTCTACAGAAGCAGTTTGAGCGCTGGTGGCAAAAACAGAGCAAGTCGTATTTTTTGCTGGTCATTGAACGGTTATATCCTATTATTGCCAAACATGGTATTGATAAACCGGTGCTTCAAGTTAGAAAAATGAAAACCCTTTGGGGCAGTTGCTCTAGCAAACACGGCAAAATCAATCTGAATTACTATTTGTACAAAGCTTCGCCGCCCTGTATTGATTATGTTGTTTTACATGAGCTTACACACTTTCTTTATCCCAAACATAATAAAGATTTTTATGAATTTCTGACCGTGCATATGCCAGATTGGCAAGAGCGTAAAAGAATTCTTGATCACGAGATTGTAAAAGGACTGGAGTATTGAAAAATAAGGTGGGAGTCGCCAAATAGCTGCCGAAATGGTGAAAAATATATGCAAACACCAGTCAACGGGTGTAATGCTGAAATGTCGGAGTTGGCCGAAAACAGTCGACAGGCAAGCATTCCGGAAAACAGTAGAAGCCACCAAAAAAGCCCTCCACAGAACTCGAAATCGAGTAGACTGTGATGAGCGGTCTCCAGGGTTCGAATCAATCCCTGTCTCTCCGCCAGAATAGAACAAAGACAAGGGCTTCTCACGATTGAAGGTGAGAGGCCCTTGTTGACTTTTGCGGGTATGTGGTTGAATGACGGATTTCTTGGATATATAATGCGATAGTAAGCAGGATTTGTTGATTTTAACAAGGAATAAATTTTATAGTTTTTCAAAGTGGAATGATTGGGGAGAGAGGAACATGGATATAAAAGTTACAGATTTAAAAAAATATTTGTCAACAAAAACAGATAAGGAATTAAGGGAAGAAATTATAGAACTTTTTAAGTCCAATGATAAGGTTAAGGAATATTATTTTCTCAAAGTCAAGCCGGGTGAAGAAGAGATTTTGATGAATAAATACAAAGTAATAATACAAAACCAATTCTTCCCCAAGAGGGGGGTTGGCCAGCTTAGGTATTCTGTTTTAAGGAAGGCTATAAGCGATTTTAAAAAGATATCCAGGAATCCACAATATTTAACTGAGTTAATGATGACTTATGTGGAAAATGGCGTTGAATTTACTTGTACCTACGGAGATATTGATGAAACATTTTATAGTAATATTGCCAGTATGTACCAAATACAGTTGATTATATGCTTGAGAATAACCTGGAAAGCTTTTTGCCATTGCCGGCTACCAGCTTTCCGATACCCGCAATGTCTGAACACCCGAAAGAAAAAATTGGCCGTAATGACCCTTGCCCCTGCGGCAGCGGTAAGAAATATAAACGCTGCTGCCTTTTAGGCGTATAAAAAAAGAATTTTCTTGCCGTATCAAGATTATGATATAATAATGATATAAATTTAACATAACATGAGGTGAGCTATATGCCGGTGATTCGCCCTGTTTCCGATTTGCGGAACAAGACTCCTGAGATTGAGGAAATTTGCATAAAAGAGCATAAACCGGTTTTTATAACTAAGAACGGCAACGGCCATTTAGTCATCATGAGCCAGCAGCTTTTTGAGGAGCAGCAGGCCCTATTGGAACTTTATGATAAGTTGGACGAGGCTGAGGATCAGAGCCGTGCCGGAAAACGCCGCCCGTTCCGCGAGGCTATGGCAGACTTGAGGGGCCGTATTCATGCCAAAGCATCTAATTAGTATAACCGAGGCGGCAGAGCAGGACCTGGCCGAGATTGTTGATTATATCGCAAACGATAATCCTGCTGCCGCGCTTAAACTAGCTGAGGAAATTGAACAGAATATTTTAAGGCTTGAGGATTTTCCACTGATGGGCGCTGTACCGAAAAATCGAAGACTAACCAGGCAAGGATATCGTATTTTAATAGTCGATAATTACTTGGTGTTTTACGTCCTGCTGGATAACGAGACGGTGGAAATCAGGCGCATTGTTAGCGGAAAAAGAGACTATAAATTTTTATATTAGCGTAGCAAGCGGGGAATGTTCTAGAAGGGATAAAGCAATGTGAATGCGTTTATATATCCAAATTCCTATTCTACTATTTGAGACAGCACTTCCAGGAAACTTTCCATGCTGTCCTTCAATCGTTTTAAAGTGGAGTCCATATTCTTGATCAGTTCGTCCATCTTGCCCCATTCCAACTCGTATCCGTAAAGATTACGAAAACGGTGTCTAAAGCTCAAATATTGCTGAAGCTGGGTCGCCAATTCAGAACCAATAACTGCCGGTCTTTTAACCGGTATGTCCAGGGTCATTTGTTCCAGGAGCTCCCTGTACCAGCCCTCGCCTCTGGGTACTGTCCGGTCGGTTTCCCGGGCTATGTTGATAAACATTTTCTCTATACCGGAATAAAAATCGTGCAGAATAGAAGCGCATGCCCTTATTCGTATACTGTTGACTTTAAGTTCCCGCATTTTTGTTATTGTCTTCAGTTCTTCCACCAGTTTTTCCAGGTTCACAAGTTCCTTGCGCAACCGGACTTCCAGTAGGATTAGGTTCGGGGTCACAATTCCACCCCTCCTTTGAGGATGTAATCCTGCACTTCCGGTTCTATCTTTTCCAGTTCCACCAGATCAAAGTCAAAGGGTGCCAGAATGTCCATCACTTCGGAATACATCTTCCAGAAATTTACTTCGTCGCTTAAGCCGGAAACGGCAATATCTATATCGGAGTGTTCCATAAACCTGTCTTCCCGGAGCAGTGAGCCAAAAAGAGTGACTTTACAGCCGTAGTTTTTTTTCAGGTGGCCGGCTGCCCGCCTGACCCGCTCCATGGCTTGACTGTACCGCCGGGCCAGTTGTTGTTCTTTTTGTTTTCGATGTTCCCGCCAAGCGGACCGGTATTGGGATAACTGTTCATAAGTAAGCATATTCGCAGCACTTTCCTTTTGGTACATCTATTGGATATGCCCGGGAGGTTTCCTGTTTTATGTTCTCTATTCATTATACCATCTTTTTCTTCCACAATCAGTAAGCCCTAAATATTCCAAAGCCGTCTTTGGCTTTGGAATATTTAGCCGACGTATTGTCTAAAAAAAATAAGTCAGAAAGTTCAGAGCCTGGCCCATACGAATTTGTTGGTCGCCTTTGTGGTATATGTTTTAACGACAATGGAGGAATTTGTCGGTTTGTTTAGAATAATATTGACCATTAATTCTTTTTCAGAGGAAAACTGTGGTGGTGCAACTTTTATGAAAGAAAAGGAAAAAGAAGAATGAAAAACCTCAAGTTAATTATTAAAATAATAGTGCTACTAACCATTATTGAAATTATTTGTTTTTCCACGGCTGTTCTGATGTTGTCAAGATTTGAACATCTTAGTTTCTTTAATGCTTATTATTTGGCTGCCATAACTGTTTTTACCGTGGGCTACGGAGATCTTTATCCGGTTACCCAGGGAGGCAGGGTTGCAGTTATATTTCTCCTTTTTTCTGGGGTGGGATATATCTCCACACTCAGTTCAATGATTACAACATTACTGGTTGAAGGGCAAGTCATTAGAATCTGGGGTGATAAGTTAATGATGAAAAAAATATCACGTTTGAGGGGACATGTTATTGTCTGCGGACTGGGCAGGGCGGGCTCTTCCGCAGTGGAACAGCTGCGTAAGGAGGGACTTCCCTTCGTGGGCATTGATAGCAGTGAGATTCATTGCAAGCAGTTGGAGGAGCAAGGTGATCCTGTAATAATGGGAGATGCCACAGAGGACAGCTTGCTGGAAAGGGCCGGTATAGAGTATGCTTCCAGCATTATTTCAGCATTGCCCGAAGACGCTGACAATATTTTAATTACTATGGCTGCAAAGGATTTGAATAAAAATATTAGGGTGGTTTCGAGGAGCAACCGCAGAGAAAATGAGAAAAGACTCTACCGGGCTGGTGCCGACTGGGTTATTACGCTGGGCTTAACGGGAGGATCTCGCCTGGCAATGGCCGCGGTAAAACCGGCAACCGTAGGATTTATTCAAAACTTGCTGGATTGGAGCGATCACGAGTTAAGGCTGGAGGAATTCCTTATTACTGAGGAGAGTGCTTTAACCAACAGGAGCGTTGCAGACAGCAAGCTGCGGGAGCTTTATGGCGCACAGATCCTGGCTCTTGTCAGAAATGAAAAGACCATTGCAAACCCTGACCCGGCAGAACAGATTATTAACGGTGACATTATAATTGCCTTTGGCACCCAAAATGGATTAAACGAATTAGCAAAACAGTCCGGTGTGGCCTGTCCGCTGAAAATAGTTAAGTTATAAAACTATATAAAACTATATAAAACATCTAAATATCCGGATAATGCCCGGCAGAGGATTGTTGACGGGCATTATTTTTTTATGGACAGGAGCAAGTAGGAATTTTTTTGATGCTGGATAAACAGTTGAGACGATTCGATGAGTAAAAGTTGGCCGGGCGCCTGCAGGGTTCGACTATGATAAATCGAAATTAAGTAAAGGCGGAAAGACAATGCGCCTTTACTTAATTGCAGCCATGTTGTGAAAAAGGAGAAAAGAATGAATATGGATTTTAACGAAATAATACCGAATATTACAAATCCTCGCAGGTGGGAATCGGGAATGCGTATCCTTGTGATGACCGCTGTCTTGGCGGAGCAGGAAGCGGTGTTACGTGGACTGCACAGCGATAGAAGGTTTGACGTCCTGGTAGCGGGTGTCGGTCCGGTATCGGCTGCTGTCAACACGGCGAAGGTGTTGGCAACAGCTGAGTACGGCCTGGTCGTGAGCGCTGGTATCGCTGGAGGCTTTCCTGGTAGGGCTGAGGTGGGCTCCCTTGTGGTGGCGAACGAGATCGTCGCTGCCGACCTGGGAGCGGAGACCCCCGAAGGTTTTAGTAGTTTGGATGAGTTGGGCTTCGGTTCCACCCGCATCCAGGTTGATGCCAGCCTGGTGAACGGTGTAACTGAGGCGCTGCTCACGGCCGGGTTGCCGGTCAAAGCCGGCCCTGTGCTCACTGTATCGACTGTGACGGGTACGGCTGAGACTGCCGCAGAACTGGCCGCACGGGTGCCGGGGGCCACCGCCGAGGCGATGGAGGGGTATGGCGTAGCTCTCGCAGCGTATGACCGCGGTGTGCCAATTTTGGAGCTTCGCGCCATCTCAAACCTGGTCGGTCCACGTGACCGGGCCGCATGGCGTATCACAGAGGCCCTGGACGTTCTGGAAGCAGCTTGCTCAGTATTATTGGAGGTATTGTGATGAAAATTGCCTTCTCTCCTTGCCCCAACGACACATTTATCTTCCACGCCTGGGTACACGGACTACTACCCGGCGCACCGAAGCTTGACGTCACCTATGCAGATATCGACATCACGAACAGCTTGGCAGCTAGTTTCAACGGGCCGGAGGTGGTAAAGATTTCGTATGCAGCACTACCATGGGTATTGTCCGAGTACGCGCTGCTGCCATGCGGGGGTGCGCTGGGTAGAGGATGCGGGCCGCTGATACTGACATCAAATAGAGCAGGCAGCACCAATGATCCAGCGGTGCTGGCCGGTCGACGGATAGCGGTACCCAGTGAGCGATCAACTGCCTACTTATTGTTCCGGCTGTGGGCAACTCAACATGTGCCAGGGGGCGTGGGAGAGATTGTGATTCTACCGTTTCACGAGATCATGCCGGCGGTACGCGATAGTATGGTTGATGCAGGGCTAGTGATCCACGAAGCACGCTTCACCTATCCTGCGTATGGGCTTACTCTCCTGGCCGACTTGGGCAGTTGGTGGGATGCCGATACCAACTTGCCGCTTCCGCTGGGAGCGATCATCGCCCGCCGGTCACTGGATCTACTTGAGATCGCCGGCTGGATTAGGGCATCGGTCAGATACGCCTGGGCACACCCGGAGGAGTCACAGGAGTACGTGCTAAGACACGCGCAAGAGTTGTCCTCTGAAGTAGTAAAAGCGCACATCAAGCTTTATGTAAACGAGTTCACCGAAGATTTAGGCGAGACAGGGTATAAGGCGGTGAACGCCCTGCTCAGCCAGGCCTCGCAAGAAGGGCTAGTCCCAAAGGTGGATTTGGCAGCGCTGCGTAGCCAGTTTGTCAGTAAATCTAGATAAAGTGTTTTAAATATAATTCCCGGATCGTTCCGGGGATTTTGTTTTGTTGGTGAGTATTAAAGACAATGGATAAACCGTAGAGAAACAGGCAAACCAGTAATGAAAGAAGGACGGAGTGATCGGACAGATACCCCCCGGCCACAGAACCGGTAAGGATGGCCAGAATGGCAAAGCTTTCAATTTTGGAGTTGGCCTTCAACAGTTCATTTTTGATTTTTTATCGGCAAAACGGCCTACCCAGGGGGCGAAAACCACATACGAAAAAAGAAAGGCGCTTTGTACCAGGGGCAGGTAATAGCCGGGGTAGGCATCTCTTTTAATAATAGCCAGGGTAATAAAGAGAATCATGTTATCAGCAAAGGCGGATAGAAACTGAGCGGTTAATAAAGCATTTAGGGGTTTTGGCTTAAGCGTGGATTGAATCAGAACCATTTTCGTACCTTCCTTTCATCGCCAGGTTTTTCAGGGTGACGTAATCTGTTTTGCCGCTGCCCAGAAAGGGTAGTTTATCCAACGTTATTAACTCTGCGGGCATAAGGAGCATGCTGTGGCCGTGCCGGCTTAAATAATGCTGCAAAGTATGTTTGTTAAAGGATCTATCAGCGGTAAATAAAATAATCATTTCTCCCCTTTTTGCGTGTGGAATATTAACGGCAGCACAACTGGCGGCGCCAAAGCACTTTTCGGCCAGTTCCTCCACCAGGTTCAGGCTGACCATCTCACCGGAAATTTTAGCGAATCGTTTTAGCCGTGACTTGATGGTAATAAACCCCTGGTCATCAATGCTGACCAGATCCCCGCAGTTATACCACTGCCCCATAGGGACAAACCCCTTGCCGTGCAGCAGGTAACCCTCCATGACATTGGGGCCCTGCACCAGAAGGTTGCCTCCTTCAGCTATGCCCTCCACTTTTTCCAGTATCCAGCTGATGCCGGGCAGGAACTTGCCCACCGTACCCTTTTTATAAAAGAGATTGGTATTAAGACTTAAAACCGGAGAAGTTTCGGTAGTGCCATAGCCTTCCATAATCCGGATACCGAACTTATCCTGCCAGAGTGTCCTGGTTTCTTCCCTGAGCTTTTCGGCTCCCGCAAAAACGTAGCGGATACTGTAAAAGTCGTAGGGGTGGGCATAGTTGCCGTAGCCGGCCAGGAAAGTTGAGGTGCCGAAGAGTATGGTGGCGTTATAGTCATAGGCCAGCTCCGGAATAATTTTGAAGTGCAGCGGGCTGGGGTAGAGATACACTTCCACGCCGCTAAGGAGCGGCAGTATAGTGCCGGCGGTGAGGCCAAAACAGTGAAACATGGGCAGGGCATTAAGAATCTTATCCCCGGGAGTGAAATCAATGACGCAAGAAGCCTGGTTGATATTGGTCATGATGTTGCTGTGGCTGAGCACAACACCCTTGGGCTTGCTTTCGCTTCCCGAGGTAAACAGGATCAGTCTCTGGCCTTTTGATACGGACGCTTTTTTACAGGTGATATATTTTATGAAGCCCGTAAATTTATCCCGGAATGAAACGGAGGATTTAATGTCTTCCAGGTAGACCATTTGATAATTACTGGCTAATTGGTTGACAAGGTTGGTTAACCCGGCCTTTTCAATGAACAAACGTGAAGTAATGATGGTCTTGAGATTTGCGGTTTCCGCACAATCCAGTATATTTTGAGTTCCGGCGGAGAAGTTTAATATGGCCGGGGTTTTACCGTTATAAAAAAGTGCAAACAGAGTGATGACATGGGCGCTGGAGTTCGGGAGCAGTACGCCGGTGTTTTCTTCATCCTTCATTAAAGCAGCAAACTTCCGGGTCATGATGTAGCAGGCAGTGAGCAGTGTCCGGTAAGTAACCTGCCGGCTGATATCTCTGATAGCCACTTTTTTGGCCCCGTGAATTTTGGCGGAATTTAAGAGTTGATTAAAAAGATTTACTTCCTCCTGGTGCCTGGCCAGGTACAGGGCATTTTGCATAATCTCCAGTATCTTGTCACTAAGCACCCTTTTCTGGAACCTGGCGCTTTTGCTTTCGTCTATAGTTAATTTAACGGGGTCGCCAACGACCATTTGCACTTCCGGAAACCATTGGGTTCTGACCTTGCCTTTCAGGCGGGATGTTTTAGAACGTTCCAAACCGGTGAATATGAGGGGGAAAAGGGCAGCTCCGGTCTTTTGAACAATAAAACCGATCCCGTCATAAACCTTCATCAGTCCTCCCGTTGTGGTTATCCGTCCCTCGGGGAACAGTACTACCGGTCTGCCTGTCTTTACCACATTGACGATCTGCTTAAGGGAGTAAGGGTTCAGGGGGTCTACGGTGATATGCCGACAGAACTTTAAAGCAAAGGAAAACCGCCGGGCGATGTGGGTATTTACCACATAAACCACTTCCCCTGGTAAAAACAGGTAAAGAAAAATACCATCCAAAAAAGAAATGTGATTGGGTATTATGACGGTGGGACCGGTGAATTGCAACTTATCCAAATTCACCAGGCGGAGTTTGAACAATATCCTGAATATAAGGCGCAGTAGTGATTTCATCCTTTTATACCTCCAACATTACCGGGGCTATGTTAACGATCGTTAACCTCTGGGCAAACATATGCCCGCTAGCTCAGGAGCTTGCGGACTTTAGCCATAATACGTTGTTTTAGTTCGGAAAAGGCCGGCAGTACATCATAAAAATAAGGGTACTGGGTCAGGGGTTCCAGCAATAAACCGGTATAAACGGTGATTAACAGGTAAGCCTCCTCCCGGGGTATTTCACCGCTATCCATTCCTTCTTCCAGGATGGACTTGAGCAGAAGGTGGGGCCTGATGTCGTCAGTGAGAGTGTCCCAGAACTTATGCTGTGACAGCAGGGCAAAGCGGATTTTCGCAGGGTGAGCTTCATAGAGGTCAAAGGTCATGCCCACGATTTTACAAAGTTTTTCAATGGCCGGCAGGTCTTGATTCTTTATATTTATTATGCGGCGGCAGTACTCCTGGATAATTTCTTTAAAAATATAGAGAGACATGTCTTCTTTACCCTTAAAGTGTTTGTAGAGGGCGGATTCCGTAACCCCGGCAGCTCTGGCGATGTCCCTGACCGATACGGCATCATACCCCCGGGCAGCAAACAGTTCAATGCTGGCCTTTAAGATATCTTCTTTTTTACCGTGGTAAGAAAAAATATGTTCCATACGGCACCCTTTTCTAGTTAACGAACGTTAACTAGATTATACTTGCCATGGTGAATTTGTCAAGAGGTTTGGGAATAAAAGTATGCAAATGTGGGAGTCGCCGATTAGCGCAAACTTAAAGAAAGCAGTCGGACCAAAGCGGTGGATGTAGCTCTGGAGTCGCCTTAAGTTCCTGAACTTTCAAGTATCCGAATAACAGCTTCATGTTTCCCTTCCCGGGCCAGTGATAATGCTGTCAGCCCACTGGCGCTTCGCATGGTTGTGTCAGCACCTTCAGCCAGCAACATTTCCACAATCCCGGCATGCCCCATGTAAGTGGTCGCCATCAGTGCAGTTATGCCATCCTGGCTTTTAGCATTCACATCGGCGCCTTTGTTCAGCAACGCCCGCACTACAGGGGTATGACCGTTCCTGGCTGCCAGCATCAATGCAGTAGCATTATAATTGTCCCTGGCATCAGGGTCCATGCCCTCATCCAGAAGTATTTGCACCATTGGGAGATTACCTTCCTGGACACATTGTAAAAATGAGGCTTCGCTGTCCGAATAGGCGTAGGCCGCATCTCCTGCTCTTATCAGGCCGCCTTTGACTACCCGCCCGAAGCGGCCCTCACGGCTTACGATATAGGGACGCCCGTGCTCTTTAAACTTGTCTTTGCCAATGTGCAAAATTTTTATTACAGCATCACCAACACTGACAAAATTACCCACGGCCAGATCGGATGGCATAATCCCTGCTATGGTAATGTTTTCGGTGTAACCACCGTTTAATACTTCCTCTTTTTTCTCCGGAGGTACTTTTTCCAGGGACTCCACCGGGAAAATGCTTACCTGTCTGTCCCAGTCACCGCCGTGAGCATCTCCTTTAAGACCCCATCCTTCAATAACCTCAACCTGTTCAATAGAGTTTTTTTCAATTCCCTTAACAGGACTGATGTTAATAGCAAGTACTCTTCCCATGGCGCATTCCTTTCGGCAAATATGTAGATTCTAAACATTACATGCTCATGTAAATTTGTTAGAGATATAAATCAGACGACATGAATTTTTAGCTGTTCAGGGGCTAATATATAGTAAGGGTTCTGAACTAATATACATTATAGCACACCAGAAATATTATGTATTATTGAGTAAGATTAAATAATAAAAGGATGCTCAAGCTTTACTCGAACATCCTTAGAGTGTATAATGATGAGATGGACACAAAACCCCATTAAAACATATCTTTTGCATAATAATATTATCACAAATCGTATGGGCCTGTCAATAGGTTCAAGAAAACATTAATGGGAGTAGATATGATGGAAAATTATCAGCAAAACCTGCAAGAAGAAATAATTTATCTTGAGCAAACATTGGCAGTTATCAGAAAAGAACTGGACCTGGAAGCGGCCTCCGTAACAGATAAAAAGAGCAGATTGATTGCTTTAAGGAAAGATATGTGGGAGAACACCGTTCATTTTTCCAATGATTTTGACAGGCTTCCGGAGATTAATCATTTCCTTTCCGAAGTCAATAATCAGACTGCCAATTATGACAGCACATTAAAACAAATAAAATATTACAAGAGTATGCTGGGCTCACCCTACTTTGGGAGGTTCGATTTCGCAGAAGACAGTTTCGACGACGGGCTGAAGGTTTATATAGGTCTCCATAATGTAATGGATTCAAAAACACACAATATTTTTGTGTATGATTGGCGTGCGCCAGTTTCCAGCATATTTTACCGCTGGGAAGTTGGTAAAGCGTCATATAGCGCTCCGGCAGGCATAATTTCTGGTGAAGTTTTATTGAAAAGGCAGTATAAAATCCGGGATGCGAAGCTCAAGTACTTTTTTGACTGCAGTATTAGGATTAATGATGAGAAACTGCAGGAGGTGTTAGGAAACAACTCATCTGCCAAGATGAGAAACATTGTTGAGACCATCCAAAAAGAGCAGGATGCCATTATCCGGGATACTGAAAATGAACTTCTGATGGTGCAGGGTGTAGCGGGAAGCGGCAAGACCTCTATTGCCCTGCACCGCATTGCCTTTCTGCTTTACGAAGGACTGCATGCAAATATAGGCTCCAACAATATCATCATTATTTCCCCCAATACTGTTTTCAGCAAATATATTTCCAGTGTCTTGCCCGAACTTGGGGAGGAAAATGTAGAGCAAACGACCTTTGATGATATTGTGTCTACGCTTTTTGAGGGCAGGCTGAAAGCAGAAACCAGGAACGAGCAACTAGAGTCTTTGATTGTTTCCCGAAACAATGAGGAAGGGAAGGTCAGAAGGCAAAGCATTGAATTTAAAGGTTCACGGGTATTTACTCAAATGCTCGACAGATTAATACGGCAATATGAACGGCGCATGATTGCCTTTGAAGATGTTTATTTCGGCGGTAAAACACTTTTTACCAGACAGCAGCTTAAAAACCTTTTTCTGAACGATAAAATAGGCATGCCCATGGTAAAGCGGCTCAAGAGAATAGAAAAAAAGATTATAGAAAGAGTCCATCTGCTGCGAAGGAAAAGGCTCGCCAAAATAGAGAAAATAGTGGAAAAAAGCAATGAGCATGAATTGGAAATAAAATCCTTTAGCAGGCTTCTTTCAATCAAGGAAGCTAAAATATTTATGCGGCGGCTGCGTAGATATACGGAAGTTGATTATCTGGACCTTTATAAATTGCTTTTCAACAACCAGGAGCTTTTTTTTAAGCTTGCCCGGAGTTTGGAACTACCCGTGGATATTGAAGAAATTATTTCAAGAACAAAGGAAAGCCTTGACGAGGGAAAAATTTATTATGAGGACTGCACTCCGGTTCTATACCTTAAAATAAGGCTTGAAGGCAGTGATTTATTTTCAGAAATTAAGCAGGTGGTCATAGATGAGGCTCAGGATTATGATCCTCTGCAATATGAGGTTTTTAATCTTTTGTTCCAGGGTGCCAGGTGTACCGTGTTGGGTGATACTCACCAGGCCGTTGAAAAAGACGCAGACAATTCCCTATACGATATCGTGGCGGATATTTTCCACAGAAGCAAAATGGTAAAGCTTTTTTTGAATAAAAGTTATAGGGCTTCTTTTGAAATTAACAACTTTACTCAAAGACTGCTGGGTAAAAAGCAGGACTTTATATCCTTTGAGAGGCACGAAGCTGAGCCAGTGATTGTGTTTAAGGATACGCCGGAGATGGTTGAGCGTGCTGTTGAGCACGACATAGATTCCTACTTTGAACAGGGCTATGAATCCATTGCAGTGATATGCAAGACCCGGGAAGAGGCTGAAAGATTACATGCCAGACTTAATAACTCCATGAATATTAAGCTTGTCAGCACCGTGGATGGCGAGATTGGCAAAGGCGCATTGGTAATCCCAGCTTACATGGTAAAGGGTCTGGAGTTTGACGTTGTGCTTGTTCATGGCGCATCCAGGGATAATTATGCCACTGAGTTTGACAGAAAGCTGCTATATGTAGCCTGTACAAGGGCACTCCACCGGTTGGTGCTTTATCATGCGGGAGAAAAAAGCCCGTTCATATAATAATTTTTTTGCATATACCTAATAAAAATGAAGAAGTATTGACACCATTAGTATATGCTAATAATTACCGATCAAAAGCCACCGCAAGATTTGCGTCTTTTATAATACATTTGTCGGCACAAGGGGTTTTTATATTTGCTTATACTACATGGTTGTTGGGTTACATCTGCCGGCAGACGGACAGCAGGGCATTTTTTTGTGTGGGCTGAAACCCGGCCCTCATATTATCCGGAAACGAGCAGCGGCAGGACATCAAAGACATTGCTGGTAGATGCTTTTGCAGCGTCGGATGGGGATATATTAAATATTATAACAGAGCTTGCGGATAAGAAACTGTTGCTCCGGGGGTATCTGGTACCTGAAAGGCATACCATTCTGCTTCCCACTGCTAAGGGAAATATTCCCGTTTCATCTTATCCTGTAGGTGTGCTGGAAGAAAATTGGCCCGGGCCGGCCGGAGCGGCGGATAACCACATATTGCAGCCCGGGCCGGTACATGGTATTGCCTTTCCTGCCCATACGGCGGTTATTTTTTTGTCTAGTCTTTCCTGGTCGAATCAGTCGGCACACAGGCGCTGGGCGGCTGACCTGCTCTTTTGGGGACATGCTGCCAAATTTGCATTGGAATTGCTTGTTCGCCAGCGTTTTGTATCATCGACAGCTCCTGTCCGGGATAACTCCGGTAAATCAGTTAGGAAAAATTCAAGCTCAAAACTGCTGAGAGGTGGCGCCGGTGTATATTCCGCCGCCTGGCAAGCAGTTTTCAGCGATCCGGGTGATGCCGCTCGTTTAGATCTTCTGGCAGGCGCCCTGCCGGAAATATGCAGGGGTGTATATCCAGCAGACGAAGATCGTGTAAAGTATTTTCAGCCTCCTGCAGGAGATATGCTGCTCAGGGACTTTTTATCTGCTGCTGTGAATGGTTTTGTATGTACCTGGTTTCAGCCAGGACCGGAAAGAATGAACGACGTTAAGGCTTTGGGGAACTATGGGGCTGCGGAAAAATGGCTGGGGGCGCTCTTCTCCGGTGACCCACCGCCGGCCAGTGACCCGGCCGGCCAGATGAAAGCACTGGACGGGCAGGCAGGCATGTGGGTGGAAACACTTGCAGGTCAGGCCGGAAAGTCGTCCTTTAGAACATGTTTCAGGCTGGAACCGCCCCCGGAACCGGCAAATGATCTGCTGGAACCGAAGCAAAACATAGCTGGGAGGAGCCACCGCAGGGAGGAAAACAGTGATTGGCGCTTATCTTTTCTTCTTCAGGCCACCGATGATCCCACCCTTTTAATACCGGCAGACATCATTTGGAAAGAGACAAAAGCTTCTCTGAAGATTTTGGGCCGCAAACTGGAAAATCCACAGGAGCGCCTGCTGGCTGATCTTGCCAGGGCCTCCTTTGTATTTGATCCCATTCGGGAAAGCCTTAATACAACCGCGCCAGAAGGCTGCAAACTGACGGCTGCCGGGGCGTACGCCTTTTTAACTGAAGCACTTCCATTTTTGGAGGAAAGCGGTTTCGGAGTGCTTGTACCAGCCTGGTGGCAGAAAGGCGGCTTAAAGCCGGGGCTTAGAATTAAGGTCAGGCCCCCAGGAAAGACTGCTAAATCTGACGGTGTCGGAAGCGGGATGATGGGGTTAAACACCCTGGTGGAATATGACTGGGAACTGGCCCTGGGTGATCAGGTACTCAGCCGGGCAGAGTTTAAAAAATTGTCGGACTTGAAAACTTCTCTTGTGCGGGTGCGCGGCCAGTGGATAGAGTTATCCCCGGATTTGGTGGAAGAGGCCCTCAAAATATGGGACAGTCCCCGGAGACTAATGACTGTTGGAGAAATTATGCGCCTGGGTGACCCGGCGCTGCGCAAATCGTTACCAGGGGATGCAGAAACAGAAAGTACTTTAGCGGTGACAGACGTAGAAGGAGAGGGCTGGGTTGCTGATGTTTTTAACCGTCTGAATGGCGGGATAAAAATGGAAGAGCTGGTGCAGCCGGAAGGTTTTTGCGGGACTTTGCGTGGCTATCAGCTAAGGGGGTTCTCCTGGCTGCATTTTCTCAGCGAATTGGGAATCGGTTGCTGCCTGGCAGATGACATGGGTCTGGGTAAGACCATTCAGTTGATAGCCCTGCTGCTTTACCGCATAGAACAGCGACTGCCGGCAGGCCCTGTTTTACTGATCTGCCCCACTTCAGTGGTGGGAAACTGGCAGCGTGAAATTGAGCGTTTCGGACCTGGCCTAACTGTTATGGTACATCATGGCAGCCGGCGGCTTGCCGGCAGAGAATTTATCGACGCGGCCAGCTGCGTTGACGTGGTAGTCAGCACCTATTCCCTGGCCTATCGTGATCATGAAGATTTTATGGGTATCCACTGGGATGGAGTCGTGCTGGACGAGGCGCAGAATATAAAAAACTCTTCTGCCAAGCAGTCGCAGAGCATACGAAGCCTGCGGGCCAGCTATAGAATCGCACTTACGGGCACGCCGGTAGAAAACCGCCTCTCCGAGCTATGGTCCATTATGGATTTTTTAAACCCCTCCTACATGTATTCTTTCAATGATTTTCGCGCCCGTTTTGCCATACCCATTGAGCGTTTTAATGACGAGAGCCGTCTTTCCCTGCTAAACAAAATGGTGCGCCCATTTATACTGCGCAGGGTAAAAACCGACCCGCTGATTATTAATGATCTTCCTGAAAAACAGGAGATGAAGGTATTTTGCCAACTTACTCAGGAGCAGGCGACTCTTTATCAGGCAGTTCTGCAGGATATGTTGGAGCGTATCCAGGTATCTAAAGGAATTGGACGTCGCGGGCTGATACTCGCGACTCTGACCAAGCTGAAGCAGGTCTGCAACCATCCGGCTCAGTATACCGGTGATGGCGGGGAATTGGCAGGCCGCTCCGGAAAGCTATCCAGGCTGACAGAAATACTGGACGAGGTTATATCCACCGGTGATCGGGTATTAATTTTTAGCCAGTTTGCGGTGATGGGGGAGCTGCTGAGAAAATATCTGCAAAAATTTTTTGGACGGGAAGTACTTTTTTTGCATGGCTCAGTGCCGGCACGACAGAGAGATGACATGGTGATCCGGTTTCAGGAAGAAAGAGAAGGGCCGGAAATTTTCATTCTTTCCCTTAAGGCCGGGGGGGTAGGATTAAACCTCACCCGGGCAAATCACGTAATCCATTTTGACCGCTGGTGGAACCCCGCCGTTGAAAACCAGGCTACGGACAGGGCCTTCAGGATTGGCCAGCAGAAAAATGTACTGGTGCACAAATTCATTTGTACCGGCACACTGGAAGAGAAAATAGATGAAATGATGGAAAAGAAAAAAGCTCTGGCTGAAAGCATCATCGGCTCCGGTGAAAGCTGGCTGACGGAGCTGGACACGGGGCAACTGCGCGAACTCTTTGCCCTGGGACCAGACGCACTGGACGGCTAAACGCAGGGAGGTCACCGGTATCCGAATCGAATGACGGTGTCTCGCGAGTAATCTATAAAGGCAAAAACAGCGGAGTCCGTGAAACTTTTGTGGCGCTGGATTGGTTGGCCCGGCTTAGCATATGAAAGGAGAAGAAAATTGAGTACAAACAAAAAAACAGCAAGATTGGCAGGATTCTTATGGTTGCTTATGTTTATATTTGGTCCTATTGCACAAATTGTCCGTTCCAAAATATTTGTAATTGGGGATATAGAAGCTACAGCTAATAATATTTTAGCAAATGAGTTTCTATTCCGACTGGGTTTTGTGAGCGATCTAATTATGATGGTCATCTTTCTGTTACTGCCTTTAGTCTTATACAAGCTGCTAAATACAGTAGATAAAAACCTGTCTATACTCATGGTTATTTTTGTAATAGTAAGTGTTCCTATTAACATGCTAAACCTTTTGAATGAATTTTCATCATTACACCTTTTAAGTGGTGCAGAATACTTAAGCGTGTTTGAAATCAGGCAGATAAAGGCACAGGCAATGCTGTCTTATGATTTATACTTACACGGATATGAAATAGCCAATATCTTCTTCGCTCTGTGGCTTGTTCCCCTGGGCATTTTAGTTTACAGGTCGGGATTTCTTCCAAGAGTTCTCGGTATTTTACTTGTGGTTGGCGGTTGTGGCTTACTTCTAGAAGTATTTATACATTTTCTATTTCCAAACTGCGTAATAGTTAACACAATTCTTTTAATACCACAAACAATCGCGGAATTTTCATTCTTAATATGGATATTGATTAGAGGCATAAATGAATCAAAGGTATAAGCTGTAAATTTTTCAGATATTCTAAATCTATCCAATACATTCCGGTGCCAGTATAAACACTACCATAAGCACCGCATGGTTCTTATTGACCGGTTTGAGCAATTTGTACAACAGGAGAACCAAAAAAATATTAACGATAGGAACGGTCAAGGCGCTCATAATACTGAGACGGAACAGCCATACATGTGCCAAAATATTATTGACCGTCGCCGCGGCATCTCCCGACACGATAAGTGAGGGAATATACATGCCGCCGAAAAAACCGAGCGGAGCCAAAAGCAAATACAGGAATCCAGCGATTCTTGCGGTCTTATTGATTGAATGCATTTTAGCAGTCATCGATTCATCTCCAACTTACTGTTATTATAAATTCAGATCGTATTTTGCTAGCTAACTTATGGGTAAGCGGCGGCGGCCACTGACCTTGCCTTGAAAATCGCCATTGTTCCCGCCGTCCGCTTTAACTGATTGTTGGAAATTTTGACAGGCTTTCAACCGAAGAGGTTTTATGGAGCCTGTCCTTTGACTTCCTTACTCGCATAACCGAATTTGTTTGCAATTATCCTGTATTTTGTATGAATAACCCAACTCACTTACTGATTCGATTTTTCCAATATGCAGGCTCTCTGTTTAATTGCATTACTGCAATAATCAAGATCTCACTCTCCAAAATCTGGTAAACCAATCCATATGGGAAACGGTTAGTTAAACATCTTCTGGTGTTTTTTGAAAATCCGCCCCATGCCTTTGGATATTGGATAATACGAAAGATAGTTGCTTTAACCTCTCTAGCGAATTCCTCTCCAAGTCCGGCTTGGCATTTCTCATAATAATCGATTGCTTGATTTAATTCAAGTCTGGCCGAAGGATGAAAAGTATATCTCATTTCGAAAACCGATCATGAATTTCTCTAAAAACTTCCTCGCCATCAATTAGAGTGACTTTTCCTGATCGTATCTCCGCTACTCTTTTTTCAGACTCTTGCGCCCAGAGTTCATCAATTTCCTTTTGTGATGGATTCAAGCTATTCAGAAGGCGAGTAATCAATTGCGTTTTCAAGTCTAACGGTAGGGAATCCACCATCGTCATCAGCTCATTTGTATCCATTGATAAAACCTCCAATTCATAAACTCATCCGGCAAAAAAATCGATTATTTGAATTTTGAGAACCACTTAAAATCATTCCTTTAGTACAATTATACCATCGGTAAATTTAAGAGCAATATCTTAATATTCTCCGTCTTCTTACCAAAACGATCGCCTGTTTAATTCAAGGCCGGCATCCCTTTCTGGTGGATTTGACCCATAAGGTCAAGTGGGACCTGCAGGATAAGAATCTGGCCACCAGCAAACCGCTGGGACTGGATATTCCGACGTTGCCCGGCGCTTGCGTCTTTCAAAAAGGCGTGCTAATCAGTCAGAGCAGGCGACTCTTTATCAGGCAGTTCTTTATGTTGGAGCGTATCCAGGTATCTAAAGGAATTGGACGTCGCGGGCTGATACTCGCGACCCTGACCAAGCTGAAGCAGGTTTGCAACCATCCGGCTCAGTATACCGGTGATGGCGGGGAATTGGCAGGCCGCTCCGGAAAGCTATCCAGGCTGACTGAAATACTGGACGAGGTTATATCCACCGGTGATCGGGTATTAATCTTTAGCCAGTTTGCGGTGATGGGGGAGCTGCTGAGAAAATATCTACAAAAATTTTTTGGACGGGAAGTACTTTTTTTGCATGGTTCAGTGCCGGCACGACAAAGAGATGACATGGTGATCCGGTTTCAGGAAGAAAGAGAAGGGCCGGAAATTTTCATTCTTTCCCTTAAGGCCGGGGGCGTAGGATTAAACCTCACCCGGGCAAATCACGTAATCCATTTTGACCGCTGGTGGAACCCCGCCGTTGAAAACCAGGCCACGGACAGGGCCTTCAGGATTGGCCAGCAGAAAAATGTACTGGTGCACAAATTCATTTGTACCGGCACACTGGAAGAGAAAATAGATGAAATGATGGAAAAGAAAAAAGCTCTGGCTGAAAGCATCATCGGCTCCGGTGAAAGCTGGCTGACGGAGCTGGACACGGGGCAACTGCGTGAACTCTTTGCCCTGGGACCAGACGCACTGGACGGCTAAACGCAGGGAGGCTGGAAACAGTCTCGGGCAACAAAGAGCAATCAATAATCAATCTGCGTTACCCATATTCCCAACAGGGGTGAACAACTTGTCCGGTATTACGGGTACTATTCAAACAAGTCACGGGGAATACGCAAGGGATAATCTGTTGCTTGTATAAGTGAGCCTTGGGTTCGGAAGGGGTTATTCTCCTGCCGAACCCTTAGAGCGAACATAAAGGTATGGGGACACACCTCACTTTAGAGTCTGGATCTAGGGTCAGAGGACTGTCCCCAACTTTGAGCTTTACAGCCTGTTTATCCCCGATCTTCGAGGACGGGGTCTTACAGGCTGTTAGCGAGATAAAAGGTTTTATGTAAAACCGGTTACTGTAAATAGCAAAAAAGTTTTTTGCTATTTACAGTAAAACAGTGTTATGTTACACTCCCTGTGGGGGTGTTTTTTTATGGAACAGGACTTAATATCCAAAAAGGAGCTATTGGAACTAACAGGCATTTCCTATGGACAGTTATACAGGTGGAAAAGAAAAAATCTGATTCCTGAAGACTGGTTTATCAGAAAATCCACGTTTACCGGCCAGGAGACTTTTTTCCCGAAAGAAAAGGTGCTGGCCAGGATTAATAAAATCAAAAACATGAAAGAAGATTTGTCTCTGGATGACTTAGCGGATATGTTTTCTCCCAACCCGGCGGAGGTTACCTTAAAAAAGGAGGAGCTTGCAGAGCGAAACATTGTTACTATAAACGCCCTGGAGCTTTTTGTTGAAATACAGGGTGATGCCGAAGTATTTATTTTTGAAAAAATATTACACTTATTTGTTCTGGATAAGCTGTTGCAATCAGGAGAGATAAACCTGGAGGAAGGGAAAACCCTGCTGCTAACACTAGGAGATAATTATAAGAAATTTGAGGGTAAAGGCTGTGAACTACTTATGGCGAGAAAGATGGGAGTATCTACCTGCTTTCTGATATCAACCCCCGCAGAGGCCTTTTTCGAGAGCGGAGCCAAGGTTGTGGCTCGCATCAATTTAACAAGCTGTACGGAAGAACTTAAAACCAGAATAAGTAGGGAGGGTTAAAGATGGAAAGGCACGATTTAAAAATTGCCGGTGCAGGGAGAGCATCAAGAGGTATTTATAATGATGTACCGGGCTCTCCAGCGAAACCATCGAAGGCGATGATATTTTTCTGGAATATACCAGGGCTAAAGTGGTGAGAGGAAATAATGTCAGCATTGGAGTCGGCTGTGATATTGAAATGGTGGAATATAAAAATAACCTGCAGGTGGCCAGAGAAGGCAAGATTAAGGACAGTAAAAAAATAAGTCCGGAGTGAGGTCTACCAATCAAGGCTGTATAGAAAAATTTAAGAAATAAAAATGGAGGGACGTCAGATGGAAGGGGAAACCAGATATGATTTAAAAATTGCCGGAACCGGAACTGCCTCTGGAGGTGTTTATAACGATGTGGTAATAAACGGTGAGGGGAAGATAAGCGGCGATTTAGACTGCATAGATTTTAAAATTAACGGAGTTACCAACGTTAACGGCAGTTTAAAGGCTAAGACGGTAAAAATCAATGGTGAAGCTAAAATGAAAGGAAATCTGGAAGCGGAAGATTTTAAAATCAACGGAAATTCAGATATACGGGGCAATGTTGTGGTAAAGGATGCCAGGATTAACGGTTCCGCCAGCATAGGAGGCGGCATAAAAGCAGAAGAATTTGAGAGTGAAGGTGTTTTAAAAGTCCAAGGCGACTGCAATGCGGAATTTTTTCTCTCCAAGGGGGCGTTTAACATAGGCGGTCTGCTGAATGCGGGGAGTATTGACATAACCCTGTTTGGGAACTGCCAGGTCAGGGAAATTGGCGGGGAAAAAATAAAAATAAAAAAGGGTGAGGGTTTCAAATTAATAAAAATTATCAAATCTATTTTTATGCCTTCGGATTTTTACGATGGACGACTTGATACCGAAACCATTGAAGGTGATGATATATATCTGGAATATACCAGAGTCAAAGTGGTGCGGGGAAGCAATGTCAAAATAGGAAAGGGCTGTGAAATTGAGCTGGTTGAATATGAAAACAACTTCCAGCAGGACAGGGAAGCTAAAGTTAATGACAGCAAGAAAATAAACCAGGATTGAACGGTCGCCTCATAGCCATTTATAAAACCAAGATAATAAACTATTCTTATTTTTACACTATAAAATATTAAAAAAACGAATGTCTATCATAAAGGTGTTTTATAGTTCTTTAGAGAAAGCAAAACAAGTTTGTTATAGGATAACAGCATTTATTGAAATATTAGGCAGGGGGTAGCCTGAAGCACATGTATACGGCTGGTATTGACGTAGGCTCCATGACCACCAAGGTGGTCTTGCTCAAGGACAACGACTGGCAGAGCATTATTGTCCCCACTGGGGTTAGCCCCCGGCAGGCGGGCCGGGAAGCTTTTGACAGGCTGCTGTCCGGGACAGGCCTCAAGAGAAATGACATAGATTACATTGTCGGTACTGGCTACGGAAGGGTATCCCTGGATTTTATCGATAAATCCATAACTGAAATAACTTGTCATGCCAGAGGCGCCCACCATCTGGTGGAGGGCACTGATATGGTTATTGATATCGGCGGGCAAGACAGCAAGGTAATAATCACAAATGGGAAGGGTAAGGTTGTTGAGTTTGCCATGAATGATAAATGCGCTGCAGGGACTGGAAGGTTCCTTCAAGTTATGGCAACTGCCCTGGGTGCCGACGTGAGTGAGCTTGAGGAGCTTTCAAAAGACGCTGAACCCGTGGATATAAGTAATATGTGTACCGTTTTTGCCGAGTCGGAAGTTGTCAGCCTGCTGGCCCAGGGTGTGTCCAGGGAGAGGATAATAGCTGGAATTCACCGGTCCGTGGCCCGAAGGGTGGCTGCTATGGCCGGCAGGCTTGGTACAGGCAGGCTTATTACCTTTACAGGAGGCGTTGCCAGAAACGGAGGAGTTGTTAATTTTTTAGCCAGGGAGTTGAAAACAAAAATTATAACAACGCCGGAATCCCAGCTTGCAGGGGCACTGGGGGCGGCTCTCCTGGCTAAAAGATGAAATAACGGACGTTAATGAAGGAATTTAGGGCTTGGCAACATAAAAACCGCCCCGGGCGGGAGCGGTTTTGGCTCTACTAATCCCCGGTGGGCATGGTCGGAACCGGGGCGGGTTGTGGAGGGCAGGGTATCCACTTATCAACCATGTTTGTGTTAACTATTTCCGATAAATAAACAAATTCTATGCCCTGTTTTTGCAACTGGGGGATTTTTTCTTTGAGTAAGCGGGCGGTGATTTTCGTGCCCGTTTTGCCATACCCATTGAGCGTTTTGCAAAATTATTACATTTCAGAGACCTGTGGGTTGGATCCTGTTTTAAAAAAACCCATGGATTGGAATAACTTAATATCTTTGGTACCGGGTACCATCATATTCGCAGGCAAACCGGCATTTAAGCCGGCCGGCCTGTTCTTTTTGAACTAGCATCAGGCCATGATCACCCTGACGGCCTGAATGAGCTGGCCTTCATTGGGAATGTAAAATCGTTCCAGCGGAGGGCTAAAGGGAACCGGTATATCGGGAGGCGTCACCCTTTTAATAGGTGCCTTGAGGTCACTAAATGCCTCCTCCGCCACCAGCGCGGCAATCTCTCCACCGAAACCGCCGGTGCGGGTCGCTTCGTGCAACACAACCAGGCGTCCTGTTTTTTTGACCGATTTTAGAATAGTATCCTTGTCCAGGGGAACCAGCGTCCTCAAATCAACAATCTCCATTTCTATCCCATCTTTAGCCAGTTCGGACGCAGCTTTAAATGCCACTCCCAGCATCTTGGACCAGGTTACCACCGTCACATCGTTGCCCGGCCTTTTTATGTCAGCCACGCCGATGGGAATTGCATAGTCTTCCTCCGGCACCGGTCCGGGAGCAAAATAAAGCATCATGTCCTCGATGAAAATTACCGGATTATCATCACGGATGGCCGACTTTAAAAGTCCTTTGGCATCAGCCGGAGTGCCCGGCATGACAACTTTCAGGCCGGGGCAGTGCGCCACCCACGCCTCTAAGTTGTGGGAATGCTGGCAGCCCGCCCCAAAACCGGCGCCGGTCTTAACCCGCACCACCATGGGAAAGACGCTTTTACCGCCGGAAAGATAACGCAGCTTGGCGGCGTGGTTGACAATCTGATCGGAGGCAATGGTAAAGAAGGGATTAAACATCACTTCCACCACCGGCCGCAGCCCCATGGTTGAAGCACCCACCGCCAATCCGGCAATAGCAGCTTCAGAAACAGGAGTGTCTTTCACCCTGCCCGGTCCGAACTCCTTTAAAAGTCCGTACGTGGGCATCACCGGAGACTCATGAATTCCCACCCCTACACCCTCTCCTGCGATGAAGACGTCGGGATTTCTGCGCATCTCTTCAAGAAGGGCTTGCTGAACCGCTTGACCCATTGTAATCTGCTGCATGGTCAATCTCCTTCCTAAATTATTTATACGTATACGTCTTCGAGGGCTTCTTCGGGGTTCGGCCAGGGGCTTTCTTCGGCAAAACGTACAGCGTTATCTACCGCTTCGTTAGCCTCCTTTTCAATCTTTGAAAGCGCCTCCTCCGAAATCAAATCTTCTAGCAACAGTTCCTTTTGTAGTTTATCGACCGGGCAGCGCTCCATCCAGGCGGCAATTTCGTCCCGGGGCTGGTAGACCTGGTGGTCGGCTTCGCCGTGCCCACGCCAGCGGTAGGTTTTGCATTCAAGCAGGGTCGGGCCCTCCCCGGCCAGGCACCGCACCCTAGCTTTGGTTGTCACCTCATAAACTGCGAGGGCGTCATTGCCGTCCACCACCACACCCGGCATATTATAGGCCATCGCTCGAACCGCCATATCCTTCACTTTCGTATGTTCTTCCACCCGCTGGGCACCGGAATAAACATTGTTTTCACAGACAAATATAGTAATGTTACGCGGTATCATTAAAGAGGAAATGCAGTCGCTATTATTGCGTTTTTTTCAATGCTTACAGATTAATATATTTCCTGCCGGGCAGTAGCTCTGCATTAGCTAGGGCCGGGGAGTGCTTGACAGTATTTATTTAAAAAGGTAGTCTTTAGGTAGATGGTTTTTCCTTGGATTGATTGGATTTAATAGGGGGTTGTCTAAAAATGCAGACTGAAAAAGTCGACACCGACAGGTTGTACACGTATGAGGACTATTTAAAAATTAATGATGACAACCAGTACGAGTTGATCGGGGGGAAATTAATTTTGGTTCCGTCACCAAGATCAATACATCAAATAATTAATACTGAATTAGTGGCTACACTGCGGGACTATGTACGGAAAAATAAATTAGGCAGGGTTATTACGGCTCCTCTTGATGTTCTTTTATCGGAAACTGAAAAGCCTCAGCCGGATATATTATTTATCTCAAAAGAACGCCTGGACATTATTACTGAAATGAATATTCAAGGTGCCCCCGATTTGGTGGTTGAAATACTATCACCGTCAACGGGCAAAAATGATAGGGTTGAAAAAAGTAGAATGTATTACAAACATGGAGTAAAGGAGTACTGGATAGTAGACCCCGACCATAAAACTATTGAAGTTTTTATCCCTGGCGAGAAGAACTGGAATCTATTTCAATCCTATGATGATGATGATATTTTAACATCTCCTCTCTTGCAAGGCCTGGAAATACAACTGGGGGACATTTTTCAGCAGCCCTGATGCTGTTTGTACTTGACCTTTAAAAAAGGGAGTGATAATTCTTGAGGCAAATAATATATCCAGATTCTTGTATTGTCAATAAATTGAATCTGTTTGGGACGGCCCCCGGTCATGAAACTGTCCCCCTTCATACTCATATACTGCCGGGCAATTGACCGTCCCCTTTGTCTATTGTTGGGAAGGCATTTCAACAAAGCCAATGAGGATGTCAACCACCTCTTCCAAAATATCTTTAGGAGCTTTTTCTAAAAATGAAGCGTTTCTCGCTGTTATATCCAGGGATTTCGCCTGCTCACACATAACCACGCCGGTTGTTTTCGTCCTTTCGTCAAGAGGTACATGAAGGGGAAATTCTCTATTGGTGTTAGTGATTGGGCAGACGATGGCTATTTTGGTAAGCTGATTAAAAGTGTTATTGCTCACCACAAAAGCAGGCCTTCTACCCTTTTGTTCATGCCCTTCCTGTGGGTCAAATTCAAGAAAAATAATGTCTCCTTGCTCCGGTATATAGGCCATTACCACACCTCTTTGCCTAGTGGCTTTCCGGTATTCCATTCACTGCAATGATAATCCTCTTTGTAGCCGGCCAATCTTTCTTCTAAAGTTTTATGCTTTTTAACCGGATTGATGATAATCATACCATTTTCAACTATTATTTTTACCCTGTCGTTCTCATGAATTTCTGCCATTTCAAGAATGGCCTTTGGCAGTCTTACCGCCTGGCTATTTCCCCACTTTTGAATCGTCGTATACATATGAATCACCTCTTAGTTTAAGTATATACCATGTATCTACAGTCGTCAACACAGAGGCCTTTTCTAAGTATAGAGTGCTTCCAACCCTGATTTAATAAAATGCCGATGCCTATAAGCAGTGCTATTAAAGAGAGCATCAGCAGGGAAAGGTCGAATTTTCTAAAAAAAGCCAAAAACAGGGTAAATATCATCATTTTCACCACCGCCTCCGGGCAATATGTTTATACCGGCTACGAGGTGCAGGCCCTGCAATACCTTCTGAAGCCCATAAACCGGCAGGCCTTGGCGGCTGCGCTGCTGGTCGATCTCAAAAAACGGTTTGAAAACAGGTATTCTGTCTTCCTTTGTCTTAACCTGTCTGAAACGAGCCTTGAACCACCACCAGCCGGAGATCATCAACAGTGACCAAGGCTGTCATTTTACTAATCCTGACCAAAGTTCAAAGTATACCAGGATTACAGGCAGGGCCTTTCGGCAGCATGTTGGCAAAGGCGCACGACAACCCGCAGAGTTTATTTAATGTGCTCCTGAGCCCGGATACCTTAAAACAAATTCCTTTAGCGTTGCAGCAGGTTTTGCTTCCACCACTTAAAATCGCACTGGCGGATTCACTGCATATGGTTTTCTTTGCTGCGATGCTAATTACCATCGCAGGTATATTTGTCAGTCTTTTAATGGGTAATGCAAGAATAGAAAAAAAACTGCACAGGCCTGTTTTAAAGGAAAAAGTCGAGGAATTGTTGGCTAAAGGGGTTACTGTGGAAGGATAATCACTACCTGAGACTGAGCCTGGCTGGCTTAACAGATAATGAAATAATTAGGTAAGTTTTATGAAGGGGTTATCGCTTTGTAGCGGTAATCCCTTGATTGTTTTTATGAAGGATAGGGATGCCAATCAGCATTATTCCTATTACTGGCCTGGTAGGCGATAATGACGGAATATGGCAAAAAATGCTGTAATTAATAGATTAAGGCAAATTCTATAAATTTTAAAGGGAAAAGCGGTTTTTTGTTGAATAACTAGTAAGTTGTTTAAATATTACAATAATTTGTATGTTAATTATTTATGCATTGGAGATATTATGAAGAGTTTCAAAATTAAAATCACCTCCTTTATTGTCATTGTATTGATTTTGAGTTTGGGTGGGATATCTTCCCTGAACTATTTTGAGACCCAGCGTTTATTAACTGACAATCTAGAGCAGTCAATAACGTCATTAACCCTCTCATCCGGCTCAGAAGTGAGTCTGTGGCTTAACGCCCGCAAAGCGGAAATGGAATTAATGGCAGGCATGCCGCTTATGCAAAGCGGGGCTAAGGATGCCATTATTGCTTATATGCATGCGGAAACCCAGCACAATAAAATTTACGAGCAATTTTTTATTACCGATGACCAGGGCAACTGTCTTTTAAACTCGGGTAAAACCGGCAGTGTCGCTGACCGCGAGTATTTTCAGAAAGTAATGGCTACGGGCAGCACTGTTATATCAGATCCTATGATTTCCAGAGGCAGCGGCAATCAAATTGTCGTGGTGGCCGCTCCCATTAAGAAGAATGGCAAATTGGCAGGACTTATTGGAGGCAATGTCAACCTGGCCGAACTCTCCCAGAAGGTATCCGCCGCAAAGGTCGGCAAGTCCGGCTATGCCTTTATGGTACAGGAAGACGGTTTGGTTATTACTCACCCGGACCAAAAGCTTGTCATGAAATATAATGCGTTAGAGGATCGTGACGCCCAGCCAGAATTTAAAGAAGCCATTGTAAAAATGACCGCAGGAAAAACCGGGTTTACACGTTATTTTTTTCTTGGTGAGGATAAGTATATGGCCTATGCGCCAATCCCCGGGATGAAATGGTCTCTGGGTGTTACTGTTCCGGCAACCTATGTGACAAACCAGATCAGTCATTTACCCAGATACTTTATTTCCGTAATGCTGTTTTTGGGTTTGGTCCTGACACTATTATCAAGTCGATGGCTGGTTGCTCCCCTATCCAGGCTGGTAAAAACAACCACAGACCTTACCAACAGATTACATGAACAAATAGACGTTACCTGGCTAAAAACCCCGGTAACAGAAGTGGCCTCTCTCATTGATAATTTCCATAATATGGCTGCCGCGCTAAAAGAAAAATTTCAGGAGCTAAAAGACTCTAATGAAACTTTAGAAATTGAAATTGCAGAGCGCAAACGCGCGGAAGAAAAATTAAAACAAAGCTATGAAGAATTGGCAGTAACTTATGAAGAGCTTGGGTCTACAGAGGAGGAGTTAAGATACAACTACGAGGTAATGCAAAGGAATGAAGAAGCCCTGCGGGAATCGGAAGAACTGTTTAGAACGATGTCCGAAAGCTCACCGATTGGCATCTATATCCTTCAAGATGGAAAATTTTATTTTGTTAATCCACAGTTCCAACGGTTTACAGGCTATAATGAAAAGGAACTTTTGGGGCTGAATTCGATGCAAATTGTCGTTCCGGAGGACAGGGACAGAGTCAGGGATTGTGCTGTCAACATGTTCAAAGGGAAAAGCTCGTTGCCCTATGAGTATAGAACTATAACAAAAAGCGGGGAAATAAAGTGGATAATGGAGACGGTTGCTTCTATTAAATACAAGGGCAAAGTGGCAACCCTGGGCAATTATATGGACATTACTGGACGCAAGTTAGCGGAAAAAGCCTTACAGGAAAGTGAAAATAAATTCAGGACCCTGTTTGAGGAGGCCTTGAATCCCATTTTTGTGTTTGACGAAAACGGCCGTTACATTGATGCCAATCGTGCAGGCCTGACATTTTTTGAATGCTCAAGAAAGGAACTCATAAATAGATCTGTTGGTACAAGCCACCAACAGAATGACCAACCAGAGTCCTGTTTTGGTCCCGGGACATTGGAGGTGAATTGCCTGGTTGGCAGCAGTTTAAAAACAATCCTGATAAATGTAGTGGCCGTACATGTTTCAGGCAATAATACCTTCTACGGTATTGGTCAGGATATTACCGAGCGAAAACTGATGGAAGAAAAACTCAAACATTTGAGCCTTCATGATCCCCTCACCGGTCTTTATAACAGGACGTATTTTGAAGAAGAGATGCAACGTTTGGAAGGAGACCGCTACGCCCCGGTGGGTATTGTGGTATGTGACGTGGATGGATTAAAACTGGTTAACGATACCCTGGGACATAGTAAAGGCGATGAACTGTTAAAGGTAACCGCCGAAATTATCAGTAAATGTTTTCGTAAAGAAGATGCCATATCCCGAATTGGGGGAGACGAATTTGCTGTTATTTTACCTAAAAGCAGCATGTCTGTAGTAGAGCGAGCCTACCGCAGGGTACAGCAAGCCGTGGCATTGTATAATACGGAAAGTCTGGACATTCCTTTGAGTTTATCCGTAGGATTTGCTGTGGGTGGGGAGTTATATGCTAATTTGAACGATATATTCAAAGAAGCGGACAATAATATGTACCGGGAGAAATTGCACCGCAACCAGAGTACTCGCAGTTCCATAGTACAAGCTCTAATGAAGGCGTTGGAAGTAAGAGATTTTATAACAGAGGGGCATGCAGAGCGTTTACAGGATTTGGTCGCAGAAGTGGGCAAGGCTATAGGCATGTCCGACAGAAATTTAACAGACCTGCGTCTTCTGGCCCAATTCCATGATATAGGTAAAGTAGGTGTGCCGGATCGCATACTATTTAAGGATGGACCTTTGACCCGGGAAGAGTATGCAGAAATGCAGCGACACTCCGAAATAGGCCATCGTATTGCGCTGTCCGCCCCGGACCTGGTTCCCACTGCCGACTGGATTCTGAAGCACCATGAGTGGTGGAACGGCGGTGGCTATCCCCTTGGGTTAAATGGAGAGGAAATCCCGCTGGAATGTCGCATCTTAGCCATTGCAGATGCCTATGATGCTATGACCAGTGATCGCCCTTACCGCAAAGCCATGGGTCATGGGGAAGCCGTGCACGAATTAGAAAGACGTGCCGGGACCCAATTTGACCCCAAATTAGTTCCAGTAGTTTTAAATATTCTTAATAAGCAATCTAATAATTAAAGTCAAAAGTCAAAAGTCAAATGTCGAATGTCAAAAGTCGAATGTTAATAGAAATCGCAAACCAAAGACCTTGAACTTTAGACTTTGGACTTTCGACTTTAGACTGAAAACGGGGGATCTCATGAAAGCACTGGTATTAGCTGAAAAACCAAGCGTGGCCCGGGAAATTGCCCGGGTTCTAAACTGTAATGTCAAAAACAAAGGGTACCTGGAAGGTCCTAAATATGTGGTGACCTGGGCATTGGGGCATTTGGTCACCCTGGCCGAGCCGGAGGACTACGACCAGAAATATAAACAGTGGCGGTTGGAAGACCTGCCCATGGTACCGGAGCAAATGAAGCTCAAGGTAATCCGGCAGACTTCCCACCAGTTTAATATGGTTCAAAACCTAATGAAGCGGCAGGATATAGGGGAAATGGTAATAGCCACCGATGCCGGGCGGGAGGGCGAGCTGGTGGCCCGCTGGATCATGAAGCTGGTCAACTGGAAAAAGCCCTTTAAAAGGCTGTGGATTTCCTCTCAAACAGATGCGGCCATCCGGGAGGGCTTTGCCAAATTAAAGCCGGGAGCGGAGTATAACAATCTGTACGATGCAGCGGTTTGCCGGGCTGAGGCGGACTGGCTGATCGGGCTTAATGTTACCCGGGCCTTAACCTGTAAATTTAATGCCCAGCTTACTGCCGGCCGGGTGCAAACCCCTACCCTGGCGATGATAGTGCAGCGGGAAGAAGAGATAAAAAAGTTCGTGCCTGTGGATTATTGGACCATCCGGGCAGATTTTGGTGACTATTTCGCTGATTGGCGGGGTAAAGATGGTAACCGCATCTTCGATTACGCCAAGGCGGAAGAACTTCTTGCTAAGTTGAAGGGGCATCCCGGCAAAATAACTGAGCTGCGCCGGGAGGGTAAGAGTGAGCCGGCGCCCCTGGCCTATGATTTGACCGAACTGCAGCGGGATGCCAATAGACGTTTAGGCTTTTCCGCTCAGAAGACCCTGAATGTATTACAAAATTTATATGAGCGGCACAAACTGGTTAGTTATCCCCGTACAGATTCCCGCTATATCTCTGCTGATATTGTGCCCACCCTGCCGGCCAGACTAAAAGGCATGGCGGTAGGTCCCTACGCCGAGCCGGCCGGAAAGCTTTTGCAAAAGCCCCTGGCTACAACCAAACGTTTCGTGGATGACAGTAAAGTTTCCGACCACCATGCCATTATTCCTACGGAGCAGCCGGTAAAATTAGCAGAGCTTAGCGCGGAGGAAAAGAGTCTGCATGACCTGATTGTCCGGCGTTTCCTGGCCGTATTATATCCACCTTACCGCTACGAGCAGCTTACCCTGGTCACCACTGTCAACGGGGAAAGTTTTTATTCCCGGGGCAAGGTGGTCAAAGACCTGGGCTGGCGGGCGGTGTCCCGCAACCTGGCCGAGCGGGAAGACGGCAAGGAAGAGGCCCTGCCGGAGCAAACTCTCACCAGCCTCAGCAAAGGCGAAGAGCGGCAGGTTAAAGGCCTCAAGGCCAATAAGGCCAAAACCAAGCCACCGGCCCGGTATAACGAGGCAACCCTGCTTTCGGCCATGGAAAACCCGGGGAAATTTATAGAAGATGAAGAACTACGGGAAACAATTAAGGAAAGGGGACACACCTCCTGCGGAGGAATGTCCCCAATTAATGGCGCCGGCCTGGGGACCCCCGCCACCCGGGCGGATATTATTGAAAAGATACTTTATAACAACTACATTGAGCGCAATGGCAAAGAATTAGTGCCCACCTCCAAAGGCTTCCAGCTGATTAATATTGTTGCCCCTGAGTTGAGGAGTCCCGGGCTTACCGCCAAATGGGAGCAGAGTCTGACCAATATTGCCCGGGGCAAGGGAAGCAGGGCTGCATTCATCAAGGGTATCCGGGAGAATACTGTGGAACTGGTGCAGAGTGTTACCACGGACACCTCTGTCTATAAGGCAGACAATATATCCAAAACCAAATGCCCGGCCTGCGGCAAGTATATGCTGCTGGTCAAGGGCAAGCGGGGCAAAATGCTGGTATGCCAGGACCGGAACTGCGGGCACCGGCAGCCGGAAAAGGAAGGTAATTTCGGGTTTGCCAGTTCCAAACGGGCCAGTCAGGTTAACCAGAAACTGATCGCCCAGTACAGTGACCAGGGTTCTATTGGCAACAGTCTGGGAGACTTGCTTAAGGCAGCAATGAATAAGGAAGACGGGGATAAATAACGGGGCGGGAAAATTAATGACCGCACCTCAATAACGTTTTTTGTTCGGCAACCCAGGGGCTTTGCGATTCTTGCAAAGCCCCTTTTGACATTAAGATGAATCTCCCCGCTCCGGACAGGTTCGAGCTTTATAGGCTGTTAGCGAGATAAAGGCTGTACACTATAGCGATGTTGATCATAATGGTCAGCTAATACATAGCCTTTGTAAATGGTTAGCAAAAAGAATCATGCCTGTTTGCCGCTATCTTCGTTTAGTGAAGCACGGGACAATGATATGTTTTCTTTTTGCAAAGTATATGTTACAATAATTCCAGTTATAATGTAAAATAGGTGAGAAATAGTGGCTATTATTGATAGAGAGCGTCTGCTCAAAGTATTATTTTCATTTAATCCCTGGTGGACCACTGGAAACGTACCCAGGGATTCCACCAAACCGGTGAAGCGATTAGCTTACTATGAGGCATATAAAATTATCAGTCACCCTACTATTCGCAGATCGGTTATTCTTTCCGGCGCAAGGCGGGTGGGAAAGACAACCATTTTATATCAGCTTATAGAAGAACTATTAAACCGTGGAACCCCCACAAAGCATATTTTATATGTTTCCTTTGACCATCCTATTTTGAAGTTTTGTACTGTTGAAGAGATTCTAGAGGTTTACGAGGAAAACGTCTCCGGTAGTAGTGAAAACCTTTGCTTTTTCTTTGATGAGGTTCATTATGCCAGCCAGTGGGATCTCTGGATGAAGCACCTCTACGACCATCGTAAAAGTTGCAAAGTAATTGCTACCGGTTCCGCCAGTCCCGTATTAGCTGCCCAGGCAGCGGAGAGTGGGGTAGGCCGTTGGACAATAATAAAGATTCCCACCCTGTCATTCTACGAATATTGTGAATTGCTAGGAGTGGATGATCGGCCCGAACTCCCACCCGAATTAAAACCCAGCCAATTAGCAGCCCTTTCCCCGGATAGGTTGGAAGACCTCATGCGCTCCCTTGCGGTAATGCAAAAATATTTCCATCGTTACCTGTTGGTGGGCGGATTCCCTGAAATAGCGTTGTCTGATGATGTTCCTTTTGCCCAAAGAATCCTTCGGGAAGATGTCGTCGATAAGGTTTTAAAAAGGGATTTGACTGTTTTATATGGTGTCCGTAACGTAGCGGAGCTTGAAAAGGTATTTCTATATCTATGTATTCACTCCGGCGGGCTTATTGCTGTTGACACTATTGCTAAAGAAATTGGCGGCGTTGCCAGGCAGACAGTTTCAAACTATTTGAGTTTATTGGAGGCAGCTAATTTAATCTATATCAGTAACCCTGTGGAAATCGGCGGCAAGAAAATATTAAAATCCAGACCAAAAGTGTATGTTGCTGATGCAGCCATCCGGAATGCGGTTTTAATGCTGGACGATATACTCTCAGATCCGGACGAAATGGGTATTATGGTGGAAACCGCGGTTTACAAGCATGTGGCTTCATTCTACTACAGGCACCAAACCAGGGTGGGCTACTATAGGCAATCAGGTAGGGAAAAGGAAATTGATGTAGTGGTAGACTATCACCCTGTGGGACGGCTATTAATCGAGGTAAAATACAGGGAAAATTTGAGTATAGGCTCGAAAGAAGCCATCGTGGACTTGGCAGATGACACCAGTACCGCTGCTGCGCTGGTGATTACCAAGCGCTCTGAGGACTACGGTACGCTAGACTTCAATACAAAGGTGCCTATTATCAAAATCCCCGCCTTTGCCTTTCTGTATATGCTGGGCCATGCCGAAAAACATGGGTATCTACTTCCATTCTCTCAAAAAATATAAACGAGTCCGCTAGATTAGTCAAAAATTCTCCCGTACGGACGACAAATACAAGCAGCTGTAAAAGTATAGTCATGATATAATTAATATGGAAATGTTTAGTGTGTGTCGAATAAAAAATGCGTATTTTTAATAATACTCGTTAAAACATGCTTTAAACAATCCACTTGATAACTTTAAATATGCTTTTGAGGAAGTATTCATCAACAAACTCATTGAACGGATGGAAAGTAACCAGGAAATATTTGATAAAATTATGGAGAATACAGAGTTCAAAAATGATGTAAAAAACTGGCTGACAAAAAAAATCTATCAGCGTTTCAACGATCAGCAGGAATCTATTTCAGAGTAGGCGGCAACAGATCAGATAGTATTTGCGTCTTAGCTTTGTATCTCCCCATGAATTGAAACTTTGTCGATAAATTTCAACTGAATAAATCGTGTTCCGGTGCTATGTAAGGAGGAAGCCACGAATGAACACCAGTAAACGTGATAAAGGTGACACTTTACCAACGCAGAGCCGGAGTCTGCTGTACCAGACCGAAGACGGCCATCAGCGGATCGAGGTGCGGCTGGAAGAACCTGGGGGCGATTGGCTATGAGCTTTAAGAATCGGTCCGAACTCATGATGTACCAGACCGATGACGGAGAAACCAAAATTAATGTCAGGCTGGAGAATGAAACTGTTTGGCTTTCTTTAAACCAGATGTCCGAATTATTTCAAAGAGATAAGTCGGTGATATCAAAGCATATAAAAAACGTCTACCAGGAAGGGGAATTGGACGAAAAATCAACTGTTGCAATTTTTGCAATAGTTCAAAATGAAGGTGACAGAAGTGTTGAGCGGAATATTGCCTACTACAATTTGGATGTGATTATATCCGTTGGATACCGTGTAAAGTCTCATCGGGGAACCCAGTTCAGAATCTGGGCGACTCAAAGGCTCAAAGAATATATCATTAAAGGCTTTACTATGAATGACGACCTGCTGAAAAAGGCAGGAGGCGGTAATTACTTCGATGAGCTGCTTGAAAGAATCAGGGACATTCGTTCCTCCGAAAAGGTATTCTGGCGAAAAGTGTTGGAAATCTATGCAACAAGTATTGATTATGATCCACGGGTTGAGGCTTCGAAAAAGTTCTTTCAAACGGTTCAGAATAAAATGCACTGGGCAGTCCACGGACATACGGCAGCGGAGATTATATCATTGCGGGCTAATGCAGACAAGCCGTTAATGGGGCTTACCGTTTTTTCCTGCTCAAAGCCGCGAAAGACGGATGTGACAGTGGCAAAGAATTACTTGAATGAAGAAGAAATCGATTTATTGAATAGAATTGTGAGTATGTATTTGGATTTTGCGGAAATGCAGGCTAAGCGCAAGAGGACCATGTATATGAAAGACTGGATAGAAAAACTGGATGATTTCTTGCGTCTGGGAGAGCACGAAATACTGACCCATGCGGGTAAAGTCAGTCATGAAGATGCCCTGAAAAAGGCTAATGCGGAATATGAAAAATATGTGGAACGGACGAAAAATGAGCTTTCCCGGGTGGAGAGGCACTTTTTAGATGCAATAGATAATACGGCGAAAAGAATTGAGGGAAAAAAAGGGCGGTCTGGGAGTGATGGGATGTGAGTTTCGGCTCCCGGGTTGTGGTATAATTGTAACGCAGATTTATGTTCACAGTATTAATAGTGGTATCTTTGTCCTGAGGTGCCTGCTGGGTGCTTTTTTTCTTTTACCCTTGGGCATGCTATAGATAATAATGTCTTAGCGCTGTCTAGGGGGACTTACAGGGGATAATTATTACTGTTAACACCTCTGTATAGCTAGCGGAGGTTGTTGTGGATAAAAATTAGTGTAAATTAAGTAGAGGAGAGAAACATGACAACATTTAATGATTTTGGTTTAACCGAACCTGTAATGCGGGCACTTAATAATATGGGCTTTGAAGAGCCGACACCGATACAGGAGAAGGCTATTCCCATAGGTTTACAAGGTGGGGATCTGATCGGGCAGGCCCATACCGGCACCGGTAAAACCGCAGTCTTTGGCATACTTTTGGCTGAGTTTTTAAAGACTGATCGAGAGCAAATACAGGGGGTTGTTTTAACACCCACCCGGGAGCTGGCTGTCCAGGTGGCCGAAGAATTAAACAGGATCGGACAGTTCAAGGGTATCCATGCGCTGCCCATATATGGAGGCCAGGATATCAGCCGACAAATCAGGGCTCTGAAAAACAGACCGCACATTATTGTGGGGACGCCGGGACGTTTGATGGACCACATGAGGCGCAGGACCATCCGTCTGAATCAGGTAAATGTGGTGGTTTTGGACGAGGCGGACGAAATGCTGAATATGGGCTTTATTGAGGATATAGAGACCATCCTGAAGGAAGTTCCCGGGGAGCGCCAGACTTTACTTTTTTCTGCCACCATGCCCAGCCCGATAAAGGCCCTGGCCCGGCGGTTCATGAGGAACCCGGAGGTTATTAGTATAGAATCCAGGCAGGTTACCGTGCCCAGTATTGAGCAAAATTATATAGAAGTTGAAGAGAGGCAAAAATTTGATGTGCTCTGCCGCCTGCTGGATGCCGAGTCACCGGAGCGCACCATTGTTTTTGGCCGAACCAAGCGCCGGGTGGACGAGCTTTTTGATGCTTTGACCAAGCGGGGCTATTCAGCGGCGGGGATACATGGGGATATGCCCCAGTCACGCCGGGACGTTGTAATGCGGCAGTTTAAGACAGGTACCATCGAAATGCTGATAGCCACTGATGTTGCCGCCAGGGGTCTGGATATTACCGGGGTGACCCATATATATAATTTTGACATTCCCCAGGACCCGGAAGGATATGTCCACCGCATCGGCCGTACCGGACGTGCCGGCCAAACGGGTGTGGCCATTACTTTTGTTACACCCAGGGAAATCCACCACTTAAGGGTTATTGAAAATATGACCAGAGGTAAAATAGCTCGCAAGCCAGTGCCATCGCCCAGAGAGGCCTTTGAAGGGTTACAGCGCGTGGCCGTGGATAAACTTTTGCTGACCGTAGAAAAGGGAGGCATTGATAATTACCGGGGTCTGGCTGAGAGTTTGCTGGAGGATACCGACTCCGTTACCCTCATTGCAGCAGCCTTAAAGGTACTCACCAAAGAATCCGACCGTACTCCTGTTACACTCACCGAGGAGAGGCCGATGAGGGTAAAAATGAATAATAATGTAGGCGGTAGAAAAGGTGGCTTTGGCCCCGGAGGCGGTAAAAAAGGCGCCGAGCGGGGTGGCGGTTTAAGGGGAAAAAGCCGGTTTAGTAACCGGGCCTTCTAGTTTTTTGCAAAATCAACTTTAAACACAAGCAACGTGCAAAACGCTCACAACCCTAGATAGGATCTGAACTCTCTGAAGTGTTGACCCTGTACAGGAAATAAACAGCAAACTTATTAGTGTGGTGTATGAACCTTACAAATAAGAAGTGGGGACGAGTTAATTCGCCCCTTTTTTCTTTTTCTAACCCTATTGCAGATAAAATAAAATTTTTTTTGTTTATTGAAATAAAGTTAAACTGTGATCAGTCATATTAGATGTCATGAAGAGGGAGGGAAGGGAGGGGTGGGGTTATCGGAATACCAGATGTGACACAGGATTTGATAGAAAAAGCGATCAAAGGAGATCTGGAATCATTTGAGATCATTGTCAGGAAGTACAAGAACAGTGTCTACAATTTAGTCTTACGTATCTTAAATGACCGCGAGGAAGCTCAGGATGTAACCCAGGAGGCCTTTATCAAGCTCTACTCCTCCCTGCCTTCCTTTCGTGGAGAAGCCAAGTTTGCCAACTGGTTGTATCGTATTGCCACGAATGTTTGTATAGATCGGTACCGGCTGGAGAGGAGAGAAATTAATTGTCCACAGCAAAAACCATCTTCAAGTTTCTATTTAAATGGACAGCCGTATTAATTGTTCTGGCAGCTCTGGTGGTGGGCTTTAGTTTTCTGGAGCGAGGTTACTTAGCCCGTGAAATATCTTTGAGCCTGAACCTGCCGGCTCAACAATGGTGGCAAAATGAGCCCATAGAAAGAGTTGTGCCACAATCACCGGAAGTAACGGATGACTGGATTTTTATTGGCAATCAGAATCAAATATTGCCGGAGCTGAAGGAACCGGCGAAACGGGTTAAAATGCGTGAAGGTCAGGTTATAGGAATCCTGGAGGCCAGGGAAGTCCGCCTCTATGAAAATGCCCAGGCCGGCTCCGTGGTGGCCGTTGAGCTGGCGGGAATCTACGGTGGCGCCGTCAGGCAAAATGTACAGGGTGCCAGAGTGGTTCTGGCCCCTGATGAACGGGCGGAATATGATTACCGCAATACTGATCCGGACATTGAGACGGACAGAAACCGTGGAATTGTCTACGGTAATATTTCCGGTAGTCAAATCCTGACACTGGCCGGCACCTCTGTCCTGGGTAATGCAGGTACACCGGAAAGTCAGTTGGATCTGGCCGGTACTGTACAGGGTAATGCCACGGGCAGGCAAATCATACTGCGCTCTTCTGCCCTAATCCGGGGAGATTTGATTACCAGCAGTGAATCGGTGGTTATGGAACCCGGCGCCAGTGTTTTGGGCCGTATAGTAAACAGTGAAAACAAGCCTATCAAAATAGTAAAAGGTGAAACCAGGGACGAATACATCTACCGTGAACAATCCGATAGGGCAGGATATAACCAGCCGGCAGAAAGGATATTTGTCCATGACGATAATAACTTCGGTCTGGTTTTCCTCTGGATTCCTATATTGCTGGGGATTATAGCCACCCTCTTTCTTACCTATAGTTTTTTTACCAGAGATGTTACTGACGGTGTGGATAATTTAACTTTCAGCCCGCTGCGGGCACTTTGGACGGGTTTTGTAACCGTAGCTATCGGTATTCCCTTGATGTTTCTATTGTTCATCTCCATTTTGGGTATCCCGGTGGCACTGGTCCTGGTTTTTACCCTGGGTCTGGCCGGACTGGTGGGTATATCCGGTATATGCCTGATGGTGGGCCGGAAGGTATGTGCTGCCTTTGATTTAAGTGGCATCTCCCAGGCCAAACAGATGTTGCTGGGCATTTTGCTGGTGGCTCACCTCGTATGGGTTCCCGTTTTCGGCTGGCTGGTTCTGGCTATTGGAGGTGTCATGGGCCTGGGCAGTATTGCCATGATCTGGTGGCCCAGATTTAAAAGCCGCTGGCATAACTGGCGACAATCCGGCAGGCAAAAAAATGCGGAGCCTGAACAATTGGAAAAGTCTCAGTGTGAAGAAAAAGAACTGGAAAAAGAAGAAGATGAAAATGAAAATGAAATAAAATAACGGCGCCGGTGAGGGGGGAAGCAGGGGGACGGTTCTGTTGCTTCCTTTTTTTATATATGTTAAAATATTGCTAAAACTATAAGAGTGATGCATATGCCAAGAAAAGTCCCCTTGCTTCCCCCTACAGAATATGGATGAAAGGGTATGAAAATGAAGATTGCAGACATAGTTAATTCCACCAGTAATGCCGTGGTTGCCGTCAACCGGTCTGGAATTATTGTTTACTGCAACCGCCAGGTAGAAAAAATTTTGGGAGCACCTTCAAGCCTTATTTTGAGTAGGCATGTCAAGGATTACTTTCCTACCACCGGCCTTCTGGAGGTCTTGGAGAACGGCAGATCCCAACTAGGCTGCCGCCTTTCCCTGAATAACAGCATGTACCTGTCCAACCACAACCCGGTTGTAGTAGACGGCAAAATTGTGGGGGCGGTTGCTGTTTTCCAGGACGTTACTGAGATTCAGAATACTATCGATGAACTGACTACTAGAAGCGAACAGATCAAGGAACTACAGGAATTTCTGGCCAATATTCTGGAACTGTCCAGTGACGGGATAATAGTGGTGAATAGGGATTATAAAATAACCCTGACCAACCAGGCGTTTGCCAGTTTTTTCAATAAAAAGGTGGACGAAATCATCGGCCTGCATATAAAAGAGGTTTACGGCAACCCCATTTTCCCCCAGGCTATGGAAACAGGGGAAGCGGAATACGGATACGTTACCACCCTTAACGGCCAGGAAATAATAGCCAATCGAATGCCCATCATGAAAAACGGTGAAATAATCGGAGCACTGGGTATGGTAGTATTCAAAAAAATATCGGATTTGCACACTCTTTCCGAGAAAATTCATAATCTCCGCAGCCAGGTTGATTTTTACAGGAACGAGTTGGAACGGGAGCGCAAATCCAGGTTTAGCTTTGACCAGATTATCGGCCAGAATCCGGCCTTTATCGCTTTGAAGGAAACTGCGGCACGGGTGGCCAAAAGCCAGTCCACGGTGCTGCTAAGGGGTGAAAGTGGAACCGGCAAGGAATTATTTGCCAGAGCCATTTACACGGAAAGCAGCCGGAACCGCGGGCCATTCGTCAGGGTCAATTGCGCCGCCGTACCGGAAAACCTGCTGGAATCAGAGCTTTTCGGCTATAAGGAGGGGGCTTTCACCGGCGCCAAAAAGGGCGGCCAGTTAGGGAAGTTTGAGTTGGCAGACAAGGGAGTCATTTTTTTAGATGAAATTGGGGACATGTCCCTCCACATGCAGGCCAAGCTATTGCGTGTGCTGCAGGAAAGGGAAATCGAGCGGCTGGGCGATACCATGTCTCGCCGGGTGGATGTGCGGGTCATAGCGGCCACCAACCGCAACCTGGAAGAGATGATTATCAACAAGGAGTTTAGAGAAGATTTATACTACCGCATAAATGTGATTACCCTGACAATTCCACCCTTAAGAAACAGAATTGATGACCTCGGACTGCTCCTTGATTTCTTTATTAGCCAGTTTAATAAGCGCTTTGGTAAAAGGGTCGGCGGGATTGAGCCCGATGTCAGGGTTATCCTCCAGAATCACCGCTGGCCCGGGAATATTCGGGAACTGGAAAATGTGGTGGAAAGGGCGTTTAATATAATGGATGGAGACAAAATACTTAAAGAGCACCTGCCACTATATCTTCAGAGTGCCCAGAAGCACAAGTGGCTTGGCCGGAGCGGCATGCACCATCTGGTTGAGGAGATAGAGCGGGAGGCCATAATTGACACCCTGGAGTCCTGTAAAGGAAATAAAAACCAGGCGGCCATACTCCTGGGAATTTCCCGGGCGGGGCTATATAAAAAAATAAAACGCTATAAAATAAATGGATAATTAGATAGTGTAAAACAAGTTTACACTATCTACAAAGTAGACGATGCCTTTGTCCAGTGCAAAATGCCCTGCTCCAAGGGCTTTTTTTATTGTGTCTATTTTAGTAGACACATATTTCAATGCGTCGGTAAAGTCTAAAACTGTTTAAACCCCATAATTTTTGATTATTCGTATAACTCCGGGGGCAATTTTATCGTTGGTATGATTCTTGCGAATTTTACATAACGTGATCAGAAATATTAGATTATTCAAAATATATTACAAAAAGGAAGGGAAAGTAAATGTCCGTTGGGAGGGCGCCCGCAAGCCGGGTTTGATGTAGACAGAATGCTGCTTCACATCGACTAGTCTAACCTGTCAAAAACAAGGAGGAGTTGCTATGTTTTTTAAATTGACGGAAGAGCAAGAACTATTGAAGAAAACTGTAAGAGACTTTGCAGAAAAAGAGATTGCCCCCAAGGCTGCGGAAATGGATGAGAAAGAGGAATACGACTGGAGTTTATGGACAAAGATGGCCGAGATAGGCCTTAGCGGCATACCTTTTCCCGATGATTACGAGGGAGCGGGCATGGATAATATAAGTTACGCCATAGCCGTAGAAGAACTTAGCCGCGTTTGCGCTTCCAGTAGTGTTCTCGTTTCGGCCCACACATCCCTGTGCGCCTGGCCTATATATCACTTTGGAACAGAGGAACAGAAACAAAAATACCTCATTCCGCTGGCTAACGGAGATAAAATCGGCGCCATGGGTTTAACCGAACCTGCTGCGGGCACCGATGCAGGCGCAACCAAAACAACTGCGGTGCTTGACGGGGACGAATACGTACTTAACGGCACTAAAATATTTATTACCAATGCATTTCAAGCAGATATTTATGTAATTATTGCAGTTACCGACAAAAGCCTTAAACACAAAGGCATATCCGCCTTCATAGTAGAAAAAGGAACGCCGGGCTTTACCTTCGGCAAGAAAGAACACAAACTTGGCATACGCGCATCCGCCACGTACGAACTGGTTTTTGAAAACTGCCGCATACCGAAGGAAAACCTGCTGGGGCAGGAAGGCATGGGCTTTAAGCTAATCATGACGACCCTCGACGGCGGGCGCATAGGAATTGCAGCACAGGCTGTCGGCATTGCTCAGGGAGCTTATGAGGCTGCCATTAATTACAGTAAAATCCGGGAGCAGTTCGGCCAGCCCATATCGGCAAATCAGGGTATACAGTGGATGCTGGCTGATATGGCAACCAAGATTGAAGCAGCAAGGCTGCTGACATATAGAGCTGCCTGGCTGAAGGATAACAAACTCCCTTACAG
>LADO01000056.1 GCA_000961595.1 Peptococcaceae bacterium BRH_c4b
GCTTCGCCTTTCGCGCCATGCTTGTTTTTGAACGGCCTCTGAATGACTTTAAAGCTAGGAGCCGCAGGAGCTGCAAATTTTTGTTTAATATAAAGGGATATGATATTTGTTGTAGAAAAAATATCTATTAGCTTAATATAATAAACACCAACGGAAGGAATGATGTTACCTTGCGGGTGGCGATTGCCAGTGATCACGGAGGATTCAGGCTGAAGAGCGAGATTATCGCTTTTTTGCACAAAGAACATATAGAATATAAAGACTTCGGCACCTATTCCGATGAATCTGTGGATTATCCGGATTATGCCCTGTCGGTGGCCGAGGCTGTACGGCTGGGAGACTTTACCCGGGGGATTATTTGCTGTGGCACGGGAATAGGAGTATCCATAGCAGCCAATAAAGTTGCGGGGATCAGGGCGGCCCTCTGCCACGACACTTTTTCCGCCCGGGCCTCCAGGGAACACAATGACGCCAACGTGCTTACCATGGGAGAAAGGGTAATTGGCGTTGGCCTGGCCCTGGATATTGTTAAAATATGGTTGGAGACTGAGTTTCAGGGAGGCAGACACGCCCGCCGGCTGGAGAAAATAAGCAATATAGAAAACGGCGTCTGCCACGGCACCGAATATAAGTGAGCCTTGGGTTCGGTAGGGGTTATTCCCCTACCGAACCCTTAGAGCGAACTTAGTTCGAGCTATACAGCCTGTTGATTCCCGACCTTCGAGGACGGAGTCTTACAGGCTGTTAGCGAGATAATTAACAGACAATGGTCAAGTGAATTGCGGGAGGAGTACTAAATGAGCCTGATGAACACCCTTGCCGGGACGGACCCCGAAATTTCCAGGGCCATAAAACTGGAGTTGGATAGGCAGCGCAACACCCTGGAGCTCATTGCCTCGGAGAATATAGTAAGCCGGGCGGTGATGGAGGCCCAGGGGTCCGTTCTTACCAACAAGTATGCCGAGGGTTACGTAGGTCGCCGCTATTACGGCGGCTGCCACTGTGTGGATATTGCCGAGGATATCGCTATCAAGAGGGCTAAAGAAATATTCGGTGCGGAATACGCCAACGTCCAGCCTCATTCCGGGGCCCAGGCTAACCTGTCGGTATATTTCGCCCTCCTGCAGCCCGGTGATACCATCCTGGGCATGAATCTTGCCCACGGCGGGCACCTGACCCACGGCAGCCCGCTGAATATTTCGGGTAAATATTTTAAAATAGCTTCCTACGGGGTAGATCAGGATACCGGGCGGATCGATTACGACAAGGTACACGAGGCGGCCAGGCAGAGAAGGCCGAAAATTATAGTGGGAGGGGCCAGTGCCTATCCCCGGGAGATAGATTTCAACAAACTGGCGGATATAGCCAGGGAAGTAGGCGCCTACCTGATGGTGGACATGGCCCACATTGCCGGCCTGGTAGCGGCGGGGTTGCACGTGAGCCCTATGCCCTGCGCCGATGTGGTAACCACCACCACTCACAAAACACTGCGCGGCCCCCGGGGCGGCATGATCCTGTGCAAGGAAAAACTGGGGCCGGCTATCGACAAGGCCGTATTTCCCGGCATCCAGGGCGGCCCGCTGATGCACGTGATTGCCGCCAAGGCGGTGGCCTTTGGCGAGGCCCTCCAGCCCGAATTTAAAACCTACCAGCAAAAAGTGGTGCGGAATGCTGCTGTCCTGGCCGATGCCCTGACCGGATACGGTTTCAACCTGGTCAGCGGGGGCACCGACAATCACATGATACTGGTGGACCTGCGCAGTAAAAATATCACCGGCCGGGATGCGGAGAAACTGCTGGATCAGGTGGGGGTAACGGTAAACAAAAACGCCATTCCCTATGACCCGCAGCCCCCGGTGGTGGCCAGCGGCATAAGGATCGGCACCCCGGCGGTGACCACCAGGGGACTGAATGAAGACGACATGAAAATACTGGCGGATATCATGCACCATGCCTTTAGTTTTGACGGGGATGCCGGACATTTGCGCCAGGCAGAAGAAAAGGCTGCAGCATTATGCCGGAAATATCCAGTGTACGAGTAGGTAGAGTCCCTTCAGGTGGTATCGCCTGAAAGGTAAAGATTTTATGTAACTACCCTGACAATAAGTTTAGGGAAATGTCATCCTGAGCGTTAGCGAAGGATCTTAAGATTCTTCACTTCGTTCAGAATGACATAACTGCAAACAGATTTTCACCCTTCTGCTGGTGGCGTTTAGCGGCATGGGGGTCTGAATTCTGAATACTTGATAGATATTTAAAATTAACTTGTTATACTATTTGCGAATTTTGGGAGGTTTGTCGGATATGACCTCAACCCGCCCTTCATTTGATGAAACGTACATGGAAGTGGTGGAAACCATAGCCCGCCGCTCCACCTGCCTGCGCAAAAAGGTAGGAGCGGTTATTGTAGTTGACAAGCGTATTATTTCCCATGGGTACAATGGTCTGGTCAGCGGTGAGGTGCACTGCTGCGACACCGGCCAGTGCCTCAAGGAAATTGCTGGCCGGGAGGATTACAAACCCTGCGTGCACGCCGAGCAAAACTCCATCTGCCTCTGCGCCAAGAGGGGGCTGGCGGTAAAGGGAGGCACAATTTACGTTAACGCTGATATCTGCGTTACCTGCGCCAAACTCATCGTTACCTGCGAGATTAGCCGGGTGGTGGTGCGGCGGGACCATAAAGGCACCAGGGAAGGCATAGACTACCTGGAGCGCTACGGGGTGAAGGTGGATTACTGGCCGCCGGAGTAGTACCGCGACGAGGGGACGGTTCTCGGTGTCGCATTAACTTCAGTTCATCATTTTGAGCAAGCAGGTTATACAAAGTTGTTAAAAGTACAATAATGACTATTTTGAGGAGATTGTCAATATTGCCGGAAAAAGCGGTATTGTTTGATATAGGTTCCACCCTGATCATGGGGCCGGACATATCACCGGCCAAATACATCAGCCGCCTGCTGGGACTGCCTGACAGGGAAAAGGGCAGGGTAGCGGACCTGGTCATGTGCAGGGATTTCACCTGCCACCGGCATGTGTGCCGGGAACTGGCCGGGAGATTTGCGGTGCCGGAAGAACTGGAAAGTAATTTAGAACACCTGTGGCGGGAGCAGGAAATGTCGGCCAGAGAAATTCCCGGCGCTTCCGTGGCTGTGAACAGGGTAAAGAGCCTTGGTTTTAAGGTGGGACTGGTTTCCGATATATGGGCCCCCTATTACCGGGCTTTTTTGCAGGCCTGCCCGGAAGCGGCGGCACTGGTGGACTATGCAGCTTTGAGCTTCCGGGAGGGAATCAAGAAGCCTTCCCGGGAGATATTCCGGCGTGCCCTGGACGGGCTGGGGGTCAGCCCGGAAAACACCTGGATGGTAGGGGATACCTACGAAAACGATCTGGCCCCGGCCATGGAACTGGGGATAAAAACAGTGTGGGTGCTGTGCCGCCCGGAAAAGGAATACATGGCCATGGCTGGGGTGCTGCTGGGCAGACTTAAAAAACCCGACATAATAATCAGCTCCATTGCCGAATTGGCGGAGATAGATTTAGGTACCGGATAGATTTATAAGTTATTAAGTTATTGCGACCAGGGTATTGCGACAAGGGGACAGTTCTCTGTTTCGCATTTCCAAGCTCAAACCCAACTGTGCGACAGGAGAACCGTCCCCTATGTCGTCCCCTATGTAGCATGAAATGAAAGGTGGGACAGATATGAATATAGTTAAGGTTGAAAAGCATACTGCCGGGGAGTTGATCGACAGGCTGCGCATGGTTACCATGCTCACAGATCCGGAAAAATGCATATACAGGGATACCTTTATATCCCTGGAGAATATACATACGGATGAGCTTTCTCCTCCCCAGTCCTACGTGCTCACCAGCGAACTGCAAAAGGTGCGCGATCTGCGCTGGGAGCTGCAGCGGCACGGCGTGGATTTGTTCAACCTGGACGGCTATGTCAGCGTCTATCTGGACGACTACCCGGAGCCCATCGACGTGATGCCCCCGGTGATCGAGGAGTCCGTGGAGCGGGACGGCACCGTGCACAGCATCGTCTGTGACGGCATGCACCGGGTATACCTGGCCCGGCTGGAGTGGGTCATCCCCCAGGTGATATTTATCCGGGGCATTCCCCGGGAAATGCCCTATTACGCCTTCCCCGTACACGGCGGCTGGGACGCCGTGGTGCTCCGGGAAGATCTGCCCGAGGGCTTTGTAAAAAAATGGCACCGGATCTCCAACTACAAAACCCTTTACCGTAACTTCAACTCTGCTTTTGACAACGTAGGCGGTCCCCGGGGACGGTTTGTTAAAGCGGTACCGGGAAACTAAGTTATTAAGTTATTGAGATGAATGGTACCCCTGGGAGAACAGGTGGAAGGCGTTATTGCATTTTTCTTAATACCCAAGCAGTAGTGTGATTTTTGCGACAAGGAAGAGCTGTTCCCTGTCGCATAGCGCGACAAGGTCAAGAGGACGGTTCTTGGTGTCGCAAGTCTAGATCGAATCGTATGACAGGAGAACCGTTCCCTGTGTCGAGCCCTGTATTACGAAGTTATTGGGGCAAGAATGTATATAAAATGTATATAATATGATAAGTGCGATGGAATTGGAATGGGTCAGGGGAAAGTGAGTCAGAGAACCGTCCCCTGACTCAAACTGGAGATTGTTATGATAAAAATACTAGCTATATTCGGCACCCGGCCGGAAGCCATCAAAATGGCCCCTCTGGTGAAGGAGTTGGGCCGCTACCCGGGACAGATACAGTGCCGGGTGGCGGTCACCGCCCAGCACCGGGAAATGCTGGATCAGGTGCTGAGATTGTTCGCCATAGAACCGGAATACGATCTGGGCATTATGCAGCCCGGGCAGTCCCTTTTTGACATTACCGGCCGGGCTCTGGCCGGACTGGAAAAGGTGTTGGCAGAGGAAAAGCCCGATCTGGTGCTGGTGCACGGTGATACCACCACCACCTTCGTGGCCGCCCTGGCCTCCTACTACCTACAGATACCAGTGGGGCATGTGGAGGCGGGCCTGCGCACCGGCAACAAATACTCCCCCTATCCCGAGGAAATTAACCGCCGCCTGACAGGGGCGCTGGCGGACACGCATTTCGCCCCTACTGCTCTGGCCAGGGATAATCTTTTGCGGGAGGGAGTCCCGGAGGAAAATATTTTTGTCACCGGCAATACCGTCATAGATGCTCTGCTGAGCACGGTGTCGGACGACTACCTCTTTACCCAGCCGGAACTGAACGCTATTGATTACCCTGGCTCAAGGGTTTTGCTGGTCACCACCCACCGCAGGGAAAACCTGGGCGAGCCCATGCGTCATATATATCTGGCTCTGAGGGAAATAATAGAGTCATATTCCGATGTGCGGATAGTATTTCCGGTGCACAAAAACCCCGCTGTAAGGCAGGTGGTGGAAGCGGTGCTGGGGGGATTGGAGCGGGTGCACCTGACGGAGCCCCTGGACTACCAGCCCTTTGTCAATCTGATGCAGAAAAGCCATATTGTGCTGACTGATTCCGGCGGCATGCAGGAGGAAGCCCCATCCCTGGGCAAACCGGTGCTGGTGCTACGCAACACCACGGAAAGGCCAGAGGCTGTGGAGGCCGGCACGGTGCTCCTGGTGGGCACCGGCAGGGAGGATGTGCTGAGGGAAACCCGCCGCCTGCTGGACGACCCCGGGCACTACCACAGCATGGCCGGGGCGGTCAATCCATATGGCGACGGCCATGCCTCTAGTAGGATAGCCGGCTTCATACAGTACAGGTATGGAATGACAAAAACCCCCCCGGAGAGTTTTGGGCGGTAAACCGTTCGGCAAGGAAAAATGTCTCTTCGGGGACAAAATTATTTCATTCCCCCCAGAAAAAAGTCCATTGGCTATGGAGGAATAACGCAGTCCGTGTAGAAGATATTCATTTGTATAAAGTGTTATTAACCTGCATTTAATATAAAAAAAACACCCGGCGGTTTAAATATTATGGATGAAAAAAAGCCCGGCAGCGGCGGATTCCTGCAGGCCATGGCCTTTACAACCGTTCTTAGCATGGAGATGGCCATTGCCGTAACCCTGGGATTTTTCGGCGGCAGGTTGCTGGACAAACAATTTCACACCGAACCCTGGAGCATGGTGGCGGGCATACTGCTTGGAGTGGCCGCCGGTATCTGGGGCATCATCAGTACCCTGCAGCGCTTTTGGAAAGACAAAGTCTAAAGTCAAAAGTCTAAAGTCTAAAGTCTAAAGTCTGACGACCGGCAACCTAATCCGGCGTTCGGCGAACAAAGGCGTCAGGCACCATTTGCTAACTTATTTACCGGCAATCCCATGACGTTACGCACGCAGTGCTGCGAAAGCCTCAAGAAACGGAGAACCTGACAAGGAAACATTCTTACGATCAATAACAGAATTATAGTTTGACAACTTTTTTTGACTTTTGACATTCGACATTTGACTTTTGACATTTAATTAAGGAGGCAGCTCATGTCCGGTACACAGCCCGTACCCGAACTGGATAACCAGCTAAAGATTGTGCTCAAGTATTCCGGCCTGGTTATGATCGGGCTATGCCTCGCCTTAATTTTATATCCCGGTGATACCATGCTTTACGGCATGATTACCGGCCTGGCTGTGGGTATCTTCAATTCCGTTACCCTTACGAAAAGAATCAAAAGACTTGCCTATCTACACCCTGATGCAGCCAGAAAGCATATGAAACGGGGCCTGACCATGCGTCTGGGCCTTATTATGATAGTGCTCTTTTTCCTGGTGAGAGAAGCACCCTTTGTCAGCCTTTACGGAGTGGGGGCCGGCCTATTGATTCCCTCCGCTATTGCCATAATCCTGTCCATGGTTGAAACATATACTTTGCACCGTCAATCCAACGAGTTTATAAAAAAATATTACAGCGACTAATACCATGACCACACCGGCACAAACCCTTGCGCCGGTATACCATTATGCCGTACGGTACCCGTCAAAACAACTGTTTTTATATAAAATAAAAAATATTTTACGGAAAGGGGTGAGAAAAAACATGAGAGGTTTAGAAGAAATCCATAAGGATCTAGATTTCTGGGGTTTTCTGCACATGGGGCACCACGGTGTGGTTCCAACCCCCATTGGAGATGTAAACATCAAAACTCTGGTCATGACCTGGGGGGTTATGATACTGGTGGCGCTGTTCACGGTGTCGGCTACCAGGGGCATGAAGGTGGGCAAACCCGGTAAACTGCAGTTGATGGTAGAGGAGATGTTCCAGTTTTTACGCGGCCTGGTCTATGAGAATATGGACTACAGAAAAGGCGCGGGTCTGATGTGTCTTATTTTCACTCTTTTTATCTTCCTGCTCTTCAGCAACCTGATAGGTCTGATACCTACCATGATGTCTCCCACGGCGGACATCAACACCACCCTGGGCATGTCGCTGACGGTATTTTTGCTGGTACAGGTCCTCGGTTTCAAGTACACGGGAGGAAAATTTCTGAAGCACTATATTCAGCCTATTCCTTTATTCCTGCCGCTGGTCATTGTTGAGGAACTGTCCAAGCCCATCACGCTGGCCTTCCGTATTTACGGGAACATATACGCCGGTGAGGTCCTGATAGCAGTGCTGTTAGGGATGTTCAGCCTTACGGCCACTCTGCTGGGCGGTTTTGTAGCATCGGCTATCTGGCTGGCCTTCAGTATTTTTGTGGGCTTCATCCAGGCATTTATTTTTACCATGCTATCCATTGTCTATATCAGTCTGGTAGTAGCTGAAAATCACTAATATTTTGTATAGATACTGTCTGTTCGAATCTCGAATTTCGAACATCGATTTTCGAGAAGTGCCACCATCAATCACGTATTAAAATATTTTAGAAGGGAGGGGAAAATAAATGGAAGGTGTAACTAATTCTGGTCTTGCAATGGTTGGTACCGCTTTGGCCGTGGGTCTGGCATCCATCGGCGCCGGTATTGGTGACGGTCTCGTAATGGGTAGAACCGTTGAAGGTATCGCTCGTCAGCCGGAACTGAAAGGTAGCCTTATGACCACCATGTTCATCTCTGTGGGTCTGATTGAAGCTCTTCCCATTATCGCGGTTGTTATTGCATTCATTCTCATGGGTAAAATCGGTGGTTAATTATCCTGCCGGCCATCCGGCAAGCGGTGGCCCGACAGACTGGTAGCGGGCTTGGTCACGATTTGCCAAAGCCCGCTATCGCAATCCTTTTTTTACGAAGTTTAAAGCAAAGCCTTTACTGCGGTTGTGGTTGCCGAATGGCGCCTACCGTAAACCAGACGATTTAACCTTTTTCTCCGCAGGCAAGGAAGGAGGGGTAGTGAAGCTATATGGAATCAGTTATTGGTGCGTTAAACTTGAACGCAACTCTGGTGGCACAAATTTTTAACTTTATAGTTCTTTTAATCTTTCTCCGCGTGGTGGTTTACAAACCCATTGTCAATGTGTTGGAACAAAGACAAAAAGCCATTGCCGACAATGTAGCCGCTGCTGAAGAAGAGAGAAAACAAGCCGAGGCCCTGCGTCAGAGTTATCTGGCCGAAATGCAGAAAAGCAAGGAAGAGGCTCAGGCTATTATCCAGCAGGCCACCAAAGCTGGCGAAGCCCAGGCCCAGCAGATACTCGAAGCTGCCAAGGCCGAGTCCGTGCGGATCAAAGATTCCGCATTGGCTGATATAGAACGGGAGAAGGAGAAAGCGGTTGCAATATTGCGCGAGCAGGTGGTTACACTGTCCATCATGGTTGCCAATAAAGTGGTTAGCAAGCAAATTACCGATAATCTCCAGCACGATATGGTCAATGAATTTATTAAAGAGGCAGGGGATCTGCCATGCTAAAGGGAGCCGTAGGCGGACGCTACGCCGAGGCGTTATACGAATTGGCCAGGCGTGACGACAAAGTGGATTTGGTGGAGCAGGAACTGAGGACCGTCAGTCAGTTAATCGTGGAGGACAGGGATCTCCAGAAGATACTCTATCATCCCAGGATAACTGCGGAAGAGAAGAAAGACCTTTTGAAAGTGCTTTTCGAGGGTAAAATCTCCGAGGTCACCTTTGAATTTCTTAAATTGCTGGTGGAACGCCAGAGGGAACAGTTCCTCCCCGATATTGTAGAGTATTTTGTTAATAAGGCCAATTACGACCGTAATATTACCGCTGCCGGCATATCTTCGGCCATTGAGCTGACCGCTGGGGAAAAGAAAGATATCGAGACCATGCTGGCCAAGATTACCGGCAAAAAAGTGGTAACCGAGTACTCTGTTGATCTTGCTCTCATCGGCGGTGTGGTAGTACGTATAGGTGACCGGGTTATTGACGGCAGCATTCGTACCAGACTGGAAGCCATGAGAGAGCACTTAAGGCTTATAAGTTAATTGGGTTAATAAGCTAGTCAACCAAGTTTAACGGATAGGGGTGAACCAGAAGCATGAATTTGCGTCCTGAAGAAATCAGTACCATTATCAGGCAGCAGATAGATAAATATAAAGCGCAAATCGAAATGGCTGACGTTGGCACCGTTATCCAGGTCGGTGACGGTATTGCCCGGGTCTATGGCCTGGAGAAATGCATGTCAATGGAACTTTTAGAGTTCCCCGCACCCGGCCCCGGCGAGGAGCCGACCCTGGGCATGGCGCTGAACCTGGAAGAGGACAATATCGGTTGCGTTTTATTGGGTGCCTATACACACATTAAAGAGGGCGACACCGTCAAGCGTACCGGCCGGATTATCTCCGTGCCCGTAGGCGACGCCCTGCTGGGTCGCGTGGTCAATCCCCTGGGCCGTCCCCTGGATGGTAAGGGTGCAATTGTCAGCGACAAGTTCCGTCCTGTTGAGCGCATTGCCCCGGGCGTTATGAAACGTCAACCGGTGCACCAGCCGCTGCAGACGGGCCTGAAGGCCATCGACGCCATGATTCCCATCGGCCGCGGCCAGCGGGAATTAATACTTGGTGACCGCCAGACAGGGAAAACTGCCATAGGCATCGACTCTATCATCAACCAAAAAGGCAAAGACGTTATTTGTATCTACGTGGCGGTTGGACAGAAGCAGTCCACCGTGGCCAACGTGGTGCAGAGATTAACCGACACCGGATCCATGGATTACACCATCGTGGTATCCGCTACGGCATCAGATCCGGCTCCCCTGCTCTATGTGGCTCCCTTCGCCGGCGCCGCCATGGGTGAGGAGTTCATGCACCAGGGCAAACACGTTTTGATCGTTTATGATGACCTGTCCAAACAGGCTGCCGCTTACCGTGAGCTTTCACTGCTGCTGCGGCGTCCTCCCGGACGTGAGGCCTACCCCGGTGACGTGTTTAACCTGCACTCCCGGCTATTGGAGCGGGCCTGTAAGCTGTCCGACGCCGAAGGCGCCGGCTCCATGACCGCTTTGCCGGTTATTGAAACCCAGGCCGGTGATGTATCGGCCTATATTCCCACAAACGTTATCTCCATTACCGACGGCCAGATTTTCCTGGAGCCCGACCTGTTCTACGCCGGTCAGAGACCCGCAGTTAACGTGGGTATTTCTGTATCCCGTGTGGGTGGCGCGGCCCAGATCAAAGCCATGAAGCAGGTGGCCGGGGGTCTCCGCATGGACCTGGCCCAGTACCGTGAGCTGGCGGCCTTTGCTCAGTTCGGTTCCGATCTGGACAAGTCGACCCAGGCCCGTTTGACCCGTGGCCAGCGCATGATGGAACTATTGAAGCAGGGTCAGTTTGTGCCCATGTCCGTGGAAGATCAGGTAATGTCCGTGTACACTGCGACCAAGGGCTATCTTGATGACCTGGCTGTGGATAAGGTACTGAGTTTTGAAGCTGAGTTCCTGAAATATATGAAGGCCAGCAAGCCCGAGATTGGCAAAGCAATTGCTGAGTCCGGAGCTCTTGATAAGGACGTCGAAGAAAAGTTTATTGCTGCTATTAAGGAATTCAAAAGCATATTTGCGAAGTAAGGCAAGCTAACAAACCTGTTATACCGTTATTTAACGGCGAGGTGGTGAAAAAATAGATGGCGAATATACGAGACCTGCGGCGCCGTATTAAAAGTATTAAAAATACCCAGCAGATAACCAAGGCCATGAAAGCTGTATCGGCCGCCAAAATGCGCCGGGCGCAGGATGCGGTTGTCGCCGCCAGGCCATATGCCAAGAGGCTTATGGATGTCCTCGGCCGGGTAGGTTCGGCCACCAGGGGTGTAAAGCATCCCCTGCTGGAAGTTCGTGAACCCAAGAACGTGGTTTACGTGGTTATCACTGCCGACCGCGGACTGTGTGGCGGCTTTAACAGCAATGTAATTCGTAAGGCAGCGCTGGAGATGAAGAATCATCCTGATGCCGGCCTGGTTTGCATCGGGCGTAAGGCGCGGGACTTTTTCCGCAAGCGCGGCTACAACATTGTTCAGCAATACGTTGGCTTGGGTGAAAACGTTAATGCGGCCCAGGCCAGGGAAATAGGGGAATTTATTATCCAGAAGTATTCCTCCGGCGAATTTGATGCCGTGTACGTTGTATACAGCGAATTTGTCAACGTTATGGTACAGAAGCCCGTGATGGTAAAGCTGCTCCCCGCGGAGCCTCCGCAAGCGGAGGCAGGGGATGCCAACAAGCTGGTGGATTACATCTACGAGCCTTCGGCGGAAGAAGTAATGGGCGCGCTGCTGCCCAAGTACGTGATTAACACCGTATTCCAGGGCATACTGGAATCCAAGGCCGGTGAGCACAGCGCCCGGATGTCGGCGATGGATAACGCCACCAAGAACGCTTCGGATATGATTTCCAAGCTTACCCTGACCATGAACCGTATTCGTCAGGACGCCATCACCAAGGAGATTTCCGAAATTGTGGGTGGCGCCGCGGCACTGGAGTAACTGGGATATTCCGGTTGCCGGATAGCGGTTTATGTGCCGCATAATAAGACAGTGGATATTCAAACCCCGGAGAAGGAGGTACGAATTAGCTAATGAGCGTTGGTCATATAGTTCAGGTCATTGGCGTTGTGGTGGACGTACGCTTTCCACCCGGCGAAGTTCCTGAAATTTATAACGCCCTGAAGGTAGCCAGGCCCGACCAGATTCCCCTTACCCTGGAAGTATCTTCGCACTTGGGCAACAACAGTGTACGTACAGTTGCCATGACCGCCACCGATGGTCTGGTGCGGGGCATGGAAGTTACAGATACCGGAAGCCCTATCACCGTTCCCGTGGGCAAGGCTGTTCTGGGCCGTCTGGTGGATGTGTTGGGATTACCCATTGATATGGCAGGGGATATTAAGAGCGAAAGCACTTATCCCATTCACCGCCCGGCCCCACCGCTGGTGGAGCAGTCCACCAAAGACGAGCAGCTGGAAACCGGCATCAAGGTTATCGACTTGCTGGTACCCTTCCTTAAAGGGGGTAAGGTAGGCATGTTCGGCGGCGCCGGTGTGGGCAAGACCGTTATCGTTCAGGAACTTATCAACAACGTTGCCAAGCAGCACGGCGGCATGTCGGTTTTTGCCGGTGTGGGTGAGCGTACCCGTGAGGGTAACGACCTCTACCGTGAAATGCACGAGTCAGGCGTTCTGGACAAGATTACTCTAGTGTTCGGCCAGATGAATGAGCCCCCGGGAGCACGTTTGCGGGTTGTGCTCACAGGACTGTGCATGGCCGAGTATTTCCGTGATGAGCTTGGCTCAGACACCCTGCTGTTTATCGACAACATTTTCCGCTTTACCCAGGCCGGTTCCGAGGTGTCCGCTCTCTTAGGCCGGATGCCCAGCGCCGTGGGTTACCAGCCTACCCTGGCTACTGAAATGGGCCAGATGCAGGAGCGGATCACATCTACCAAGAAGGGTTCGGTTACCTCCGTGCAGGCCGTTTACGTGCCCGCCGATGATTTGACCGACCCGGCCCCTGCCACAACCTTTGCTCACCTGGACGGCACCGTGGTGCTTTCCCGTCAGATTTCCGACCTGGGTATCTATCCTGCGGTGGACCCGCTGGACTCCAGTTCAAGGATTCTTGACCCCAACGTAGTGGGCGAAGAGCATTATAAAGTGGCCCGTGGTGTGCAAACAGTGCTGCAGCGTTACAAAGAATTACAGGATATTATCGCCATCCTCGGTATGGAGGAACTCTCCGACGAGGACAAACTATCCGTGGCCCGGGCCAGGAAGCTGCAAAAGTACCTGTCCCAGCCCTTTAACGTGGCTGAAAACTTCACCGGCAGGCCTGGCAAATACGTCACCCTCAAGGATACCATCCGCGGCTTCCAGGAAATTCTTGACGGCAAGCACGATAACCAGCCTGAGGATGCATTCTACATGGTAGGCGGCATTGAAGAAGTGGTGGAGAAAGGAAAACAGCTGTCAGAGGGAAGTGTATAAGACATGGCGGAAAAAACACAACGCCTGGAAGTTGTCACTCCCGAGAAGAAGTTATTCAGCGAAGATGTGCGCTTCGTGGTTGTGCCCGGCGTAGTGGGCGAACTGGGTATACTGCCCGACCATGTTGCCCTCATGAGCGGCCTGAAAGTCGGCGTGATGAGGGTGCAGCAGGAAGGCAAGACCTTCAAAATGTCGATAAACGGCGGGTTTGTGGAAGTGCGCAACAGCCGGGTTACAGTACTGGCCGATTCCGCCGAGCGGTCCGACCAGATCGACCGCGCCAGGGCTGAGGCCGCCAAAGCCAGGGCTGAGCAGCGTCTTGCCGCCAAATCAGCCGATATTGATGTGTTGCGGGCTGAAATGGCTCTGCAGCGGGCACTGAACAGGCTAAAAGTCCTGCAGTAAAATAAGTTAATAAGTTAGGTGCCTGGCACCTAACTTATTAACTTATGTAGAGTAAAGCAAAAAAGCCGGTACGCGATAGCGTGCCGGCTTTTTGACATGTGATGGTGAATAATATATATTTAGCTTAAAGTGGTAGTTCAATTAACCAATTTTAGGGGAGGGTTGCCAATGGAACGAAGATTTAAAGTAGTACTTGATTGGGATAATGAGGGAAATGCCTTTCATGTATACGTTCCCTCCTTACCCGGCTGCTTTACCCACGGCAGCACAAGAGAAGAAGCGTTGGAAAGGGCACAGGAAGCAATACGTGGTCATTTAAAAGCATTAAAGATTATTGGCGAGCCTATACCAGAAAGTGATGTGGACATTGCCGAGATATCTGTGAATATCTCATGACGAGATTGCCACGGGTTACGGGAAAAGAAGTGGTTTCAGCATTAAAAAGGGCTGGCTTCATCGTAATCAACATAGAGGGCAGTCACCATCATCTGTATCGCTCAGGTAGCAGGTTAGTTACAGTACCGGTTCATTCTAAAGACACGATTCCCCCTAAAACTTTGAAAAGCGTTATAGAACAGGCAGGTTTGACAGTAGACGAACTAATTGATTTGTTATAGATGTGACAGAGTAGCCGGTACGCGATAGCGTACCGGCTTTTTGACATGCAGTTTTTTAAGGCTGCTTTTTAACTGGAGGTTTAAAAAACTCAATTCCGAGGTGATTTTTTAATGCCGATTGAAGAATGTGGGAAAAATTTATATTCTCCCGTTCAGCCAAGTCATTAAGCCACTTGGGAATTGTAAGAGTCTTTTTCACGGCCTTATTTTCTATAGATTCCCGAAAGGCGGGCATCCAGACTTCAATGAGAACCACTACCTGACTAGGCTCCGGACGCAAATTTTCTACAGGTGTAGCTTCGGGAATAGGATCGTTGTCCTGCTCCATGCCCCAGAGATGGAGACCCAGAGCTTCTTTGGCATTTTTAAATGCTTCTTCTGTGGTATGAGCGCAGGGTAAACAACCAGGTAAATTGGGAAATTCGATAGAAATGCCATCGTCAGCATAATCGAAAATGGCAGGAAAGATGTATTTATCTTTAGACATTTGAGTTATCTCCTTTTAGTTTTTTTATTGGCGGGAATTACTGAATTGTAATTCCCGCCTGTTTTAATATGCTCTTTACTGTTTTTATTGGGATGTCTTTCAATGGATGGGTTACTGTAACTTTACCTTGCTTGGTGGGGTGTTTGAAGTGGTGGTGGTCGCCGGCAGTAGCCACATGATTCCATCCATCTTCAGTTATTATTCTAATTATTTCTCTTGATGAGAAGCTTTTCAATTCCACCCCTCCTACAATTCCATAATAGCACGTATTAATAATACGTGTCAATATTGAGGGTCTGCCAAAGGTGCCAGGCACCTAACTTATTAACTTATGTTGAGAAAAGCAAAAAAAGCCGGTATGCCAAAGCATACCGGCTTTTTTTTACGGTGTAAAAACTGTCTCTTGCATGGTTTAGATGAACTCTATCTTGAGTTTCTTGCCTGTTGCTTTAGCGATTTTGTCGAGAAACTGGACCGAAGGATTGTAGGTTCCGCTTTCCAACCTGGAAATGTTGGATTGTCGTGTATGGACGAGTTCGGCCAGATCCTTTTGGGTCAGATTATTCTCCTGGCGCAGCCGAAGCATTTCGCGGACAAGCTGGTATTCCACTTCATTTTCCTTCAACTCCCTGAGTACTTCGGGATTGGAGTTAATCAGACGTTTTGCGTCGCTCCATTTCATCTGAATCACCTTCCTTGATATTGTTTCATACGGCTGAGTGCGATCTCCAGTTCTGAACTGGGCGTCTTGTTCGTTTTTTTGATAAACCCGTGGAGAAGAACAAACGTCCCCGGGATCTCCACTTCTTCATGGTCTATATTATATCTTATCCGATATATTTTGAAAAGATACTTCTTTCATTCCTGGGGATTTGCTGGCAAACAAAAAAGGGACAACCTTTTACTTTGTTGGCATAAATGTTTTATTATAGGCATATTCTGTCAAAACTAAAGATAACTGTCCCTAGCGAAAGGAGACAAAAATTTGGACAGGCTCGTGATTACCGGGGGTAAAAGATTATCCGGCAGTGTCAAGGTAAGCCCGGCCAAAAACGCGGTTTTGCCGGTCATTACCGCCACGCTGCTGGCCAAAACACCGTGTTTGCTAGAGGAAGTACCTGCTCTGGCGGACGTGGAAACTATTTGTTCAGTTATTGAATACCTCGGGGCCGAGGTAGTAAAAGAAGGCCCCGGGTTAAAAATATACGTGCCTGACATCAGGCAGACCGAGGCGCCCTACGACTTTGTACGCAGAATGAGAGCCTCCTTCCTGGTGATGGGGCCACTGCTGGCCCGGACCGGAAGGGCCAGGATAGCCCTGCCCGGCGGTTGCGCCATCGGCAGCCGGCCCATAGATCTGCACCTGAAAGGGTTTTGCCTGCTGGGTGCCGAGATAATCCAGGGGCACGGGTACATAGAGGCCAGGGCAAGAAAACTTATCGGCTCCAGAATTTACCTGGACTTTCCCAGCGTGGGGGCTACGGAAAATCTGATCATGGCGGCCTCCCTGGCCAGAGGCAAAACCGTTATCGAGAATGCAGCCGAAGAGCCGGAGGTTGTGGACCTGGCTAATTTTTTAAACGCCATGGGGGCCAGTGTCAAGGGAGCCGGTACCAAAGTTATAAGGATTGAAGGTGTCAGCGAACTTTACGGGGCCATATACAACGTCATACCAGACCGTATTGAGGCAGGCACATTTATGATCGCAGCGGCTATCAGCGGGGGGGAAGTGACCGTGGAAAATGTCATCTGCGACCATATCGCCCCGGTGCTGGCCAAACTCCAGGAGGCTGGGGTTAACGTGGTAAGGGGAGACACCTGGGCAAAGGTGGTGGCCCCGGAAAAAGTAAAGCCCGCCGATATCAAAACCATGCCTTACCCGGGATTCCCCACGGATATGCAGCCTCAGTTCATGGCGCTGATGTCTGTGTCCAGGGGAGGGGCCAGCGTCATTACGGAAACGGTTTTCGAAAACCGTTTCATGCACGTGAACGAATTGAAAAGAATGGGTGCCAAGATCAAGGTCAGCGGTCGTACGGCCATTGTGCAGGGGGTAAAGCAGCTCACCGGGGCGAGAGTGAAATGCACGGATTTGAGGGCCGGGGCAGCCCTGGTGCTGGCAGGACTGGCTGCCCGGGGGGAAACTGAAATTTCCAACCTGCAGCACATCGACCGGGGTTACGAGTCCCTGGTGGACAAGATAAAATCCCTGGGAGCAGACATAAAACGGGCCCGCGGCGCATAAAAATAGGACAGGCATCCCGCGCCGCAGGAGGAAAAATATTTTATCATGAAAAAAACAGTTATTATATCTACATTATTAATAATATTGCTGATGCTGGGCATACCCGCGGCTATTAACTGGTTCAGCCCGGCCAAAATCAGCGGATCCGGCACAGTCGTCAGTCTTTACCTGCACAGGGAAAACAAAATAGTAAACATTCCCCTGGAGGATTACCTGGTGGGGGTGGTGGCGGCGGAAATGCCGGCGGCTTTTCCCATGGAAGCGTTGAAAGCCCAGGCCGTGGCTGCCCGCACCTATGTGCTTAAGCGCATGGGTGCGGGGGAGCTGGTTAACCCCGTTTATCCTGGGGCGGATGTAAGCGACGATTCCAGGCAATGTCAGGCCTGGATTAGCAGCGAAGAAATGAAAAAGCGCTGGGGCACCCTGGGTTTCTACGAAAACTACCTGAAAATTAAAAGGGCGGTAAACGCCACCAAGGGTGATATTATAATCTACCAGGGGGAAATCATCGATCCCGTTTACCACTCTTCCTGCGGCGGGGCCGGGACGGAGAACGCCGCCGATGTCTGGCGCTTTGACATACCATACCTCAAAGCGGTGGAATGTCCCTATGATGCCGATCCGGAACCAAAGCGCACGGTGCTGCTTACTCCGGAAAAGGTGAGAGAGGTCCTGCAACTTAAGCAGGAAGCCCTGCCGGTGACGGCGGGGAGCAATAAACTACCCGCTATAGAGGTGGTGGACAAAACTTCCACCGGCCGTCCGAAAACGGTGCAAGTTAACGGGGAAATGATATCCGCCGTTACTTTGAGGGATTACCTGGGGCTGCGCTCCACTAACTTCCGTCTCTTACCGGGGCCAGGAGGTTTAACGGTGGAAACAGTGGGCTACGGCCACGGAGTGGGCATGTGCCAGTACGGGGTCAAGGGATTGGCCTTGAAGGGCAGAGATTACCGGGAAATACTAAAGCATTATTACACAGGCGTGGAAATAATAAAGCAAGAATAAAGCGAGACATGGGGGAAGTGAAGAATCCAAGATCCTTCGCTAACGCTCAGGATGACATTTCCCTAAACTTATTTTCAGGGCAGTAGTCAGTGGGGACATTCCTCCGACGCTAGAGCATGGCTCAAAAGAGAGGTGTGTCCCCTTTCCTTAGACCCGGGGTGAGGGACCGATAGTCCCGAGGGGCGGTAGCCCCTTTTAAAATTAAGATAGGGCCGAAGGCCCTTTTTTTTCTGTTTCCTTAAAATACCGCCTCATAACGAGGCGGTATTTATTTCGCTCCCGGGATATTTAAACCCAAGCCCAGCATATACATTTAATAGTTATTGCCGGGGAGGGGTGAACCAATGGGCAAAGCAACACAAAACCCTGCTGGTACAACGGAACTCCAATCCCGAACACCGGGGAGGGAGTAAGCCGATGCAGGAATACATACAGAAACGGGTGCTGGATATTTGCGCCTATATACTGGAAACACAGTCCACGGTGCGGCAGGCGGCCAATGTATTCAAAGTCAGCAAAAGCACAGTGCACAAGGATATGACGGAGCGGCTGCCTTCGCTGAATAAAGAAATGGCCAGGGAAATAAAAGCAGTACTAGAATATAACAAAGCGGAACGGCATCTGCGGGGCGGCGAAGCCACCAGAAAAAAATATAAAGATTTGGCATAATATGATCCTTAGATAGAGGATTTTCCCTGAATTTGTAGAATATTTCCACCATATGTTCACGGATGCGATCCGGATGCCGGATCGCTTTAACGAAAGGGGAAAATTCTTTCTATGTTTACCACGGATATAGGAATTGATCTGGGTACCGCCAACGTGCTGGTTTACGTAAAGGGCAAAGGGATCGTATTAAGAGAGCCGTCGGTGGTGGCCATCAACAAGGACAACGGCAGGGTCATAGCTGTGGGCTCTGAAGCCCGCCGGATGCTGGGCCGCACCCCGGGCAATATAGTGGCCATCAGGCCCTTAAAGGAAGGGGTTATTGCCGATTACGACGTCACGGAAAAAATGCTTCGCTACTTTATTGTTAAATCCGGGCTTAGAAAATTCTTCAGCCGCCCGCGGATCATGGTCTGCATCCCCTCTGGGGTTACCGGTGTGGAGGAGCGCGCCGTCCGCCAGGCCGCCATACAGGCCGGGGCCAAGGCCGCTTACGTCATCGAAGAGCCTCTGGCCGCCGCATTAGGCGCCGGACTGGACATATCCGAGCCCTCCGGGACCATGGTGGTGGACATAGGCGGCGGCACCACCGATGTGGCCGTGCTTTCCCTGGGCGGGATAGTTACCAGCAAGTCACTCAGGGTCGGTGGTGATAAATTTGACGAGGCCATCGTCCGCTACGTTCGCCGGGAATTCAGCATGGCTATCGGAGAGCGTACCGGGGAGGAGATCAAGATAGAGATAGGCACCGCCTATCCCAACGATTCCCAGGAAAAAACCTACGAAATAAAGGGCCGGGATCTGGTCAGCGGGCTGCCCAGAGCCGTTACCATTACCAGCACCCGGGTGCACGAGTTCATCAGGGAAACACTGGAAGCTGTGGTGGGGGCGGTGAAGGAAGTGCTGGAGCAAACACCGCCGGAGCTTTCCGCCGACATAGTGAACAAGGGCATTGTGATAACCGGCGGCGGTGCGATGCTGCAGGGGCTGGACAAGCTGATCAGCCATGAGACTGGCCTGGCGGTGAACCTGGCCGAAGATCCCCTCTCCTGCGTGGCCATGGGCACCGGCAGGGCACTGGGCATGATTAACATACTGGCCAATTCCAAGGATGCGGCGCGGTCAATTAAAGGATACAATAAAAATTATTCATCAATGGGCGGCTAAAAGCCGCCCTCTTCATTAGCAATACTCTAAGATGCTCGAATTGTGGCGGAACATGTCAATATAGTTAAGATAGTATATAATTAAAAAAGTTAACCAATTCAGCAGGAACAGGATGAACTGTGTCGAATACCATAAACAAGACAAATCAAGGTAATCGGCAGGTTGTAATAATCCTGCTATTTTTATGCGATGTTCTATTGTTTTGTGTAACAATTCCTCGTTTAAAAACGTCATACTTATGAGGTGTATTTTTGGGCAAGCCGGTTTGATGTGAAACATTTGTCTGGATTCAGGAGGACTTTCCTTGAGAAATAGAATAATAGTCCTGGCGGCGGCTTTAGCGATGATAGCCATCCCGGCAGTTAATCGTGATTATAATGACATACATTTATTAAATGATCGCTCCAGGGAAATAATCGGCGCTGCGGCGCTGAATGCCCCAGGTTTTATTAATACCGGGGGACTCACCGGTGAAGGACAGGTAGTGGCTATTGCCGACAGCGGATTGGACAAGGGGTCCATGGACGATATACACCCTGATTTGCAGAGCACGCCCGGCAAAAAGCCTAAAGTAATCATGCTTAAATCCTGGGCGGAACGGGAAAGGGTGGACGACTCGCTCGGCCATGGCACTCACATGGCGGCTGCCATTGCCGGCACAGGGGCGGCGTCAGACGGTAAATTCAAGGGGGTAGCCCCCGAAGCAAGCATATACTTCCAGGGAATATTGGATAAAGAAAACAAAATAAAGCCTCCCCTGCCAGAGAAACTTTTTCTGCCGGCTTATGCCGCAGGTGCACGGATTCATGTGGATGCCTGGGGCGGAGGGAAAAACTGTTATGGCGGAAATGCCCAGAATATTGACGCATTCGTAAATAGATACAGAGACTTTTTGGTGGTGCTCGGGGCCGGCAACAGCGGTCCCGGAGCAGGGTCACTCACCTCTGAGGCCAACAGTAAAAACGCGCTGGTAGTTGGGGCATCCTGCAGTCCGCGCCCGGCCCTGGACCCCGAGAACACAGACACCAGCGCAACTGCGGCCTTTTCCAGCCGCGGTCCGGCGGCTGACGGCAGAATAAAGCCTGAGTTGCTGGCTCCGGGCACCTCTATAGTATCAGCAAAATCCACTGAGATTCCGGGAAACCTACCGGGCTTTCCACAATACCTGAGAATGCAGGGTACCAGCATGGCTGCGGCTGTGGCCGGGGGAGCGGCAGCTCTGACCAGAGAAATGCTGCAGAAAGATCTTTCCATAGCATCTCCTTCGGCGGCACTGCTTAAAGCAGTACTAATTAACGGGGCCAGGGCGGAAAACGGTCCGTCCAGGCAGGGATTCGGAATCATTGACTTGACCGGGACGGCCATATCTTTTGCGGAAAAAAGATTGGAGGCGGTGGACGAGGGCTCCGGCCTGCAAACGGCAATGATGAGGGAATACAAATTTGAAGTAAAGAAAGAAGACGGGCCGTTTAAAGCTACCCTGGCCTGGAGTGATCCTGAGGCTTCCCCGGAAGCGGATCAAACGCTGATAAACAACCTGGATCTGGAGATAATTTCCCCCAGTGGTGAGAAACTCCCAGGGAACGGTTTTTTAAAAACCGGCTCTCCGGATAGTACCAACAATGTAGAGCAGGTATATATAGAAGAGCCCGAAGCAGGAAATTACACCATCAGGGTATGGGCAACCTCGGTGGATAATCAGAAAAGCCCCTCCGGCCAGAAATATGCCCTGGCTTTTGGCCAATTACCGGCATCAGCGGTAATTGGTGAAGACAGTAATAAAGCAGGGCAGGACCCGTCCGCCGTAAAACTGCTGGCGAACGGAAGTACCACTGATTCCAAAAAGGAAATCAGCCCTGGATTCAGGGAATACCTGATCAATAAAACAAAGTACATAATAGGAAACATCTGGCGGCCGCCAGGAGTGCAGGTGAGACTTACCTCCCGGGGCAACATCTGGTTTGAGGCCGGCAGGGAGCAGAGGACGGGAGGATACTACCAGGATGTGAGTGCCGGTATTACGATCAACGGCCAGACATCGAAAAGCGTTGAGGAAATACCCCCCGGCGCCGTCCTGGTGGCGGTGGTGGATCCGGTTACACAGAAACTGCACAGCATCCGTGTCGATTATGAGGTGACTAGCGGCAAGGTGTCGGGCGTTAGTGTGGCCGACAACAGCCTAAGACTTGCGGGCAACAGCAGTAATTATAAAATTTCCCCATTAGTTGCCTACTTAAACACCTATAACATCCGGGACTCCGACCCCCTGCTGGACGCTTTCGGGCCCGTGGACGGCGCTATGCAGCCGGAAGTGCTGCCCGGCATGTCGGTTACCCTGGTAGCTAACCCCCTTACTTCTGAAGTTCAAAGTATCAAAATCAGCAGGGATGTGGTACTGGGCATGCTGATGAGTATTGACGTTGGCCGGGGGGAAATGGTACTGGACAATGGAAAAAAATACAGTATTTTTTCCGGGTCGTCAGTATATGTTGATGATATTATGTCGCAGCCGGGTGGTTTAAAGCCGGGGTACATGATCAGTGCGGTCCTTCAGCCCGGCACGGATACAGTGCTGGGAATTACTGCCTGTACAAAGGTTTCTTATGGCCAGATAGTATTTATCAGCCGCAAGGACCAGACAATATATTTCAACGACATAAAGGACGGCTTCAAAGTATACAGGTATTCCGAAAATCTCAGGGTAAACCGCTGGAACGCCGAAGACAGTATTGAAACCTTAGGCACGGACACCTGGGCCAGGCTGGTGCTGACCCCTTTGGGGTCGGAAATAACTGCAGTCCAGGTGGCTGAAAAGGCTGAACAATTTGAAGGCAGGATTTCCTCTATATCTGATGGAGAAGTGGCGTTCAGGGATGGGAGTAAAATACTTATCAGCCCACTGACGGGACTGGAGAAATCGGGATACCCGGTTGCAGAAAGAGATTTCCTTCCCGATGAGAAAATAGACGCCTTATCATTGTACACTTCAAAAGGGAATCATGTTATAGCCTATTTAAAAACCTTGGAAACCTATCCCGAAGATGAACCAGCTATAAAATACATAGCCCTGCCTTTAAACAAGCGGTATTTCATCGGAGGCAATACAAACGGGGATGTGGTCTATATCTGGCGCACCGGGGGAACCAGGGTGGAAATGGCGCCCGACGAAAGGGGAGACTTCACTTATTCCTTTATTCCGGCGCCGGACGAAAATGTTGTCAGGCTAGTGGCGGTAAACCGCCATACCGGGGCCGTAACCGGCAGGTATATCGAAATAAATGTGGGTGCGGAAAGGAACTTTACCGATATATCGGGGCACTGGGCTGAAGACGACATACTGAAACTTTCGGCCAAAGGCAGGGTCCTTGGGTACGGTGACGGCACCTTGCAGCCGGACAGGAAGATAACCCGGGAGGAACTGGCGGTTCTGCTTGCCAACTGTTTCGGCTGGAGGGAAAAAGCCGGGGCGGCTGTGAAATATACCGATAAAAAGGAAATCTCTGACTGGGCGATGCCCGGGGTATACTGGTCCGGCTACATGGGAATACTCACGCCTTATAATGATGGTTCCTTCAAGCCTTCACAAACAGTCAGCCGGGCGGAACTGGCGGTGGTTCTGGAGAAGCTGAGGCAGAAACTAAAAATAAATACCGAAAACGCGTCAAAATCCTTTCGGGATGTTTACAGCGTACCGCCCTGGGCCAGAAGTTCCATAGAGAATATATATATGTCAGGTATATTAAAAGGAAAGCCGGACGAAATGCTGGCCCCCTTGGAGGGCGCTACCAGAGCGGAAACGATAGTAGCGCTGGCAAGAATAATGGATGAATTTGAAAAGGGCGGGGGTTAATTCCCCTGGCCTTTTTCTATCCACAGTATTATTGTGTGTTTTGTAGCCTGTTCCCGCCATTCCTGCAGCTGTTTGCTCAGGCTGTCAAACTCCGTCCGGTAGGATGCGTTTTCTGCCTGGGAGTTGTTTATCAGCGACGCCAGCTCTTGCTGCCTGGCCAAAGCTTCTTTATACCTGTAGGTTATATCCTTGGCCTCATCTGATTTGTCTATTACCGGGCCTAAAGACATGAAGTAATTCATTAGTTCAGCGCTTGCGGCTTCCGGTACTGTTATCGATGTTATGCTAACTTCCTTGCCACCAGTATTCTGAGCGGATATTATCTGTGATACCGCACCGCTCCCGTTCGTTTTAGCGGCAGCCTTGGCGATGGTTCCTATGGGGTCATCGGAGGACAGTTTCAATAATGTGCTTTTAATTGTAATCTCATTGTCAAAGAGGGCAAATTCCTGAGCAACTACAACCCGCGCCTCTGCTTTGGGATTGTCCGGCGCTGCGGTTTCCGGCACTGCAGCATCTGGTGCTACAGCATCGCTTTTACTGTCATTCGCTGTGTCGGGCCTATTGTTCGCCGACGTATTTAAATGCGCCTCCGGCTCAGCATGCTTTTTATTGTTGTCGACCACGGCAGTTTGGGCAGTCCGGTTGCTTTTCATTACTATGTTATTGTTCTTTTTCTCCGGCATGAAATTATTGGCGATGCCTACTGATCCTGCGAATAATATAACCGCTGCTGCTGCAGCAATGGTCTTGTGCCAGGTTTTGATGAAGCCGTATTTCTCCGGTTTTTGCTCCGTTATTATCCTGTTCATTAGCTGTGCTGCAAAGCCTGGCGGGGGATCAGCCGAATACGTGAAGCCTTGAAGCGAATGCGATATGGACTGCCAGGATTCCAGCTCTGTTTTACAAGGGGGGCAGCTTTGTATATGTTTCTCCAGTATATTTGCATCTTCGGGGGTAATTTCACCGTCCAGCCAGGGTGAAAATAGCTCCCTGACTTCAAAGCAGCTTTTATTTCCGACGGTGTATTTTCTTGTCATATTTCCCCCCCCTTTCCGGCTTTTGTCATACCTGTCTGGAGTATCTTTTCCTTAAGCGCCTGCCTGGCCCGGTTCATTCTGGATTTCACCGTGCCCAGTGAACTCTGGGTAATTTGGGCTATTTCCTCGTAGGAATAGCCTTCAATTTCGCGCAGCACCAATACCGCTTTGTGCTCCGGGGAGAGACTGTCAAGCGCCTGCTTAATGACATTCCTGTCTTCCTTTTCCTCTATCTCTTGTGAAGGGTCGGCGCTTTCGTCCAGTATCTCCCGGTTAATCTCACCTGTGTCCGTCTTTACCGGGTCATCGATATAGAATATAGTAACCTTTGAATTCTTTTTTTTGTAATTGAGGTACATATTTACGGTTATCCTGTGCAGCCAGGTACCGAAATCAGCCTCCAGGCGAAATCCCTTTAAGGATCTAAAAGACTTTAAAAAAACTTCCTGTGCCAAATCCTCCGCGTCGCTCCGGTTGCCGGTAAGTTTCAGGCAGAGTCCTAAAACTTTGCTCTGGTATATATTTACCAGACTGCCGAAGGAATCTACCTCGCCTCTTTGAGAACGCATTATCAACTCTACTATATTATTACTCATAATTCTATTCGATATCTGATCCAAAGGATTCACTCCTCCGGAGCCGGCTTATTCCCGCCGACACCGTTTAGACAAAAATAATACCGTGAAAGTTCCACCAGAGGAAACCCCACGGACTAATATTTTATATATATTTCGTTGTAAAAGTTTTTTCTCCTTCGTATATTTTGTTGTTAATAAATAGTAAGTTGAAAAATTTTTATAAACCATGGAACCTTAAACCTGTTCCGGTTGTCTAACTGAACAGGTAAAACGCAGAAAGATTCCCAGTGCAGGAAGGATATTGGCCTCTGGTGTAGAATTCACCACCTTGGCTATATCCAACCAATCAGTTGGACGGCCCGGCTAAACGTATCCCAGACGCAGCACCAATCGCGGCCAAAACTCAGCAAATATTGTGAGATCTTGAAGGGGAGGGATGGTTAAACCGCCGGCGGCATACCGGATAAGCGGTACCCGTGGCAAAAAGCAAATTTTATTTAACTAATAAGGAGGAAAAATTCTTGAAAAGAAGCAGAAAATTACTTTCTATTCTTCTGACACTATCTCTGTTGGCAGCCATGTTAGTTCCCATGGCTGTACCGGCTGCAGCGGCTTCTGATGATTCCGCGGCTCAGAATGTTCCAAGTGTTACCTCAGGCGACAACAAGGTTCTCGGCACCCTGCAACTGAAAGAAAGCGAAACAACTGTCGGCGCGTTGGCTAACAATGCCCAAATTACAATTAACCTGCCGGATGGCGTTGAATTCAGCACCGCGCCAACAGCAGGAACCATTGCTAACTATATTAATACCACCGTTGGTGGTGCCGGTGGTCTTACATCGACTGCAACTCCCCTCTTCGGAACCGACCCCGCTATTGCTGGAAACCGCATTACGGCTGTGGCATTTGTTTCAGGTAGCGTCAAGCACCTGACAGTACAAGTTACCACCGGCGGCACAGGAACCTACGCCTGGTTGGTATTCTACTTTGGCGCCGTTGCCGGCGGTACAGTTGACATTACCAGCGGCACCTCAGGCGATATCCTGGCGGAAGTTGAGAATACTTCCGGCGGTTTCGTTAATGCTAAACACATCATTGGTACCACAGCTTCTGGCGGTGGAACTGTTTCAGCCTTAAGCACACCTGACGTACAGGCTGACTCAACCACTGCGCTGGGACAAATTAAGATTAAAGAAACCGGAGCAGGTGCTCTTACTACTACTGACGGCAACATTAAAATTAAACTGCCGAAAGATTGCGATTGGAACGTTCCTGGTACAGCTATTGCGTCTTTACCGACCGGCATGGTCGTTGGTGCGTTGACCGGTAACGGAACCCGCACCCTGGAATTCCCGATAACCACCGCATCTACTACGGCAGGCAGCATCATTATTACTACCAACGTCGATATCGGTGCGGATGTTGAAGCTGGTGACCTGAAAGTCACAGTTAGCGGCAACAAGTTAACAACAACCGAAATAACCATAGGTGAAGTCGGCGACTTAACACTGGACGCCGAGGTTGAAGGCGATGTGCCTACCGTTATAGCCGGACAGGCAGACCAGGATATTGCTGACTTTACCATCAAAGAAGGTGCGGCAGGTTCATTGGTCGCGGGCCGTACAATTAACGCTGAACTTCCCAACAATGTTGACTGGAACACAGTTCCCGGCGGCGACGGCCTGACCGTAACCGACACCACAGCTGGCGATGAAAAAGTAAGGTTTACCATTGCTGCAGCAACAGCAGCCCGTACAGATTTCGAGCAGGAGAACATGACCATTGATGTTCCTGAAAACTTCGTGGGAGATGTTGAAATTGAACTGTCCGGTACTGCAGGGTTAGAGAAAAAGATTGTCGTTGCCAAAGCCATTGCACCTGTCAAGGCTGAGTCAACTCCTGTGGACCTTAAGCTCGGTACTTTAAGTCAAGCAGCCGGTGATATTATTATCACGGAAAATGCGGCTGGTGCGTTAATGGATGCAGCAGGAAACGAAACACTACAATTAAGCTGCCCGAATGGGATTTCCTTTGCTAAGCTTCCCACGATAGAAGTAACCTCTGGTGATCTTGAGCTTGATGCCGATACTCTTGACTTCGTAGCAGGTACCGATAAGGCCGATGTTTGCATCGATGTGGATAATTCAAGTGATGTAGCATCTACCATTAAAGTTTCCGGTATAGTGTACAATATTGACCGTACAGTGCCGGAAGGACCAATTTCTTTGAATATCGGCGGAGATGGGCTGGATGCAGTAGGCGCTGTTAGCGATGAAGTTGTCTCAGTAAATAACGCCAACCTGATAACCTCTATTAATCTGGGTGACAAAGCTTCTGCTTCCTTTGTAATCGGTTCAGCTACTTATAATGCTAATGGCGTAGAAAAGACCATGGATGTTGCTCCGTATGTAAAAGACGGTCGTACCTTCCTGCCTGTTCGTTATGTAGCGGATGCGCTTGGCGTAACAGAAGATAACATTATTTGGGATGCGAATGCCCAAACTGTAACACTTCTTAAGGGCGATAAAGTTGCACAAATGAAAATTGGCAGCAAAGCACTGTTGGTAAACGGCGTTACTATAAACATGGATGTCGCTGCTGAACTGAACAGTGGACGTACAATGTTACCCTTCCGCTTCATCGCTCAGGCACTGGGAGCGACAGTAGGTTGGGATGAAGCAACACAAACAGTGAGCATGGATCTGTAGTATTACCTCTTGAAGAGACCTCCCCTATGGGAGGTCTCTTTTATTAATGTCGTATACCTTGACAGCAGGTATTTTTGGTGGTATATATTAAATATGTTAAATAATTAACCAACTCAAATGATTGGGAGTGGGGGCCTTGAGGAAACCTTTTATCTATATTATTTCTTTATTTTTAATTGTTTGTTTCATGAATTCGTCAGCTCTGGCTGACGAGCAGAATACTGCAAGGTTTACTCTAAACGAGGTTATTACAAAGGTTTTAGAAAACAGTAAAGATGTTAAAAAGGCAAAGCTCGCAATAGATAAGGCTGAAGAACAGCGTGATAATAATGCAGATTTAGTATCCTATGTACCGACAACAGGTTCTAACTCGCCAGAGGAGGAACATACATGGTATAATTTGTTATCTTCTGATATGACATGGGAATTGAGTAAAAAATCATATGCTGCAGAAGAGGATAAGCAGGTTTTAAATGCCTGTAAAATGTATTGGGATGTTCAGAATGCACTGGAAAAATTAAACGCTAAAAAGTTGGGTCTTTCATATTCAAAACTATATTTACAACGCGTTCAGGCAATGAACAGACTTGGTATGATTCCATCGGATGTCTCGCAAGGGACTTCGCCGCAGCAGGCTATAACGGATGCAGAAAGGCTTGTAGAAAAAGCGGAGTCGGATTTAACTGCATCGGAAAATGAGGTAAATTCTGCTTATGACGCTTTGAACCAGGCCATTGGTTTTTCGGTTGAGGAACGGCCGCTACTAATCGATGAAATTAAATTTGAACCTCTTGAAATAGATAATTTAGAAGTAGAAGTCCAAAGGGCTATTGAATTAAACCCAAACATATGGCAGTTGGACGAAAGCGTTAAGCTTGCCAAATACTCATATGATATGTTGTATGCCTCTGGGATATATACACCTTATAAAATTAGGCAAATAAATAAAAATGAGGCTGAACTTAATTCTGCAACTGCTAAGGATGCCGCTCGATTGGCTACTCGTGCGCTATATTATGCAGTAATAAATTTGGAAGACGGCTATAATGCAGCTGATAAGTCAGTAACTGGGGCGGCTGAGTCTCTAAGGGTATCACAGTTATTATATGATCTGGGCATGATAACTCGTGAGCAGCTTTTGAATAAAGAATCATTATTGGCAGAAGCAAAACTGGCTAGATTAAATATTGTTGCAGAACACTCCTATATGAAATTGGCATTTCAAAAACCGTGGGCTGTATCTGCTAACTAATAAGCGCTTGATTGTGGTGCCAGGCACCTAACGGAAAAGGCAGCGAATATATTTATGGTGCCTAACGGGGTCTCGTTATGGAGCAAAAAAATAAGCGCCTCATGATGAGGCGCTTATTTTTTTTAAACTAAATCTTCAGGTTGTTAAGAACTCTAACAATCATAGTCGAGGATTCTGCACGGGTAGCATTGCTGTTGGGCATATAGACGTTGCCAGGCATTCCCTTGATGATGCCTTCGGCCACTGCAGTAGCTATGGCACCCTTTGCCCAAGCAGGAGCAGTAGAAGCATCAGCAAATGTCAGTGCATTCGAGGATGCTGGTTTGCCCAGAGCTTTTACTACCATGGCAGCGATTTCGGAGCGGGTAATCAGACGATCTCCACCAAAAGTACCATCGGTGTAGCCATTGATTACTCCCTTGGCAACTGCTGCCCCAACAGATCCTTTAGCCCAGGCTGGAATGTTGCTGCTGTCGGCAAATTTATCAGCCGCAGCGGAATTGGCGCTCCAGGCCATGGCTTTGGCCAGGATGGTAGCAAATTCATTGCGTGTTATCTTGTTATCCGGCTTAAATGTTTTGTCAGCATAGCCGCCAATGGCCATCATACCTACCAGCCTCTTAATGTCGGCAGCCGCCCAATGGGAAGCCAAGTCGCTAAGAACGGGCAGTTTTGTATTAGCCATAACGGCAAATTTAGTAAAGTGGTTTACGTTAGCGGTCACTTTACCGGTGGTTGTGTCAACATTGCCGCCTACAAATACCCAGCCCTGGCGGGTTTCATTGTAGTAGTACAGGCCAATCTGATCGGCGGGTACATCGGTAAAAGCTGTAGTGTCAAAAGCAAAAGTCAGCGCTACATTTCCGGTTAATTGCGCGCCGGTAAGTGTAACTTCAAATACCTTGCTGCCTATTTGCAGTACGACAGTACCTGCGGTTGCAGCCGGCACCTCTCCGCTGGGTACTTCTGTAATGCTAACAGTACCTTCGCCGGTAACAGCGCCAGCCGGCAATGTTACGGATACTGTACCGTCGGCCGTTGCTACGGTTGCGGATGTACCTCCACTAATGGACGCGCTTACAGGTGCTGTGGGCGCTGTCGGATAGGTTGGTGTAACTGGTGTAACTGGTGTAGTAGTCGAGCTGCCGCTACTGCTGCCACTGCTGCTTGACGTTATGTCGAAATATGCAGAATAGACTACTGAGTTAACGGTGGCGACACCGAAATAATAATCACTTCCAGCAGCAGGGTTTGTAAGGCCGTAAACTTTCACCGCTACCGAACTTCCAGCTGGTACATTATTGATGGCAGCCGTACTTGCTTGGTAGACAGCTGAGCTTACAGCACCGTTTACATAAACTGCATTGGTTAGGGTTCCAGTTCCGGCAGGGAATAATGCAACTGTTCCACCTGCGCTGTTATAGAGCGTTAGATAAACGATGGAAGGTGCGCTGTTATCAAAATAAACAGTATAGTTACATGATGCATTTGCCTGGTAAGTTGACAAACTTACGCTGCCATTCGAAACAGCGGCTAACGCTAGTCCCGGCATGACCATTGTCAGGACGAATGCCAGGATAATGAGCAGAGACAGTTTTTTCTTCCCCTGGTTTGTTAACAAAATACCTTTCACTCCTTTCCTTTATTATATGATAATGTGTTTCAACTATCTGAATAGCTGTCATATCCCCCCCTTTTTTGTTAGCCTAATACTAATTACTGAAACCCGGACTACTATTGGGTTGCCAGTAATTAATTCTAAAAATTAAATTTAAAATTAGGAATAAAAATATAAGCAGTGAATGCTTTTACCATAATTTCTATAAAAAATATGAAAATCCTGCATAAAAAACAATATTTTTCTTTGTCAAAGGAAGTATATGTCACATTAACGTATGAAGGCACCCAGGAGGCTGTCGTAAAAACACTTTATTTACAGTATGACGCACAACATATAGTTACTGAATGATGTTGCCCGGTCTGTATATGGAATATTTCTTACAATCATTTATAACTGTGACCCGCAGGGCCATGAAAGTTCAAATGGAAAATTTTAACTGGCAATACCTGATGCTTAAGGCAGGAAAAGGGGAAGAAAAAAAAGGAAATTTTACAACGCAAAATGTGTTACAATATGCAGGAATTTGTATCAGAACCATAGAAATACTTTTTGTCTTTTGAATATTTAGGAGTATAAAGTTAATGTCCAAAAAAAAAGCAGGTATAGAGATACCAACTGTCACTGCACAAAGCCAGACGATTGATACCGCCAGCTATTTAAGGATTACGGTTCTTTGGGGAATCTGTCTGCTAATTGTGTTCACTCCTTTTTTTCGTGGCTTATTTTTTCCCGTTGAGCAACAGAAGGCGCTTTTATTAGTAATCATTCTGTTCTGGGTTACCTGTCTTTGGAAATGGCTAAACTCTAACGGGCAAATATTTTCTCACCCTGTAGATTATTTTCTCCTTGCTTTGCCTGTCGTATATGTATTATCCAGCATTAATCCCGCCAACACCGGACTGGCAATTGATGAAGTTGTAAAAGCTTTGCTGTATTTTTTTGTATACTGGATAATCACAAACATAGTAATCACCGAGAAGGATACATTGCGTGTACTGAAGGTAATATGTCTTGCCGGCATGCTTGCCTCTTTGGCCGGTCTTGGTGTTGCAACGGAATTGATTAAAATAAAAGACGGCTTTCTGAACGCGAGGATATACTCGACGTTTCAGTATCCAAACGCACTGGCCAGTTATCTCATGGTATCATTTTTTATATCGTTTTATTTGTGGCTTCGCAAAGACGACTATTCACTGGCTGATATTATTGGACTTCACAAGAAAGGCTTGCCAGGATTTTTGCTTGTGAATTTACATGGCTATATATACATATCGCTTGCTTATATAATCATGCTGTCCTTTATTGGAGCCAAATCAAACGGTGTTTTTCTGGTTTTTGCCCTCCTGATGCCGGTATTATTATGGGGTGTGCCGCGTGATAGCAGGTACCCCGCCATATTTTATCTGCTGGCTTCATTTATAGTAGCTATTCCTTGCGGACTTATGTTTGTGAGAAATAGCGCAGCAGGTAAATATGCCCTTGCATGGTTATGGGTATTAAGCGGATTTGTCTTAGCATTACTCATGCAATATTTTTTCAACTACTTAAATAATAAAAACTCGTTTAATAATGTAAAAAAATACAAGGTTTATCTATTCACGGCCGTAGCCGTTATGGCAGCTTTACTGGCGGCATATGCCATCCACTATATTGATTCCCACAGCCGGGCCGTGGCTGCAATTGTAGAGGAGTTCCGCGTACGCAACGCTCTGGAGCGCATGTACTTTTATAAGGACGCCATTAAAATGATTTCTGAAAGGCCTCTTCTGGGGTGGGGAGGCGGGGGCTGGCAGGAAGCCTACAAGATGTTCCAGGGCTATATGTATAATTCAACACAGGTACACAGCTATTATTTTCAGCTGGCAGTAGAGACAGGTATTACAGGTATTTTAGTAATAATTATGATCTGGTCAGGTTTTCTTTATTCGACTATACGAGTATTAAAAGAAGCCCGGGATCAACCGGAAATTCGCTTCATGGCATGGACTGTATGCATATCCGCCCTGGCCCTGGGACTACACGCCAGCATAGATTTTGACCTCTCGCTGTCCGCATTGGCAATTGTGCTATGGATTATGTGGGCATTGATGAGGAATTTAAGCTTTGCTGAAACAAACGCAAAAATAAATAAGATTAGCAAACAGAAAAAAAAGCCGACAAATATGTTTATCTGCGTTTCAATTTTTTCTATCGTCTTAATGTTTGGCACGACCTGTTTGGTGAATGCTTCCACCGCTGCTAAAAATGTGGCTATGCGAGTAAACAGCGGAGACTTGCCAGGCTTAGTAACGCTAATGGAAAGCGCAGTAAAAAATAATCCTTGGAATTCAGAATATAAAGCAAACCTGTCATCCCTGTATATGCGCCAGGGAAAGCTTGATCAGGCCATAAACCAGATGGAGATGGCGGTTGCTATAGGTAAATACAATGCTGTTCTATATGCCGTATTATCAGATTTGTACATGAGGGCAAATACTTTACAAAAAAGCGTGGCAATGGCAGAGAGGGCGGTCCAATTAGCCCCCTTTCAGACTCCATGGTACGATCAATTGTCACGCTTTAGTTTTTACACCGGCTTAAACCTTAAGCTCCAGGGGAAAAGCAATGAAGCTGATGAATATTTGAAAAAAGCGGCAGAAGTAAATGGCATGATAGAAAAGCAGGCTTCAAAAATGGGACCTTTGGAAAAACGACTGCTAAGAGATGCGCCGATGCTTGCGCCTACCCCGGTGACACTGCTTTATTCCGGCGCTGTATATTGCATCGCAGGTGAATTCAATAAAGCAGAGCCCATACTTCTTGCTGTAACAGGGGACGACAGGGCAAAAACGGAGGCCTTAATGTGGTTAAGCTATCTGTATCAACGGGAAGGAAAGCAAGCAGAATCCGTCCGGATGGTTACCCAGGCAAAAGCCATAAATCCGGACGCGGAGAAACAGTATGCTTATATCCAACAAGTAAATAATTTTAAATAGTAGAGTATATTTTAACCGGCAAAATAACGGTAGGCAGGGTTTGCTTTGAAATATAAAGCTGTAATATGTTTTTCGGCCCTTGACTGGAATTTTTTAAGACAACGGACCCACTATATTATGGAGGGCATGGCCACCAGGGGGCTGAAAGTACTCTTCGTGGAAAATACCGGGGTGAGAAACCCAAGATTCGATGATTTTAACCGGATTTTAAACCGGCTTAAAAATGCGGCAGATACGGGTAATGCAAGCAACTCTGTTCCGGACAACATGGAGATATTCTCGCCCATGGCCTTACCCTTTCCATATAATAAACTTGCTATTTATTACAATGCCTGGTATATAAAAAAATATATAAATGGTTTTCTGGCAAGATACAACCTTTTACCATCCGAAGTAATATTTTGGACATACCTGGCCACACCGGCCATATTGCGCCTGGCGGAGGATTATCTCTGGGGATTAGTTGTATATGATGTGGTGAGTGACCCCAAGTTGGTGGAAAGAAAGCTTGCCCCACATGAAAAGAAGTTGCTCCTGACGGCAGACAAAGTTTTATTCGCGTCCCATGTTTTGTACGAGCAGTACAGCCCAGTTACCAGAAACCCTGTAGTTTTTGAAGATGGCTTCAACACCGGATTGCTTCAGTCCAGGATAAAGCCGTGCCTCATGGATAATCTGCCCAGACCCAGGTTCCTTTATATCGGGGGAATTAACAGAAAGATATGGCGGGAAATGATTGAAAGCCTTTGCGCAGCATTTCCCGGTGGGTCGGTAACCCTAATAGGACCTACTTCAGATGACACAAAGCTTGCAAATTTACCGAATCTGTACATTCTGCCGCCTTGCAGCGATTATAGAGAGTTGGCGCCATATCTGGAAAACGCCGAGGCAGGAATTATACCCTATTATAATGATGACTACGCAGGCGCCATGCACCCGGCAAAGTTAAATGAATATATAATCTTCGGGCTTCCTGTGGTGGCCACGGCCACTCCGGAATTGACAAAACTGGACCAAACATGGGGCAAAGGATTTTTTTATCTGGGAGCGAATCCAGAAGAATTTGTACGCGCTGCCACCACGGCTTTAGCTGATGACACCGTAACCAGGGAATCAAGAAAGGCTTTTGCAGTTACTAATACATGGGATGTACGCCTCGAGGTGCTTTTCGATTTGATTGAATAAACTAACTGACTGACTGAAAGAAAGGGTGTCGCCCGGTGAAACCAGGGTCCATTCTGGCTAAAGCCTGCTGGATACTGAAGTACCAGGGTCTGGCGGAACTCTGTAAAAGAGCCTGGCGGTACATAAAAAAGCATAAGCTAATAGGGTTATGGCGCAATAGGAATAATGCCGCAGCCTATAGACGATGGCTGAAAAATGAAGCCGTGCAGGTAAACAAAAAATTAATGACAGCGCCAGAGGATATTGAATCCTTTAATTATCACCCGGTAATAAGCATAGTTATGCCTGTTCATAACACCACGGCTAAATATCTTGAAAAGGCAATAGATTCAGTGTCCAAGCAGGTTTATCCCTACTGGGAGTTGTGCATTGCCGATGACGCCTCTACAGAACCTCATGTGCCGTTGATTTTAAATAGATACTGTGAGACTGATTCCCGTATAAAAGTTGCATTTCTATCCAATCGGGACGGTATAGTGGGTGCAGGCAACAGTGCAATTAATCTGTCAACAGGGGATTATATCTGCTTCCTTGACCATGATGACGAGCTCTCACCCCATGCGTTGCTGGAAATTGTTAGATGCTTGAATGTTAACCCGGTTGCAGATATTATTTATACTGATGAGGATCGCCTGATAGGTGATGGACTTCGCGCCGAGCCATTCTTTAAACCTGACTGGTCACCTGACTTACTGATGTCAATGAATTATGTAGGTCATCTGACAGTGGTACGCAGAACGCTTATTGAAAAAACAGGAGGTTTTACTGAGGGAACCGATGGCAGCCAGGATTACGATTTGATATTACGTCTTTCTGAACTTACCAAAAATATAATTCACATTCCGCAGGTACTATACCACTGGCGGATGACACCGGGGTCTGTGTCCAGCGTGGCAGAAAGCAGGCTTAGGGCATTGGAGGTTGGAAGGGAAGCTATAGTGGAGGCATTAGGTAGACGAGGCATTAACGGGCGAGTTACTTTAATGGAAAATGGCTATTACCGGGTACAGTACCATATAAAAGATGACCCACTGATCAGTATTATTATCCCTACCAGGGATAGGATTGACTTATTACGCCGCTGCCTGGAGTCAATTCAGAGAAAGAGTACCTATCATAATTATGAAATAATTGTGGTGGACAATGGCAGCACTGATGAAGAGACATTGAAATATTTACATGAGATAAAAAAAACGAACAAGTGTTTTGTTTTGCGTTATGATGAGCCGTTCAACTATTCCCGAATAAATAATTATGCAGTGCAACAAGCAAGTGGTGAATATCTTTTGTTTTTAAACAATGACACCGAGGTGATTTCTGAAGACTGGCTTGAAGAAATGCTTTCCCATGCTCAGCGTCCGGAAATTGGGGCGGTGGGGGTAAAATTACTCTTTCCTGACAAAAGGATTCAGCACGGCGGTGTTTTATTAGGTATTGGAGGAATTGCCGGACATGCAGTTTATGGGCTTCCGGATAGTTCCCCAGGCTATATGAACCTGGCCAATGTGAGCAGGAATTGCTCGGCGGTTACGGCTGCCTGCCTGGCGGTGGGCAGAGAGGTTTTCGAAGAAGTGGGTGGCTTTGATGAAGAGCTTGACGTAGCCTATAATGATGTGGATTTATGCCTGAGAATTTTAGAGCAAGGTTACTTCAATGTTTGGACTCCCTACGCAGTGCTTTACCACTACGAGTCTGCAACAAGGGGACATGCCATACCTGAAGAAAATGTTGAGTACTTTTGTCGTAAATGGAGATCTGTTATTGAAAGAGGGGATTACTTCTACAACCCTAATCTTTCACTAAACCATTGTGATTATCAAATTAGTTGTTGATATGAATAGATTTGTGGGAGTTGCTATGCATAAACTTAATATTTGGAACCCGATTGGGATAATTGTAAGCCTTTGGAGATATCGCGAATTAATCAAGCAATTTGCAAAAAGGGATGTAATAGTACGCTACAAGGGCTCCTACCTTGGTATGTTATGGACGTTTCTGTATCCGCTATTCATGCTGATGGTATACTCTTTTGTATTCAGTGTCATTTTCAAGAGTAGATGGGGGACTGAAGTTAACAATAAGCTGGAGTTCGCCCTGATTCTCTTCTGCGGACTGACTACATATAACCTCTTTGCGGAATGCGTAACCCGTGCGCCGGGATTAATTCTCAGCAATGTCAACTATGTTAAAAAAGTAGTTTTCCCCTTGGAAATACTGCCTTTAGTAGTAGCAGGATCGGCCCTAGTCCAGGCTGTAATCAGTCTTCTTATTCTGGTAGTCGGCTTGATTGCCGTAATGGGAGTTTTTCACTGGACCATAGTATTCTTACCATTGGTATTGCTACCATTGTTATTACTGATACTGGGATTTGGCTGGTTTTTATCTTCACTGGGTGTTTACCTGCGGGATATCGGTCAGGTGGTGGGAATTGTGGTACAGGCATTGATGTTTTTAAGTCCCATTTTTTACCCTGTATCAGTTATACCTGTGGAACTGAGGCCGATATACTATTTAAATCCAATGAGTTATGTGGTTGAGGACATGCGCCGTGTTATTATATGGGGTCAGATGCCGGACTGGAAATGGTTGGTTATTGGAACAATAGCCAGTGCTCTTGTGGCTATTTTGGGGTACGTATGGTTCCAGAAGACAAGGAAGGGGTTTGCAGATGTCCTCTGATATAGCTATATCAGTTAAAAAAATCAATAAATGCTATTTTATTTATGACCGTCCGCAGGATCGTCTAAAGCAGGGATTTTTTCGTAACCGTAAATATTACCGGGAATTTTGGGCTTTAAAGGATGTGTCTTTTCAAGTAAGCAAAGGGGAGACTGTGGGGATAATAGGTCGCAATGGTTCCGGTAAAAGTACGCTTTTACAGATTATTGCCGGCACACTCACCCCCACCTTCGGTGAGGTAAAGGTGAGTGGCAGAGTTGCCGCATTGCTGGAACTGGGCAGTGGCTTCAATCCTGATTTTACTGGCCGGGAAAATGTTTTTATGAATGGGGCTATACTTGGCATAAAAAAGGATGAAATGGAAAAACGTTTTGAAGATATAGTAGATTTTGCAGATATAGGTGATTTTATCGACCAACCGGTAAAGGTATACTCCAGTGGTATGGTATTGAGACTGGCTTTTGCTGTTCAGGCAATGGTACCTAAGGAAATATTAATTGTTGATGAGGCTTTGGCTGTCGGAGATGAATTGTTCCAGCGAAAATGTTTTGCTAAAATTGAGGATTTTAAAAAACACGGAGGCACAATATTATTCGTTTCTCATGATGGCTCGGCTGTGACCCAGCTTTGTGACAGGTCACTTCTTCTGGACGGAGGAGAAGAGCTAATTTTTGGACAAAGCAAACAGGTTCTTAATTTGTACCAGAAGCTGATGTATGCCCCACCGGATAAGGCACAACAGGTTCGTAATGAAATATCGAACATAGCCCTGAACACAAATACAGAACAACAATTAAAAGCAAGCAGAAGAGTACATACCGATAAATCGACAGATGTAACCCTGGAAAATGGCGAATGTACTCCTGATGTAGTTACTGAGCCGGCTTATTCGCCTGGGCTTGTATCCGACAGTGTGGTTAATTATGAAAGCCAGGGTGCAGATGTTAGCAATGTTGAGATTTTGACGTTGCAGGGGAAAAAGGTTAATATACTGGTGCCAAACAGGCAATATGTTTATAAATATGAAGTGTATTTTGACAAGGATTGCCACAATGTTAGGTTTGGAATGCTAATAAAGACATTAAACGGCCAAGAACTTGGTGGGGCTGTAACTGCCATGTCGGGTAAAGGAATCCCATATATTCAGGCGGGATCCATCATTAGAGTTGAGTTCCAGTTTAAGGCCATGCTTACGCCTGGGACTTATTTTCTTAATGCCGGAGTTTTGGAACTTACCTCCAATGAAGAAATATATTTATGTCGCGCCTTGGATGTTAGTGTTTTCAAGGTAGCAGTTGCTGATAACCAGTTGATGACCGGTACAATTGATTTCGGTATTATTCCTCAAGTTTATTTAATGAAGGATACAAATGAAAGGGTCAGTTATGCTTGACAACATGAATAAACACCAAGGCTTTACTGTATTTATTACTGGTTTGTCAGGGTCTGGAAAATCCACATTGGCAAACAATTTGGCTTTAGGGCTTTCTGGAAATAGGAATAGAAAGGTTACACTATTAGATGGTGATATAGTAAGAAAGCACTTGTCACAGGAGCTTGGTTTTTCAAAAGAACACCGAAATGTAAACGTGGAGCGGGTTGGATTCGTAGCTAGCGAGATAACAAAGCATGGTGGCATTGCCATTTGTGCGCTAATTGCGCCTTATGCCTCCAGCCGCAATAACAATAGAGAACATATAAGCAGATATGGCGGTTATGTCGAGGTTTATAATGCAACACCTATTGATGTGTGTGAGAATCGAGACAGCAAGGGTTTATACGCCAAAGCCAGGCAGGGAATAATTGAGCGATTTACAGGGGTTAACGATCCATATGAGCAGCCGGAGAGCCCGGAAATAGTAATAGACACAACTCATTTATCACCTGATGACGCAGTGCATGAGGTTCTTACGTATTTAAAACAGGAAGGTTATATAGACTAATGGCTATTGATTTAAATAACAATTCATCAAGACAATTCAAATCAAAGGCTATATGCGTACTGGGTATGCACCGGAGTGGTACGTCAGCCATAGCCAGAGCGATGAATTTAATTGGCGCTTATATAGGAAGTTCTGAATCTATAATGCCACCAAAAGAAAATAACAATCCGGAAGGTTTTTGGGAGCATATTTCTATAGTTAATTTTCATGAAAAATTGCTTAATCACTTTAACCGTCACTGGGATAGTATTTTTCCTCTGCCGGACAAATGGTGGAAAGAGCCACATTTAGCTGATTATAAACAGGAACTTATTGAGTTGATATCAGATGAGTTTTTAAATAAACCCCTTTGGATGTGGAAGGATCCAAGAACCTGTTTGTTTTTACCAATATGGGAAGAGGTTTGCAAGGATTTGGGAATTGAAGTATGCTATCTTGTTGCATTTAGAAATCCTTTGGATGTGGCAGCATCATTAAATAGACGAGACGGTTTCAGTAAACAGAAATGTTATGCGTTATGGCTTCTATATAATTTATCATCATTATACTGGACTAATGAATCGAAACGTATCGTATTAAGCTACGATCAATTCCTGCAGAACTGGGATAAGACTCTAAAAAATATAGCCAGTGCCTTTGATATAGTTTGGCCTTCTGACGAAGATAGTTTTAATAAATCAATTAGTTCTTTTTTGAGGATGGACTTGCGGCACAGCCATTCCACCGAGGAAATGCTATTAGAGCAAAGAGATATTCCACAACAAGTAATTTCGCTGTATAATCTCTTTATTAAAGCCCAAGCCTCTGCCGGTTTTTTAAGTACAGAAATATTTAACGATGTAATTAACAGTATGCATGAAGAATATATAAAATATGCCAATATGTTTAGTTCTAATTGTGAATTTTCGATAGAACACAGCAACTCTATTCAGGTTTATTGGGAAGTTGATAATAATTATATAGAAAACAGCTCACTCATCAATTCTATAGTGGATAATGATAATTTTAACCGATATGAATTCAATCTCCCTTTAGATATTGAAGGTGCCTTGCGTATAGATCCGATTGATGCGCCTGCATTTTTAGAGATAGAAAAAATCGAGTTATTAGCTAATAATAAATTTACGGAAGATTCACTTCTCCTAAAAACATGGTCTGCTGCAAATGGTTTTGAAGATTTAATTCCTGGTCAAGGCATACTTGAGATGGATAAAAAGGAAGTATATGCTTTTATTAGTACCGGCAATGATCCCCAGATTATTTTGCAAAACATATGTTTAGATGATTCATGTAGAGATAACAATATTATACTTCGGGTAGTTATGCATAAAAAGAAAAATAATGATAATTTATCAATATTTGTATTTGATAATTTATCCAAAAAGATTAGTGGAATTGAACAGGCAAAAGTATTGTTTCATCAGGAATTAATTGAATTAAGGCGGAAAGTTGATGAGAATTCATCTGTAATACGGAGACAAAGAGAAAGGCTGGATAATCAGTTTACAGAAATAGAAAATATTAATGCTCTATTGGTTGATAAAGACAAAATCATATCAAATCAGATGCAGAATATTAATGCTCAATTGATTGATAAAGACAAAGTCATATCAAAGCAGATACAGAATATTAACGAACTTAATGAGATAGTAAGTACAAATAAAGACAAAATGGAACAATTGCTTTTTATGCGGGCACAAGTCTCGTTAATAGAAAAACAATTAAATGCTTTACATAATTCGTTGTCCTGGAAAATAACATTACCATTACGAATAATGGGTAGGCTTGCAAAAAATTGTTGGGAACTACTAAAAAGAAAAAAGTATAGGCCAGAATTATTGCCTGTTAATGATTTGTCAACTTCCGATGGAGACAGCAAATACAAATGGGTTTCTCTAGGTAATGATCCTCAGTTTATATTAAAGAAGCCTTACCCGATAGGCTGGGTAAGATTAAATATTATATTAGCTGCTGAGAAGAATTTACTAAGCAGGTCACGACTTTATGTTAACCATGGTGATGGTTTTAATGAGACGAAAAGCTATGATCTAGGAGAAATCGCTGAGACAAAAATATTATCTAAATTTATCCAATTAAATAATATTGTAACTGAAATACGATTTGATCCTCTTGAATGTGCAGGTTCTTTTGATGTAAAGGAGTTGATTTTAACCAGAGTCAGTTTTATTGAAATTAAATCCAGAAATATTTTCCACTCATTGAGACGCAAAATTAATTCAAGTAAAAGCTTTTGTTTATTTGGTTTTTCATCGGCCCACTCTTGGATACGAGAGCGTAAACGTTTGCCTTATCCCGGGGAACTCCTTGTATTAATTAGAAAAGCACGTTATATATGGAACAGTAATTTTAATTTAAATAATGAATTGTCCTTGAATCCACCGCATGGGTTTACAATCCCCATTGCATTGGAACCTTATGCTGCATGGCTTGAGGTTAATAACTGGAATCAAAGGCGGGAAAAGATTTTAATAGAGAAAATAAAAAACATATCTACTCCCCCATTGTTCAGCATAGTTATGCCTGTTTATAATCCACCATTAAAGTATTTGGAAAAGGCAATTGAAAGCATCGTTGGTCAGGTATATGGAAACTGGGAACTATGTATTGCTGATGATGCCAGCACCGACCAAGAAGTAAGGGTAGTTCTGGAAAAATGGTCTGCCCAAGACAAGCGGATTTTGGTTGTATACAGAGATGTAAACGGTAATATTAGTGAAGCATCAAATACTGCTGCTACATTGGCTCGAGGAGATTTTTTGGTTTTACTGGACCAGGATGATGAGCTATCTCCGGATGCCCTGGGGGAGGCAGCTTTATACATTGCACATCATTCTGATACTGATGTTTTATATTCGGATGATGACAAAATGGACATGGAAGGCCGGCGCTTTGCGCCTCAGTTTAAACCTGACTGGTCACCGGAATTATTACTTTCATATATGTATTTCAGCCACCTTTTTATAATTCGAAGAAGTCTGTTTGCTATGATTGGAGGCTTCAGAAAGGGGTTTGAGGGCTCTCAGGATTATGATTTGGCATTAAGAATAACAGAACATGCGCGTCATATAGGTCATATGCCCAAAATCCTTTATCATTGGAGGGTCATGCCGGGTTCAACTGCTTCTTCCGGCGTGGCTAAACCAAACAGTATTGAGGCGGGCAGACGTGCAGTAGACGAGGCACTAAATCGCAGAAACATTATGGCTTCCGTAGTGCAGCCCGGGTGGGCGAAGAGTGCAAATTGCGGAATATATGAACATAAATTTCCAGATGACGGTCCAAGCGTTACTATTCTGATACCTACACGCAATCAAAAGAAAATATTACAAAGATGTCTGGATTCTTTATCAAAGACAACCTACAAAAACTATCAAATTATTATTATAGATAATGATAGCGATGACCCGGATACAATAGATTACCTGAAGAAAGTCTCATGTAAAATTGTAAGAGTGCCTAACGTTGATGGAAAATTTAATTATGCCAATATTAATAACAAAGCCGTGGAAATAGTCCAAACAGACTATGTTTTATTCTTAAACAACGACACCGAAATAATATCACCTAACTGGTTAAGCCAGATGGTTGGTTACATGGGAATAGAAGGTGTAGGGGCTGTTGGTGCAAAGCTATTATTCCCGGATGGCAGAATACAGCATGCTGGTATCGTGCATGGATTGTATAACGGAATGGCAGGTCCGGCTTTTAAATTATTGCCGGGGTGGGATAATGGATATTTAAGTTATGCTAATGTAACAAGAAACTATTTGGCAGTGACCGCTGCCTGTCTTTTAACCAGGCGGGATTTGTTTGTTAAACTGGGTGGCTTTGATGAGTCTAATTTTGCTGTTGCTTTTAACGATGTGGATTATTGCTACCGTTTAAATAATACAGGCTACAGAGTAGTTTATTGTTCTACTGCTGAACTGCTTCATTATGAGGGCTATACGAGGGGATTTGGTGATAACCCTGAAGAAATCTTTAGTTTTAGATTGAAATATGGCAAGATGAAAGATCCGTATTATAATCCAAACCTGTCATTAATAAACGAAAGATTTGAAATTGCCAGCCGTGCCATAGCATATGATGAAAATCCTCCTATAAAAGCACTAATGTGTGCTTTTACGTTAAACTGGGAAGGAGCTCCATACAGTCAGTATGAAATGACGGTTCAATTAAAGGAAAAAGGTATTCTGGATCCCATAGTGTATTGTCATATGGATGGTCCATTACGTCAAGCTTATGAAGAAAAAGGTGTACATGTATATGTATTCGAACATCCTCTGTCAGGCGTGACAACTGTAACTGAATATGATGCTGCTATTGCTCAGTTTTCAGAAAAGGTGAAAAACTGGGAAGTGGAACTTGTTTATGGAAATACACTGCAAACATTTTACGGGATCGATGCGTCTACTCAGCTTAACCTTCCCAGTATATGGAACCCCAGGGAAAGCGAGCCATGGCAAACGTATTTTAATAACTACGGACATGATATTGCGGCGCGTGCGTTAAACTGCTTTCTTTATCCGTATCAGGTGGTTTTTGTGGCAAATGCCACACGTTCAGGCTGTGAAGCATTGGCTACACATCATAATGCTATGACTATACACAATGGGTTGAACCTTAATCGGCTCTCAAAAATGGCTTCAATGTGGCCAAGGGATGAAGCAAGGAAACAGTTATCGATTCAGAAAGACGAAATCATGCTGTTACTTTTAGGAACAGTATGTGAACGAAAGGGACAACTAGATTTATTAGAAGCAATAAATATTCTCCCGGAGGAAATGTTGCCCAATATTCGTTGCTTTATAGTGGGTGACAGACCCGGTGCATATAGCGATGAACTAAAAAGAGAACATACAAAGAAATCAAAGTCTATTAAATCACGCATAGAAATTATACCGGAAACTTCGGATACGGCACTGTATTATTCAGCCGCAGATATATTTATATGCACGTCTAGAATTGAAAGCTTTCCCAGGGTTATATTAGAAGCCATGGCATATAATCTTCCCATAATTACCACTCCGGTATTTGGCATTAGTGAACAAGTAAAGGAAAATGTTAATGCCTTGCTTTACCAACCTGGAGACATTAAAATGCTGTCTGAATCAATAATTTGCTTAGTCAATAATGCGGATAAAAGGCTAGCTATGGCCAAGAACAGCGGGTTTGTACTCAATACTTTGAATGATTTTGAAGACATGGTTAACGCTTACGGCCTTGTTTTTCAGGAGGCGTGGCTTAGTGGGGGTTCTAGAAAATGTGTGGAATAGTAGGGCTGATAGATAATGTCATGGGCCACATTGATGAAAATCATCTACGTGAAATGAATGATGAAATGGTGAATCGCGGGCCGGACGGAGAGGGCTTTTTTATCGAAGGCGCTGTCGGAATGGCCATGCGAAGACTCTCTATTATTGATATAGAGGGTGGATGGCAGCCCTTTTTCAGTGGAAAAAAAAATATTGTAGCCTTTCAGAATGGTGAGATTTATAATTATCGCGGATTACGGGAGCAATTAGAGAACCATGGATATCTGTTTAACAGCAAAAGTGATACTGAAGTATTAGCCCATGGTTATGATTTTTGGGGTATGGAGGGCTTACTAAAACGTATTGATGGCATGTATGCAATTGCTATTTATGACAGGAGAAGCAGGGAGCTCCATCTAGCCAGAGACCGCTTTGGCGAAAAGCCTTTATTCTATGCTTACGCAAGAGGAAGATTTGCCTATTCATCCAATATGGTTGTGCTGGCTGCGCTTCCATGGGTGTCGGAGGACATTGATTTAAAGTCACTGGACAGGTATCTGGCACTTCATTATATACCGGGGGATGCTACTATATTAAAGGGAATACATCGGGTGCTGCCTGGGGAACGGTTAGTTATCTCTGTAGATGCTCCTATACCTCAGCGAGAAAGATATTATAATCTTTTGCTGGGTTCCGTAAAAAAAATATCTGATGAGCAACTGGCCAATTTAGTTGAAGAAGCCGTTTCTTCAAGGCTTGTTGCAGATGTTCCCGTTGGAGTTTTCCTGTCAGGTGGTTTGGATAGTTCTATAGTCGCTGCAATAGCAGCCAGAAAGCAGCCAAGGATAGCTACATTTTCAATGGGTTTCAGTAAAGTAAGCCACGATGAAAGTGTACATGCGGCAAAAGTTGCTGAACTTATTGGCAGTACCCACTATCATTTTCAGTTTGATGAAGAATCCTTCCGGGATTTACTGCCAAAGGTTGCATGTGCTTTGGATGAACCAATTGGCGACCAGGCATTATTGCCCGTATTCTGGCTATCCAGGGAGGCCCGCCGTCATGTAACTGTGGTACTGGCGGGGGAAGGAGCTGACGAGGTGTTTTCAGGTTATAGTTATTATCGTACATTTACCGGTCAGCGAGATTTTATTAGCCGAATAAAAGCCTTGTTTAGTAGTTCCGCTTCAAATGCTACTCCCTTGAATCGTTTGATTTATAATAGAGTTCCCGTTTCCCCGTCAGGTTTTCCGTTGTTAACCGATGGCGGGCAAAGAAAAAATTTGCTCGGGATAGATATGTCTGATGAAGATTCATGGGAAAAGGAACTAATGATTTGGCTCGATTCTGCAGGAACTTCCTTACAAAAAGCAACTGTAGGAGATATCGCAACCTGGTTGCCGGATGATTTACTTGTAAAATTTGATAGAATGGCTATGGCACATAGTCTGGAAGGGCGTGCTCCATACCTTTATCCCGACCTTGTGCAGGCTGGTGTTAGAATGCCCGACGTTCAGAGAATGCACGGCAATGTAAGTAAATATGCCTTGCGGCGGATTGCCCGCAATTGGCTACCTGATGAAATACTGAAACGACCTAAACAAGGTTTTGTATTACCAATGAAAAAATGGATAAGCCAATGGTTTATTGAAAACGGATCTGTTGAAAAATATTTGTCTGAATTTAATATCCCAGGACTCGATACATGCAATTTAACAATGGTTATTAAAAATGATTTAGCGGCTGGTGTACAGAGAGAGAGATTGTTGTTTGCTGTTTTAATGTTAATTGAATGGTATAAGGCTTTTATAAAAAAGAGAAAAGAATTGCTGGTTAAATATAAAAAAGCAAACAATACTATAATTACGGAGGGCCGCAAGTGAAGGTAACAGTAATTGGAACAGGATATGTTGGCTTAACAACTGGAGTAGCTCTTGCCTATATTGGCCATTATGTAACTTGTGTGGATCGAAATGAGTCACTAATAGAAAAATTAAACATCGGAGAAATTCCAATACATGAGCCTGGGCTTGTGGATTTGTTGCACGATTCATCTTCGCACTTGCGGTTTAGCTCCGACTTTAATTTGGAGGAGGCATCTGCCGATGTTATTTTAATATGCGTCGGTACGCCAACCCAACAGAATGGTGATGCAGATCTCCGATATGTTGAAGAATGTGCATACACAATAGGCAGCGCCTTACCGGAAGGGCATGAAGTGGTAATAGTAAACAAATCGACTGTACCTGTTGGCTCAGCGCGTAGAGTTATAATGATTGTTAACTCGGTTTTAACTGATCGTGGCGTAAGCGCTAATTTATACGTTGCGTCAAACCCTGAATTTCTAAGAGAAGGAGCAGCGCTCAACGATACCTTCTATCCTGACAGAATCGTAATAGGCGCAGATGAAAAGTGGGCTGTAAAGACTTTATATGAAATGTATGCACCAATATTGGAGCAAACATTTATACCACCCGCCGGATTACCACGAACTGATGGACAACCCCTTCCGGTATTGGTTACAACTAATCCTACCAGTGCAGAATTGGTAAAATATGCTTCAAATACCTTTCTCGCTATGAAAGTATCATTTGCCAATGAAATTTCTGGAATATCCGAACGGGTAGGCGCTGATATAACGGAAGTCATGAAAGCCGTGGGCCTTGACCGAAGAATAGGAACAAGATACCTTGGAGCAGGCGCAGGTTGGGGTGGATCCTGCTTTGGTAAAGACCTGAAGGCTTTAAACGCTTTAGGTAAGCAATATGGGTATGATATGCCGTTGGTCGATGCAACAATATCTGCTAATTACAGGCAGAGAAGAATTATTGTTGAAAAACTTCAGCAGTTGCTAAAGGTAATAAGGGGAAGCGTTATTACCCTTTGGGGATTATCCTTTAAACCGGATACTGATGATCTTCGGGATGCTCCTGCCATTGAGATTGCTAAAATGTTGATTGACCTTGGTGCACGCGTGAGAGCTTATGATCCGGTGGCGATGGACCGGTCCAGGAGAGAACACCAGGAACTGAATATTGAATATGCTGATTCCCCTGTGGAGTCGATTCAGGGAGCAGATGCCGTGGTGCTGATGACTGAATGGGAAATTTTTAAGAAATTGGATTGGAATCAAATTGTTAAATGTATGCAGCAGCCAGTATTAATAGACGGCCGTAATTTTTACAATCCGTCCTTGTTAATAAACTATGGTATTAATTATGTGGGTATAGGGAGGTAAGAGTTAAGCTTAATGAAAAATATATTAGTAACAGGTGCTGCCGGTTTTATAGGCGCAAAAGTGTCTGAAAAACTTCTTGAATTAGGTTACAGTGTTATAGGTGTCGATAATCTTAATGACTATTATGATGTAAGATTAAAAATTTGGCGTCTGGAGAATTTAAAAAAACATGATAAATTTGTTTTTTACCGGACCGATATAGAAAATCTTGAAGCACTAAAAATAATATTTCAAATTCATACAATTGATGCAGTTATTAATGAGGCAGCAAGGGCCGGAGTACGCTATAGCTTGGAAAATCCTTTTGTTTATCTATCCACCAACAGCAAAGGGACGCTCAATTTATTGGAACTTTGCAAAGAAAATAATATTGAAAAATTAGTATTGGCATCAACTTCTTCTTTATATGCAGGGCAACCCCTTCCATATAAAGAGGATTTGCCTGTTAATAATCCTCTTTCACCATACGCTGCTTCCAAAAAGGCTGCGGAAGCTTTAGCATATAGCTATCACCATCTCTATGGAATAGATGTATCTGTATTAAGATATTTTACTGTGTATGGCCCGGGGGGTAGGCCTGATATGAGTGTTTTTAGGTTTGCAAAATGGATTATGGAGGATAAGCCTCTGGAGGTTTTTGGAGACGGCAGTCAGAGTAGAGATTTTACATATATTGACGATATAGCCGATGGTACTGTAAAAGCTTTAAAACCGGTAGGCTATCAGGTGATTAATCTGGGAAACAATAAACCTTATAAACTTTCTCACTTAATAAATTTGATTGAAGAGAATTTAGGCAAGAAAACTGAAATTATTTATAAGTCTTTTCATAAGGCTGATATGTTGGAGACGTGGGCGGATATAGGCAAGGCGGAAAGGTTATTAGGTTGGGAACCCAAAGTGGATTTGGATAAAGGGATAAAGAAAACAGTCGTTTGGGCAAAAGAAAATATGAGATTTGTACGAGAAATAAAGATATAACTTATGGGATACTTGCCAAATTAAGCTCCAGGAGATTAAACATGAACAGAGTAATGCTTTTATGTATTATATTTATATTATGCAGTCTACTATTTGGGTGCTCAAATAAAAACCATGAAGTAAATGCAAAAAATCAGATAAACATAAATAAAGAATTATTGAATGAACTAAAAGATGCAACGCTAAATATTAATCTTGATCGATATGTTAGCTCAAATCAGGTCAAAATAGAGTCCGGAAGTCAAAGCATATCTTTATGTACTATGGGTGCTGATCCTTATATTATTTGGAATTTAGCAGAACCGAAAAATAATATTAGGGTGCATATGGAAGTTGAACTGCCAGATGTTGATACAATCGGTCAGATGTATTGGATAACTAGTTTAGATCCTAATTGGAATGAACAAAAATCTACCGCGTTTGAAATAAAAAAAGGCAAAAGTTTTTATGATATTAGAATTCCGTTAGTTGAGCAGGTAACTGATATCAGGTTGGATTTTGGTTGCCTAAAAGATATAAGTTTTACTTTGAAATCTTTGGTGGTTTGGTATAAAGAATAGTAGCAGTGTACAAACCCAATGACGATAATTAAATTTTTAATATTTGCCCCCCCAACGGCCATTTGCCAGATAAATATCAATGGACTTAAATATGATCATATTATTTTGGAGTGAACTATTTGAATACTAGAGGCGCACGTGGAACGATCTTGTTTTTAGCACTACTAACTATCATCTTGTTTGTTTTTTTTTATAGAGTGGTTATTTATAAGGAAATTTTAATGCCAAGCGACTTTATAATTTTTCACGATCCATCTTATGATTCGTTTAATATACCTGGAAAGGAACATCCAGGAAATTCGCTAATTGCAGGTGATAATGTTTATTTGTATTATCCGTGGAGGGATTTCATAAAAGATTCTTTTAATAATGGTAACCTGCCGCTGTGGAATCAATACTCGCATAATGGAGCGCCATTACTGGCAAATCATTTGTCAATGGTTCTCGAACCCATTAACTTAATAGTTACACTGTTATTTGAAGCAAAATATGTGCCTGGAATTGCTTCTATGACTACTATGTTTCTGGCAGCAATCTTTATGTTTATTTATATGCGTAGTATAGGATCGTCATTTTATGTCTCCTTAGTATGCGCAATTTCATATGCTTTTTCTTCATACTTTATAGTGTGGATGTGGCGGCATAATGTTAGTGTAGCAATGTGGATTCCACTTATAATGTGGTCTATTGAAAAAATTGTGACTAGTAAATCGTATAAGTATTATCTTGTTTTAGCCATATCTATGGGTTGTCAATATCTTGCTGGTCATTTACAGACAACCATTTTTGTAATAATATTATCCTCATTATATATTATTGTAAGATCGCGTGATGAAGGTTGTTTAAAAGTTAATATTTTAGTTGGATTTATATTTGCAAATTTTTTGGGTTTTATGCTTGCAGCAGTACAGTTGTTTCCGTTTATTGAGTACATGTTGCAAAGTCCAACATATGAAGTTGGTAGGGGATATGGTAGAGAAAATGCCAGTCTAATAGAAATCGTTTGCAAGGGTCTAATTGGTGATTTAAGTTATATGAAGATTTCATTACCTACCATACTAACGTTCCTATTGCCGAACTTTTTTGGACTTCCCACTGATGGTACTTATTGGTGGAAATGGAATTATAGTGAGCAGAGTGCTTATGCAGGATTTTTAACAATACCTATGTTTTGTTTTGCTTTAATTAAGTTGAGAAACAATAAAAGAGTTGTTTTCTTTCTATTATGTATTATCTTTTCTATTGGAATAATGTTTGCTTTACCGGTATTTAACTTTATTAATTATCTACCGATAATTAATAAAGTTGCTACAGCAAGATTAAGAATATTTTACTTGTTTAGTCTTATTGTCATTTTTGGATATGGTCTTCAATATTTCCTGAGTAATGTCAAAGAGCTAGATTGTTATAAATATTTTTGTAAAATAAAAACATTCTGCATGATATATTTATTTTTTCCACTTGCCATTATTCTCTTATATCTAATAATAAACTATGAGATTATAGATAAAACGGCACATTACCTGCATAGAATAAGCTATTTTTATCTAATATTTCCTATGGTTAGCTTATTTGTTTTTATATTATTAACAAGTATATATAGAAAAAATTTATTAAATTTAAATTTATATAAAATTTTTCTATTGTTACTTATTATATCTGATTTGTTTGTATTTGGCTATAAATACAACCCAACTATTAAACAGGAATATTTTTATCCTAAAAATGAGCTGGTAAATTATTTAAGCCAAGATAAAGATGTTTATCGAATATCTGTCAAGGGGATGTATACATTTAGGCCGAACTTAAATATGGCATACAATATTCAGAGTAGTGATGGATCTGATGCATTAACAATAAGAAGATATGCAGAGTTTGTTAATATTATTAATAAGAACACAAGTTTAGAGCAATTTAGTATATCGCCAAAACGTTACGACAATGAGTTGGTAGATTTAATGGGAATAAAATATATTATTATCAATTATCAAGAAGAGCCAGGGAAATATGGCCTGGAGTCTACTAAATTTGAAGAAATTAGGTTGAGGAATGTTAGAGTTTATAAAAATAGAGATGCTCTTGATAAAGCATTTTTTGTGCCTGTTATTAAACAAATGCAATCAAAAAATGAAATATTATCTTATTTGGAGAGCGATTCGTTTAAAGCAAGAAATATTGGACTGGTGGAAGGCAACCTTGAAGATAGTGTATTTGACGTTAATGATGCAAAAGCAAAGGTAGTTGGGGAAGGTGGTAATAAAATTATTGTTACAACATCCAATAAAAATGATGGATATTTGGTGGTAACAGATACTTACTACAATGGATGGAATGTCTATATAGATGGCAGGAAGACTAATTTGTATCCGACAGATTATGCTTTTAAGGGCACATTTATACCTAAAGGTGAACATACAGTTATTTTTTCTTATGAACCAATGTCTTATGGATACGGCTTATATGCTAGTTTAATCTCATTTATAATATTGTTAATATTATTTTTTAAATTATGTATAAGAAGAAAAGAATTAGAGAATGAAATTGATTGATTTATTGTTAAGGATTAAAAATAAATGTTAGAGGTCAAGATAATGAAAGAAAAGAGTAATATTATTAGTTTAGTTAACCCAAATCTTGTAACCCAAATTGGTGATAGTTTAGGCAGTGGAATTCCTTATATGCCTCTTCCATTGGCTTATTTGGCTGCATGTCTGATAAATAAATATAATTTAAATGTAATTGATGCATTTGGTGAGGATCCTTTTAAGGTATGGCAGAAAGAAAATTTTATTGCCCAGGGAATTACTATCTCAGAGGTAGTAAAAAGAATTAACCCGTCTTCGAGATGTATCATTATATATTACAGTTCAGTAATGGCAAGTATTATAATTGATGAAATGATGAATTCTCTTAAAGCTGAATATCCCCAAATTCCTATAATTATAATTGAAAATTCCCAAGCTGTAATAGGCTGTTCGTTGAAACATATTATAGATAAATTATTTGCGTGTGGTGCAGATTATGTAGTATTTGGTGAATGCGAAGAAAGAGTGCCAAACATTATTGATATAATTATAAAATCAGATCTAAATAAATTAGATTTAATTGATGGTATTGCCTACAAAGCACAAAACGGTATGTTAAAAATTCTTCCTCAAAAAAAAAATATTGCAAACCTTGACAGATTACCATTTCCGGCTTGGGAATACTTTGCGTTAGATAAATATTGGAAGTTACGATATGCTCATGGTCCAATGGAGGGCGAATATTTAGCAATAATGACCTCTCGTGGATGCCCATATAGCTGTAATTTTTGTGTAATTCCTTCAACTAACCAAAAAAAATGGAGAGCACGAAGTTATAAGAATGTTGTTGATGAATTAGAATATATGGTAAATAAATTCAATGTAAAGGAGTTTCATTGGGAGGATGTAAATCCAACGGTAAATGAAGAAAGAATTATTGAAATCTGCAAACTGATTATTGATAGGGAACTGAAAATTAAATGGAAATTAGCTTCAGGAAGTAAAATTGAGACTATGAGGCTGGAAACTTTAGAATGGATGAAAAAAGCTGGATGTAACTACATATCTTTTTCTCCAGAATCAGGCTCAAAGCATGTTTTAAAATTAATGAACAAGCCTTTCGACCATGATTATGCATTGGACATGGTTAGACATATGAATCGAATTGGTATAAAGTCTCAGGCGTGTTTTGTTTTGGGTTACCCTGGTGAAGAAGAAAATGATTTAAAACAGACCGAAATTTATATAAAAAAACTTACAAAAGCGGGTGTAGATGAAATAGCTTTATTTATTATGACTCCTATTCCCGGGACAGAAACATTTGGGCAAATTTCAGGGTATAAGAATTTTTCTGAATTAACTTTTTCTCCAGCGTGGAGAGATGATTTTGAAATCTTAAGTACTTTTCGAATGAGACTTTACAAGAAGTTTTTGTTGTGGAAAATTATATATCATCCGTTCAAAGTGTTTCGGCAAATGATTAACTTACTTCGCAGAAGATTTGAAAGCAAGGCGGAGATGAACATTTATAGAGCCTTACGGCTTAAATATATGGTTGCAAGAGGAACTAATAAATGTTAAAGAATCTACTATTGATTTTTTCTTATGTTGTCATAGTCACTATTGCCCAGATATTGCTAAAAATGGCAATGAATAATTTTTCAGATAAAGCTATCAATGCCGATTTCTTTTTATGTGCTATCATGACTCCAAAAGTAATAATTGGTATGTTTCTATATGCGCTTAGTTTTCTAATATGGTTAGTAGTACTTAGTAAGGTAGAGATTACTTTTGCATATCCATTACTTTCACTGTCTGTAATATTAGTTGCAGTTATATCGTGGTTGTTTATGGAAGAAACCTTTAATCTTTATAGGATATCTGGAATGATTTTAACAATTTTCGGCGCTTGGCTTGTGGTCAGGAGCTAAAGAAATGGGAGGTAATTAATGAAAAACACTACTATTCTTGAGTATGTACCATGTAATCTATGTGGTAGTACGGATTATAAAATTATGTATCAGCCTACTAAAAAGGATTACGATCCCAGTGAAATATTTTCTGCTTCAGGTGGAGTAATGGGAACTCAGCAAATTGTTAAATGCAATCATTGCGGATTAGTATATGTAAATCCCAGAGTCAAAAATGAAATAGTTGTGAATGCTTATTCGGATGCGGTTGACGAGTTGTATGTTTCTCAAGCAGAAGGGAGACAAAAGACTTTTAATAATGGTCTTAAGCTGGTAGAGAAGTATGTTCCTCAGAGGGGAACAATTCTTGATGTAGGATGTGCGGCGGGTTTTTTTCTTAACGTTGCTAAAAAAGCTGGCTGGCAAACTTATGGTATAGAACCCAGTAAATGGATGTCTGATTGGGGTAATAAGAAATTTAACGTAAATATAAAAAACGGAACTCTTAAAGATGCAAAACTTCAAGATGAATTTTTTGACGTAGTAACAATGTGGGATGTACTAGAGCACACCTCTGACCCTATGGGTGAATTGGCTGAAGTTAATAGAATTCTTAAAAAAGATGGTATCCTAATTATTAATTTCCCAAATGTTGGTAGCAAATTGGCAAGGGTGGCCGGGGGGAAGTGGTGGTTCTTTTTATCCGTCCATTTGTATCATTTTTCACCTCGCAGCATGTCTATGATGTTGGCAAAGAATGATTTTGAGGTTATTAAGTTTAGCCGTCACTACCAAACCCTAAGTCTGGAACACTTGGTGAAGATGGTCGGATTATACAGCAAGGGAGTTTCTAAATTGGGCTTGAAAGTAATTAATGGGTTAAGTATAGAAGATTGGTTGATACCCTATTATGCGAGTCAGGCTAATGTAATCGCAAAGAAAAAGTAAACTGGAGGACGTAATGAGTAAGAAAGCAATTATTATCGGTGCAGGTATAACTGGACTTAGTGCCGGTTGGAAGCTGTCAGAAGGTGGATATCAGGTTGAGATAATAGAGCGGAATGATTATATTGGAGGGATGTCTTCTACATTTAAGCACAAGGATTATTATTTGGATTATGGTCCACATAAAATATTTACGGTTATGGACCATATAATGGAAGAAATTAAGGGGCTTTTTCAAGATGAGACCTTGTTGTCAATTGAAAAGAGAAGTCGCATTCGCTTAAAAGGAAAATATTTTAGCTATCCGGTGGGTTTGAAAGATATATTTTCCGGCATGGGTGTCGGGACAGGGATTAGTTGTGGCTTAGGATACATTAGAAGTATTATTAGGAACATGCTAACATCTCCTCAGGATGATTCCTATGAAGATTGGGTTGTCAATAGATTTGGTAGACCAACTTATGAATTAGTGCTAGGACCGTATGCGCAAAAAATATGGGGTAATCCTAAGGAGTTATCTAAGGAATTAGCAGAAACTCGAATAGCCATCCCAAATCTCATGGAAATGCTGAAGCAGATGCTTTTTGGCAGAAAAGGGAATTCACCTGTTATTAGTGCAGATGTTTTCTATTATCCACGAGACGGATTTATAGAACTAAGCGAGAGAATGGCAAAAAAAATACTCAATAATGGTGGAAAAATAGAACTCGGGAAGAGCATTAAGAAGATTGAAAGTGATGAAACGGGTGCAATTCGAAAATTAATCTTTTCTGATGGAAGCAGCGAGTCTGTAGATGAGAATGATGTCATAATATCTACTATTCCACTTTCGATTTTTATTAATAGCCTTGGAACTTTAATTAATGAAAGTATAAAAAAAGCTGTTTTAAATTTAAAGAATAGAAAGTTAATACTTCTCTATGTTGTATTGGATAAACAAAGGCTTACAGAAGATAATTGGCTATTTTTCCCAGAGAGAAAATATTTGTTTAATAGAGTCTTTGAGCAAAAAGGGTTTAATCAAAATATGATTCCTGAGGATAGAACAGTGCTTTGTGTGGAGATTACATGTGGTGCGGATGATTCGATTTGGTTTGCTAATGATGATAAAATATTTGCTGAAGTTCACACAGGTCTAAGTGAGGCAGGTTTGGTTGACGATAAGGTAATAGAGTACTTTGCAAAGCGATTAGATAACGCATATCCAATTTATGATCTTAATTATAAGGAAAACCTTCATTTTGTTATGAACCGATTAGATGTTTTTTCTAACCTATATTCAGTTGGCAGACAAGGATGTTATAGTTATGCTGGAATGGCGGATTGCATGGATATGGGTATATCTACTGCAAAATTTATAATGGAAGGTAATAATAAGCTGACTGATTGGCCGGAATATAGAAAGAAATTTTATAACTATCTAGTTGTGGATTGAGGTGTTTGGCTTTGAGGGGACTCATAATTATACCGGCATTTAATGAGGCTGAAAATATCATAGCTTTATTAAAGAAAATCAACGCATTATGTTTAAATTTAGAAATTATTGTAATAAATGATGCTTCAGAAGATAACACTGCTGCTTTGGCCAGAAGTATAGGAGCGAAAGTTATTGATATTCCTATCAATTTGGGAATAGGTGGGGCTGTTCAAACAGGATATCTTTATGCCTATTATAATGACTATGATGTGGCAGTTCAAGTTGATGGGGATGGACAGCACGATCCCTTATATATCCAAAATTTGATTACACCTATTATTAGTGGACAGGCCGATATGGTAGTAGGCTCTAGATTTATAGAATGCACAGGTTTTCAATCTACCTCTCTCAGAAGATTTGGTATAAAATACTTTGAGAAACTTATTTTTTTACTTACAAAAAAGAGATTTAGTGATCCAACCTCTGGTTTTAGAGCATGTAATAAACAAGTAATTGCCAATTTTGCAAAATATTATCCTGATGATTATCCAGAGCCCGAGACTTTGGTAACTATTAATAGAAAAGGCTTCCGAATCATCGAAATTCCCGTGATCATGAAGGAGAGAGAGGGAGGACAATCTTCGATTAAGTCGATTAAAACCGTATATTATATGCTTAAGGTGACGCTTGCGATACTTATGGACGTTTTCAAAAAGAACGACGAGAAGAGGTATTCTTATCATGGAACCAAGGTTACAGCTATTTCTAATAATAATTAGTTTCGTTTTTGCTGGTTTCATCTTTTCTCTTGTAAAAAAAGAGACTTTAGAACTCAGATATACGTTAATTTGGATTGTTACAGGGATCATTTTAGTATTAATTGCTTTGCAGCCTCAAATTGTAACAATTGTAGCAAATATTTTAGGGGTAGGTTTGCCGGTCAATGCACTCTTTCTTGTGGGGATATTATTTGCTTTAATTATTCTTTTTACGATGACTATTGCCTTATCTAAGGCTTCGGTAAGGATCAAAAGGTTGGCGCAAGAGCTTGCTATATTAAAATTGGATTTATCAAAATACAAAGATGAGAGTTGTTAAATATGGAGAATAACAGCATGAAAAATTATGATTAATTTGTATTTAAAAGGATAGATGACATGAAAATACTCAAAATTAAAAAATGATTATTCCTTTAGCTCAGTAAGCCATTTACCCAAGAACTAATGTTTGTATACTATACATTCAAACTAATGTTCTGGGTGACGATTATGGCTAAACAAACAAAGATAAATTTGCTCGAATTTCAATACAGGTTTAATTCCGGGGAACAGTCATGGAGAAAACCCGTACCAGTTTGTCTATTTGGTTTTGGGCTATATATCTTTTTGCAAATGATAAACATGGCCATTCCGCTGTCTTCCTTTCGGAGGAACTGGGCATCTCTTACAAAACCTCCTGGCTAATGTTACATAAAATCCGCAAGGAAATGGGAGAACTTGATACACAATATAATCTTAGCGGTATTGTAGAGCTTGATGATTCCTTTTTTGGTGCACCTAAAGAAGGCGGTAAACGTGGTCGCGGAACTGATAAGACGCCTGTACTTATTGGGTTATCTCTTGGTGAATATGGAAATCCTTTGTACGTTAAAATGCGGATAGTTTCCGATGTAAAAAAAGATACCCTGGTAGACTTTGTTCAGGACATATATTGAAGCCGAATCAAAAATTTCTAGTGATGCTTTTCGCTCTTACAAGCAACTTTCCGCAGAGGGATATAAGCATGAGGCTAAAGAGTTCAATCCCAAGGAAAATACCTCTCAGCGTCAACAATTACCTTTGCTGAGCTAACGGCATAATCATTATCTAAAAATACAATGATTATTCTTGGCGTATGCTAAAATATTTACAAAATCTGTTTTTTATTATCATTTTTATTAAAATGAAGAAGCCTTTCGGCTTCCAAATTAGTTATTGTTTATTGGTTTTTTCCAGTTTTGACAACAAAAACTAAGTCAATTTGCAATACCATTTCTGATAATATTCTTGATACTCACCGGACTATACCCTGTTCCACCAAGATTGGTTTTGTATATACCATTTTACTGTGTTAGTCAAAGCTTCAATTTTTAAATTCACTACAGTACACTCGCCGTTCCTCTCCCACAGCTTCCAGCACCTCCTGTTAATACTATACACTCTTAACTCGGTGTCTATCAAACCGGGGGAGGGGCACTGTTTTTTGATTGCTGGTGAATTGGTAGGCTGCCATATGTCTTGCGGTTTTCCTTGCGGATAAATTTGATTTCGTTTAATATCGTAGCATCTTGCTTTTTTCATTTGCTTTCAAGGACGCTTGCACCAGGCATAGTATGTATTCCGGGAAACCTTAATGACTCGGCACATCTCTTCGACGTGGAACTTGTCCATATGTTCCCGGATAAACCGACATTTCATTTCGGTGTTTTTGAGAAGATAGCCACTGCTTTTTTTAATATGTCGCGTTCTTCTTTAACAATTTCCAGTTCCCGTTTAAGGCGTCGGATTTCTTATTCCTCTGGTACCCAGTTTACGTTTTACACTGGCCTGGAAAACTGTTAGGGCCGGATTCTGCAAACTCTCTACGCCAGCGTCGCAATATGTTATCATGTATACCCAGGTCGTTTTCAACTTCATTTGGATTCTTGCCGCTAGTTATCCACAAATTTACAGCTTCACGCTTAAATTCTTCTGTATATACACGCCTCTTTTCCCCCAAAGGACACAGCACCTTCTGTTGATACTATACACTCTTAACTCTGTGTCCAGCAAACCGGGGGAATGGCACAGAGGTATCAATTGCGGAAAAAAACGAGTTGAACGCATTATGAGAACAGCAGGCATCACTGCTATTCAAAAACACAAGTACAAGGTAACAACAACAGATTCCAAACATAAACCGCCGGTGGCGGAAAATAAGCTTGACCTCTATTTTCACTGCCTGATGAAAAGGAATTTAATAAAAATGTAGAATAACGCAATAAATATTTAACTAAGGAGTATTCAATAATGGTGTATCAAGTTTTTTATACCCTTCTTTTTCCACCAAGTATTTTTATTATTATGCTGGCTTTCTTTTGTTGCTGGTTATATAAAAGGGATAAAAGAAGTTCTAAAATACTCTCAGTCATAATTTTGTGTTTTTATATTTTCACCATTCCCTTGTTTAGTAACTATTTAATAACATCTCTGGAATCCGCCTATAATCCAACAGTAAACATAGACAACTGTGATGTTATCATAATGCTTGGTGGTGGTGCCACTTTGGATACACCTAATATTGATGGCATGGGTCATCTAAGTGGGGCGTCTGCTAATAGATTATTAACCACTGCAGTACTTTATAAAAAAGCTAATTTACCTATTATTATCAGTGGCGGACAAGTATTTTCAGACTCTGGAGAAGAGGCAAAAATATCTAAGCACCAACTTATTCTGTTAGGTGTACCTGAAGAGAAGATTATCCTAGAAGATAAAAGTCGCAATACAATTGAAAACGCAAAATATGTTCGTGCAGTCTTGAATGAACATAATTTTAAAAAACCAATACTTATAACTTCAGCATTTCATATGAAAAGATCTGTACAGTATTTCTTTAAGCAAAAAATTGAAGCACAACCTTTCCCGACTGATTATACCTACAGCCTAGATACATCCATTCGTTTGAGTTCATTTATACCTTCTTCTAGTTCTATATATATTGTCGGCCTTGCATTAAAGGAATATCTCGGTATTGCTGCTGGGTTACTATTGAGTTAGTTTGTTTAAATAAGTCTAATAATTACAATTGCATTCATTCTTGGTTCGTTAAATGTTCAATTGTTATATTTACTCCTGCTATTTTGGCATCAGTTAGAATGTTTTGTTAAATAGTGCTTGCTGAATGAATTATAACTCCTGATAAATCAAGGATTTAGAAGCATATTTGTCGAAATAAGGTATAAGGAAAATGCAGCAATTGCTGTAAAAACCGTGCACCTGGAGGAAGAATATGTTCCGCAAACTGGAAAAACAACTGTATCTGGAAGAATTCGTACTCCCCTTTGAAGGCAAACTTCGGGCCGATAATCGTTGGGTGAAGTTGGCTAAGATCATCCCTTGGGATACCATCGAAGACCGCTATGCAAAATTTTTACCAGCAACCGTGGACAGGTGGCCAAACCCGTACGGATGGCTCTCGGTGCTCTCCTCATCCAAGAAAAGTGTAGATACAGCGACTGCGAGACAGTTGAGCAGATTACAGAGAACCCGTACCTGCAGTATTTCATAAGTCTTCGGGAATACCAGGACCAACCTCCGTTCGATCCTTCTCTTATGGTGCACTTCCGTAGTTTATGGCTGTAGTACTACGGTAGTTCCGGCAATTTTATAAATTTGGATCATTACGTTTCTAAAGGCATTAATTTCTTGAGTAATATCAATTCCCTTCGATATAAGTGGCCTGTTAAGAATATCTTTATAAAAGTTTTTTTATTTAATTATACCGTACCACTTCTGATAGTAGTTTATATATTCGCCCGACTTTACTTTATTCCACCAGTCCTGGTTGTCTATATACCATTTGACGGTCTTAATTAGGGCGCTTTTAAAGTTGTATTGGAGGTTCCAACCGAGTTGGGACTTTATTTTTTGTGGGTCAATGGCGTAACGATGATCATGACCGGGACGGTCTTTAACATAGGTAATTAAGCTATCAGATTTATTCACTACGGATAGTATCATCTTTATGAGTTCTATATTATGTATCTGAGTGTCGCCACCGATGTTGTATACCTCGCCGGGAACACCTCTTTCCAGTACGCACTTGATTCCAGCGCAATGATCAAGGACGTATATCCAGTCACGAATATTAATCCCACTGCCATAGACCGGTATTGGTTTATCTTCTATTGCATTTGACACCACTAACGGTATTAATTTTTCCGGGAACTGATATGGACCGAAGTTATTAGAGCATCTGGTGATCAGCACCGGTAGTCCGTGGGTTTTGTAATAGGCACGGCAAAGCAGATCGGCAGATGCTTTGCTGGCCGAATATGGGCTGTTGGGAGCCAGAGTGGTATCTTCTGTAAAAAAGCCGTCGTCTTCCAGGCTGCCGTATACCTCATCGGTGGATACTTGCAAGAATCTGTCAATTTTATACTTGAGGGATGCGTCCAGCAGTACCTGGGTACCTGCAATGTTGGCATTTATAAATGGTGAGGCGTCCTGTATGCTTCTGTCTACATGTGATTCAGCTGCAAAATTGACCACCGCCGTAAACTTATTCCCGCTGAATAGGTTATTGACGGCCTGGTTATCCGCAATATCACCCCGTACAAATTTATAATGAGTATTATCCTGAATATCTGCCAGGTTTTCCAGGTTTCCAGCGTAGGTCAGCTTGTCCAGGTTGGTAACCTGCCAATCAGTTTCTTCCAATATATATTTGATAAAGTTTGAGCCGATAAACCCGGCTCCGCCAGTTACCAATAAGTGCATTATTTTAATCCTCCATTGTGTGGTAATTCTTTATATAGTGTTCCACTGCATCTTCCCAGGATGGGGGCGTGTAACCTAACACCCGGGTTGTAGGGAATAAATCCAGGGCAGAACTCATAGGCCTGCGGGCCGGCCGGGGGAATTCAGCTGTGCTGCAGGGCTCTATTTTTGTTGTTAGCCCAGATAATTCTATCACTTTTTTCGCGAATCCATGCCAGGTGGTAATGCCGCTATTGGTGTAATGATAGGTTCCGTATATACCCGTTCCGGATAGATCGGCTATGGCTCTGGCCAGGTCCGGTGTATAGGTTGGACTGCCCTGCTGATCGTTTACTACTTTCAGTGAATCTCTTCCCTTTGCCAGCTTCAATATAGTATCAACAAAATGTTTGCCGCCAAGTCCAAAAAGCCAGCTTACCCGAATTATAAAATAGTTGCAGCCCGATTCTCTGATGCCCTGCTCTCCCATTAACTTGCTGGCACCATATATGTTAATGGGGTCGGGAATATCGCTAATCAGGTAAGGTTTTTTTGACTGCCCGTTAAATATGTAATCGGTGCTGATATGCACCATGCTGGCGTTGTATTTGCGGCAGGTTAAACCCAGCAGGCGAGGGGCTAGGCCGTTTACTGCAAATGCGACTTCTTTTTCAGTTTCCGCTCCGTCCACGTTAGTATAGGCGGCACAGTTTACCACAGTTTCCGGTGTAATGTTTTTAAAGGTCTTTGTAATTGCATTGTAATCAGTTATATCCAGATCCTTCCTGGCCAGGGGATAAACCGTAGCGCCACGTTTGGTAAATTCCTCTTTAACCTGCCGGCCCAGCATGCCGGCTGCGCCGGTAATTAGCACTCTCAACCGTGTTTTACCTCCCAGTCGTAGGGGATGGACGGGTCATTGTAAGGTGCTCTGAATTCGTCGGGCTCTTTATAATTATAAAGTTCGGTGGGGAAATTAACAATTAGCGCTGTTTCCCCGCCTTCTGTGGTAAAGCCGTGGTGCACCAGGGGGGGGATTCTTAATAGGGTGGGGTTTAGCTGGCCGACGTGAAATACGTTAACCTTTCCTTTGGTTGGACTTTCTTCCCTGGGGTCGTAAAGCACTACTTTGGCCATTCCCCAGAGGCAAACGAAGTGATCATACTGTTTTTTGTGGTAATGCCAGGCCTTGTATACCCCGGGGTAGCAGGCGGTGACATAGGACTGGGAGAAGTTCATGAATTCAGGCCAGTCCTTGCGCATCATTTCTAAAAGATAACCCCTGTCGTCGGGAATTATTCTGAGCTGTTTTACCACCACATCTTTTATCAATTCCATTTATATATTCTCCCTTCAGTAAAGCTTAAGAGATTACAAAATTACTTCCGCATCGTCCCCTACGAACAGCCGCAGTATTTTCTGGTTATTGTTATTTTTCATTACCCTAGTGCCGGAGCCAATTAGGCTGTCTTCCAGCCGGGGTATATCTATTATCTGGCAGTTTTCCAGTATTACTGAGTGTTCCACATTGGAATTTTTTAAAACGGTATTGTCACTTATAGCGGTAAACGGCCCGATAAAGGAATTTTCTATCACGCAGTTTTTGCCGATTACCACGGGGCCTCTTATGGTGCTGTCAATAATGCTGCTGCCGGCGTCTATCTGTACTCTTCCCGCAATGGTACTGCGGTCGTCCACTGTGCCGGCGGGATTGCAGGTGGCGTATTCATCCAGGACCACCCGGTTGGCCTCCAGCATGTCGTCCTTTTTGCCTGTATCCAGCCACCACCCGGTAATTTTTCTGGCCAGTACCCGGTGTTTCATATTTAATAGTTCCTGGATGGCGTCTGTTATCTCCAGTTCGCCCCGCCAGGAAGGTTTGATGCTGTCAATGGCCCGGTGGATAAGCGGGGTAAAAAGGTATATTCCCACCAGGGCCAGATTGCTGGGCGGGTCCTTGGGCTTTTCCACCAGATTGATTACCTGCATGTTGCCGTCTACAACGGCCACTCCGAAAGACTGGGGATTGGCAACTTCTTTTAGTAATATTACAGCTTCCGGCTTCTCATTATTGAATTGTTCAATTACGTGGTTGACTCCGCCCTGGATTAAATTGTCACCCAGGAACATGAGGAAATTGTCATCCTGCAGGAAAGGCCGAGCTATTTTGACGGCGTGGGCCAGTCCTCCCGGAGTGTCCTGGGGAATATAGGTTATATCGGCTTGCCAGCGTTCGCCGGTGCCCAGCGATTGCTTTATTTGTTCCCCGGTTTCCGGTGATATGATAACCGCGATATCCTTTATGCCGGCATTTACAATCTGGTCCATGACAAAATGCAGCACAGGCTTGTTGGCTACCGGCACCAGTTGTTTGGCCATGGTGTGGGTGAGCGGTCTCAGGCGGGTACCCTTGCCACCTGATAGTATTAACGCTTTCATGCGTTCACCTCAGCGAAATTTAATTTTAGACTATTGCCTCATATTAAGATATTAATTATGATCAAATAAAATTTCGACGAAATGTAAGTTTTTCCTCTAAAAAAATATTTGTTCATATGGGGTGTTTTTTTGAAAACAAGGATTTTGCAGGTAGTTACTCTGTCTGAGCTTGGCGGGGCACAGAAAGTGGTTTATCATCTGGCAGTCGGCCTTGACCGGGAAAAATTCGAAATTACCGTTGCCTGTGCACCGGGAGGGGAACTGGTGCATTGGCTTAGGATAGCGCATGTCAAGGTTGTGGAATTGCCCTGTTTAAAACGTAATATTTCACCCTGGGACGATGTCCGGTGCTTAGGGCAGCTTTACGGCCTGATAAAAACTTATAAATATGACATCGTCCACTGCCACAGTTCCAAGGCCGGTATCCTGGGACGCCTGGCGGCATGTCTGGCAGGGGTGCGGCAAATATATTTTACCGTGCACGGCTGGGGCATAGACGAAGGCCAGTCACCGCTGATACGCCGGCTCTATACCATGGCCGAGCGGCTGGCCGGGGCGGTGAGTACAAGGGTTGTCTGTGTTTCCGGATATGATCGTGAAAAGGGTTTGTCACTGGGGTTGGTTAAACCGGAAAAACTTATGGTAATACATAACGGTATGCCGGATATATATCTGGATGGTGATCTGGGCAAGCAGGAGGGGGAAACCCTCACCTTGCGCCAGGAATTGGGTTTGGGCGATAAGGATGTTCTAATTGGTACGGTTATGCGGCTGGCTTTGCCCAAGCAGCCGCTATTGTTTCTTGAGCTGGCAGCCCGTTTTGGTGGTGAAATCCCTGCCAGGTTTGTCATTATAGGGGACGGGCCGCTGCGGAAGGAATGTGAAAAATATATTGCTGATCATGGGCTTAAAGGGAAAGTTTTTATGCTGGGCGCCAGGGAAGACGCTGCGCGTCTGGTTGCCGGATTTGATATCTTTACTCTATTTTCCGGGCATGAGGGGCTGCCGCTGACGGTTATAGAGGCCATGCTGGCCGGTGTGCCGGTGGTGGCCAGCAATGTGGGTGGCGTGGGCGAATTGGTTGATGATGGTGTCAGTGGATTTCTCGTAAATGGCCTGGACTTGGATAGTGCATTTCTTACTGTAAAAAAATTATTGGAGGACAAGGGGCTGCGCCGGCGAATGGGCTGTGCCGGCAGGGAAAAGGCTTTGTCAGAGTTTACTGTGGATAGGATGCTCAGCCGCTATGAGCAGCTTTATACCGGGACCATACCGGTATAATTTATGTATCGACACGGACAGGATTTTGCCGTTCCTTGGCGAATATTGAAAAATGTGCTAAGGTGAATTATATTTTGCAGGTGTTTAATTGTGAAGAATAGTAGAATGCTTATATTTCGCCTGACTCTTATTATTGTTGACCTTGCCATTATCAATGCCGGCTACCTGTTGTCATTTATGTTCAGGTTTCAGGGCGAGATGCCTGTATATAATCTTAGCTCGTATTATGCCACATGGCCGGTTTTGACCGTTTCCGCCCTGGCCCTGTTATATTTCTACCGCCTATACGGTTCGTACCGCTGGCGCTGGACGGAAATATTCGCAGGCATACTCTGTGTGGTTTTTTTACAGGCTGTTTTCGGCATGGCGGTTTCCTACCTTTTTAGAGGGTTTTCCTTCCCCCGAACCGTATTTATCTTTTCCCCCTTTATTCAATTGCTGCTGCTGTCCATCTGGAGAAGGCTGGCCTGGTACTGGGAGCGTTCCCTGCTGGAAAAAAGGCGTGTGGTGGTGGTGGGGAAGCTGGCAGAAGCCGGGTATCTTGCCGACAAGCTTGAGGAGAATACCGGTAATGCCATACAGGTTATAGGTCTTTTGGTGGACGATGTGTCTCCGGATGTGCCTGCCGGCAACAGGAGCATCCTTGGCCATGTGGGTTATTTCTGCGAGTGCCTGGATGCCCACCACCCGGATCAGGTGTTTGTATGTGGTTCACTTTCCCAGGAAGATAAAGCCGAGGTTTTGTATGCCTGTGTAGCCAGGGAAACTTCGGCATTTCTGGTGCCCGACTTTTACGAAATTTTGATAACCCAGGCCAGGCTGGATCAGGTAGATGATGTGCCTGTATTTGCCGTGGGGCGCCTGCAAATTGCGCCCGAATCCCTGGTGTTTAAAAGATTGATTGATATAGCGGTATCTGTTCTGGGGATTTTGATTGCCCTGCCTGTTTTACTGCTGGCCGTCCTGGCCGTAAAGCTGGACTCCCCCGGCCCCGTGTTATACATACAAAAGAGGATGACAGTGCAGGGCAGGCTGTTTCGTCTGTACAAGCTGCGCACCATGATCGATAACGCGGAAGCCGCTACCGGGCCGGTGCTTTCGGAAAATGGCGACCCCAGGGTGACCAGGGTGGGAAGGGTACTCCGGGCTTTGAGGATAGATGAGCTGCCGCAGCTATTTAATGTGCTGAAAGGGGATATGAGCCTGGTGGGGCCCCGCCCGGAGAGACCTGTTTTCGTTAATCAGCTGATGAGTGAGGTTCCTGAGTATGTATATCGTATGAATGTTAAATCAGGGATTACGGGACTGGCTCAAATTGCCGGGAAGTACAGTACGAGTGCCGAGAATAAGCTGAAATATGATTTGCTTTACACCAAGTCATATTCTCCCGCCAGGGATTTTGCTATATTATTGCAGACGCTGAAGGTAATATTGATGAAAGACAGGGCCTTGTAATTTTTTATTCAGGGGGTATTCGGAACAGGTGTATGGAAAAACCAGGAAAGTATTATCGATTCTAATTATTACGGTATTGTTGCTGACGAATGGGAGTTGGGCGCTGGCTTCAGGGTATCCTCAAGGTCAAAGCGCACTGGAGGAGGAAGATCTTTCATCTGCAAGGTCTTTTGCTGTTCCTCAATGGGATAAAACGCAGCTTTCCGGGGCCAGGAAAAAATTGAGCACGGATTTGCTTTCGTTAGTTGACGAAAGTAATATGCCCTCCGGACAGACCGGTCCGGGGCTGAGGCAGCAGATGGAGGGGATCGGCCAGTTCCGACAGGCTCCCTTTACCAGGGGCATCAGTGAGGCAGGGGATGGCCATACTGGAAATAATTTATGATTTGGCTCCCGGGACCCAGCTGTATTTCCATAGCTGCGGCAGCACTACCGCCGAATTTAACCAGGCAATTGACGAGTTGGTTAATGCAGGCTGTGATATAATAACCGACGATGTAGGCTGGATAGACGAGCCCTTTTTTGAAGATGGGGTGGTGGCTGGCCATGTGGCCTCGGTTATAGCCGGGCATGATGTCCTTTACGTTTCGGCGGCCGGAAACGATGCCCTGTCGCACTACCAGGGAATGTATACTCAGTACCAGTCAGGCTTAATGCACGATTTCAGCGGTAACGGTAGTGACCCCTTTATGTATGTAAATATTCCCAATGGGGGCGCTGTTAATATTATTTTACAGTGGAACGACCGGTGGGGCAGTTCAGGAAACGATTATGACATGTATTTGGTGAATACCAGTAATGACTCGACTCTGGCCGGCAGTGAGAATGTTCAGGACGGTAATGATGATCCCATTGAGGTAATTTCTTACACAAACAGTACCGGTTCTGTTGTTAATGCGGCAATAACGGCCGGCAAGTACGACTCATCTGCTGCTGACAAAACCCTGGAGGTCTATATTTATGGGTTAGGCGGAGCTTCTAATTATACGGACAATATTACCCCGGAGGACTCCATTTTCGGTCACCCGGCGGTTCCGGGGGTTATCGCCGCAGGGGCGGTCAATTATTCAAGCCCCACCAGCATTGCTTCTTATTCGTCCCGGGGACCGGTTACTCTTTACGACGGCGTCACCCGCAGCAAGCCCGAAGTCTGCGGTATTGACGGGGTGGCCGTAACCGGGGCCGGAGGTTTCGGTCAGAACGTTGGGGGGACCATGAGATTTTACGGCACCAGCGCGGCGGCGCCCCATGTGGCTGCCGTGGCGGCCCTGACCATGGAAAAAAACCCCTCCCTGACCGCCTCCGAGGTGGCCGGCATCATAAACAGCAACTCTACGGACCTGGGTGTTTCCGGGTATGATTATATATTCGGCAACGGGCTGGCTGACGCCTTTAATATTGTGAACTCCCCCGGCCGGCTTTCTTTGCCAATGCCGGTTACAGCGTAAACGAGGGCGGGGGCAGCGTCGCTATTAGTGTAAACCGCACCGGAGGAAGCAGCGGCGCCGTGACGGTGAACTACGCCACCGGCGACGGTAGCGCCACTGCCGGGAGCGACTATACCGCCACCAGCGGAACCCTTGCCTTCGGGGATGGGGAAGCCGCAAAATCATTTTCTGTTCCCATACTGGAAGACAGTGTATATGAAGGAAACGAGACCGTGAACCTGACTCTGAGCGGGCCGGGCGGGGGAGCCTCCCTGGGGGCACAGTCCAGCGCCGTAATTACCATTACTGATAATGATTCAATTCCCGCAGCCGTTGGAGGTGGCGGTCCCGGAGGAGGAGGGGCCATTCCTGCTCAGCCTGGAGGGCAATCCGTATATAACAGCGGCGGAACGGTGCAAAAATCCGGTGTGACCATTAATGTTCCCGCCGGAGCCGTGAATGAAGAGATTAAGGTTCAGGTGGAGGAAGTAACCTCTGTCTCCGGTCTGACGCTGCCGAAGAGCAGTCAACTTGTCAGCAAAGTGGTTGAGATTGTGAAAGACAAATCCGGCAATTTCGCGAAACCGGTGACTTTGACCATGACCTTTGACAAATCGAATGTCGATTCGGAACAATATACCGTCAGTATATACTGGTATGACGAAAGTTCCGGCAAGTGGGTGGAACTGGAAAACGTCAGCGTAAATATGGCTACAGGTACTGTAAGCGGTAATGCCAATCACTTTACCAAATTTGCCGTGATAGCGGTGAAAAAGACGGTGGCAATACCCTCCCTGCCCCCGGTCCTGAGAAATGATGTAATGTTAATGGACATTTCCGGCCACTGGGCCGAGGCCAATATCAAGTCCCTGGTTGCTTCCGGGGCGGTAAGCGGCTATCCTGACGGGACCTTCAGGCCTGAAGGAGAAATCACCAGGGCGGAATTTGCCGCCATGCTGGTCAAGGCATTGGGATTACAAACTCAGGTTGAAAAGGTGTTTAAAGACATCGCCGGCCACTGGGCCAGAGATTTTATTTCTACCGCCGCGACCTTAAGGATAGTCAACGGTTACCCGGGGGGCAATTTTGGGCCGGATGATTTGATTACCCGGGAGCAGATGGCGGTAATGACAGTAAGGGCAGCCGGGCTTACCGGGACATCCCGGGAGCTGACCTTTGCGGATACGAAAGACATTTCCGACTGGGCACTGGAGGCCGTCGCTATCGCCACCGGCAGTGGAATAATGAAGGGATATCCCGGCAATACGGTAAGGCCCGGGGGTAACGCCACCAGGGCCGAAGCGGTGACGGTAATATTGAACGCCCTGAATAATAAATAGCTGTTTTTGTGGCAAGCATTAGGAGCGCATTATTAAAGGATATCCATGCTCCGCCTTTGTAGTTCATTGAGCCAATACCGCATTAAGGGAGCATATGATTTTATGCGTTTATAGATTTCTATGGCAAGCGTTTCGTTATAGGTATGTACGGTTAAATTGCGATCGTCCGCCATGGTTAGGGCGAGGGTTGCACTTTGGTCATCCAGGATGCCAAGTTCACGGCTAGAACGGATGACTCCTTTGGGTGAGGCAACATCCAGCCCCTCTAGACGGTAAAAATACTCTTTAGCAACTTTCCACAACGCTTCAAATGAAAATTCAAAGCGCTGAATTGTTGCATCCCTTTCCATTGAGGAAGGATTTTCTATCATGAGTGCTTCTTCTAATCGAGATAACACTTGGCCAGCGACCTGGAAGCGTTCTTTCAATCGTTCCATAATATACCCTCCTTTTGTATCTTATCCATTAAGGCCGGATCGGCATGAACCAGGTCAACGAGGTCAACTCGGTAAGGGATTGTCGATTCTTCAAGAAGGTCACGCAGATGCGTAAAGAATTCCGGTCCTGGTGAAGATGGATGCCATATTCCAATGTCAATATCGGAACTGTTTTTGTTAGTGCCCCGGGCATAGGAACCAAAGAGATAAACCTTAACGTTTCGGTCGTTGATAGTTTGAAGAAGCAATTCTCTGAGTCTTCTTAGAACTTCCGGCATATCCGCGGAACCGCTAGTCATGCGTTTTCTTCCTTTCCTACTCATAGGGAACTCTACTTTCTATTATGCCATAAATAGCCAATTGGTAAAAGAAAAAGCTTTGGGAGATGGTACCGGGGTAACTGGGGAGATGGTACCGGGTAACTGAGTTATTAAGTTATTGATGGTAATGTTGTTCAGTCTTGCTGTACTAAGTATATGAGGTAAGATTATAATAAGGAAAAGAGGTATTGAAGGGTGGGTCTGATATGTCAATAGTTTTATCGGACAGAATTTACACCGTTGAAGATTATATGAAACTGGATGACGGCAGGCGGTATGAGTTAATCGGGGGTGAGTTAATTTTAGTTCCAAGTCCCAAGCCAAGGCATCAAAGGGTAGCTAATGAGTTAAATGTTGAGTTGACAATTTATCTTCGTCATAACCCTATTGGTGAAGTTTTTTACGATGTAGATGTTCATTTTGGGGGTGAGGTAGTAGCCCCGGATGTGCTTTTTATTTCAAAAGAAAAAATTTCCATCATTGGCGAATCAAACATCCAGGGTGCCCCTGACCTTGTGGTTGAGGTATTGTCCCCTTCTACGGCAAGCATTGATCGGAAGAAAAAAAGTAAATTATATTTTGCCAACGGTGTAAAAGAATACTGGGTAGTAGCCCCGGATCAGCAGTTAGTGGAAGTGTTTATAGCCGGGGAAAAGGAATGGCGCTGGATCGGTGCTTTTGACCAGGAGGATGTTTTAACTACAGCACTTTTACCTGGGCTGGAAATAAGACTTTGTGAAGTTTTTAAAGGAATAGGGAGACAGGAAGGTTAGACAGTCCTCTTGATGAAATCCTGATAGTATACATTTCTTACACCTTCTTATGTTACTTATTGTTCTTATTGTATCTTAAGAAAGGTTCACGCTGGGTACCAACAAGTTTAGGAAGTTGTATTAGAAAAAAACTTTGTCATTATTGCCTGTATAAATATTGAAAAATCATCCAATCCAGTTTGAAGAATTTTATACACCTCTTTATTGTCCACTTCTTGGTAAAGGTGAACGACTCTATTGCGAAACCGAGCTATCTGGTAAAAGGCAGGTAAATCTTTGGCGGGCAAAATACCCTGTTCACCCAAAACCCGGAAAGCATCGACATAATTATCAGGAGCTCTGTACCGTTCCCGGGCTATTATGTGATTGGCTATGTCCAGCATGGCCTCAATACATGTCTGTAAATAATATTTTGCTGATCCGGTAAAAAACGGGCTATCCAGGAATCCTTTTTCTTCTTTGTTACTTAAGGACTCCAGGAAGGCAAGGTTTTTTTCGATGTAGCTGATTTTTTCCAATAATATATTGTGTTCAACCATTTAGGTAAGCCTCCTGCAGGGCCTTGCGATATTCCTGGTAATATGCTTCCAGATCTACCTGATAATCTCCATATTTGCGGTAGGTATTTTCTAAAAAGCTTGCCAGTGCATTTGCGTCGCCTTCAAACAATATGGTGCCCTTTGCTACGGCCTTGAAACGGAGCTGAACTGGTGCGCGGTTAAGATTGACTAGGTCAATTTTATCAATGCCTAAAAGCAAAGAGAGCTCTGCTTCAATAGATAATTCCCGCCTTAAATCCGGTAATTTACACTGATGGAAAATTACGCCAAGATCAAGATCGCTATATTTGTTTTGATACTCTGTACCGAAAGAGCCGAACAAATAGACTGCCACGATATCGTCCTGCCGGGACAGGTAGTCTTGTACTGTCTTAAAACCGGACGCAGTAAAAGTTTTTAAAACTTCTGCTGTAAAATCGCTATTATTAACTGAACCATGTGGCTTCATTCGTGATTCCCCCAATAAAAGACCATTTGAAAATAAGCATCTCATTTCCCTGATTTTAACATGGCCGATGAATATGGTCAATTGGTACGTCTAAGTGACGGAGTTTTTCAATTTCTACCTAACGTATAGTATCTTTATTTTTTATTTCCACCGCTGCAGCTCTGGGGGTAAACAACGGCTACCCGGAAGGCAATTTCGGGCCGGATGATTTGATTACCCGGGAACAGATGGCGGTAATGGCAGTTAAGGCCGCCGGGCTTACCGGGACATCCCGGGAGCTGACCTTTGCGGATACTAAAGACATTTCTGACTGGGCCTCGGAGGCCGTCGCCATCGCCACCGGCAGGGGAATAATGAAGGGATATCCGGTTAAATTGCGATCGTCCGCCATGGTTAGGGCGAGGGCTGCACTTTGGTCATCCAGGATGCCAAGTTCACGGCTAGAACGGATGACTCCTTTGGGTGAGGCAACATCCAGCCCCCTCTATACGGTAAAAATACTCTTTAGCAACTTTCCACAACGCTTCAAATGAAAATTCAAGCGCTGAATTGTTGCATCCCTTTCCATTGAGGAAGGGTTTTCTATCATGAGTGCTTCTTCTAAGCGAGATAACGCTTGGCCAGCGACCTGGAAGCGTTCTTTCAATCGTTCCATTACATGGTATATACTTTAAGCAGGGGTGATGCATATGTATACAACAATTCAAAAGTGGGGAAATAGTCAGGCGATAAGACTTCCGAAGGCTATTCTTGAAATGGCAGAACTCCATGAAAATGATAAGGTAGAGATAAAAGTACAAGATGGTACCCTGGTCATTGTTCCCGTTAAAAAACACAAAACTCTAGAAGAAAGAATTGCTGAATATAAAGGAGATTACATGTGTAGCGAATGGGATACTGGAAAGCCAGCGGGTAAAGAGGTGTTTTAATGGGATATATACCAGAGCAAGGCGATATAGTATTATTAGAATTTGATCCACAAGCAGGACATGAACAAAAAGGAAAAAGGCCTGCACTGGTTGTTAGCAATAGTACCTATAATAGATTTACCAAAATAGCCATGGTATGCCCCATTACTAACACAAAAAGAGATTTCCCTCTTCATATAGAACTGGATGAAAGAACCAAAACAACAGGAGTTATTATGTGTGAACAGGTAAAAGCTTTAGATATACACGCCAGAAATGTAATTTTTCTTGAAAAAGCACCAAAAAACATCGTTGAAGAAGTGGTAGATATTTTTATAGGGTTTATTGAAATTGTTTAAACAGCTCTGTAGGGACGTTGTTGAAGTATCTTTCCGGGATTTGAGAGAAATTTTAATCTTCTAAATACGGGTTGATGCTTACTAATCCTTCAATATATCTAAAGTGCCTTTTGTTCAAAGTAAATAATACTGCTTCATTCACAAATGTTGTTGCTGCAATAAGGGCATCCATAGGATCAAGGCCATGGGAAACACGGTACATTGATAGAAGCTTACCTGCAGTGGCAGCAATTTTTTTATCAACGAGTATATGATCAAAGGTTTCAAGCAGGTTCCTTATTAGCTCATGACGTTGCTCAGTTATTCTGGGGGCCGAGAGAAGCTCCATTACTGTAATCGTTGATATATACCCTTCAAAGACACCCTTTTCGATATTTTTAAGTTGCTCATGGGCCTGGGGCATACCCTTTAAATGGTCTATAATAATATTTGTATCAAAGACTACCTTCATTGGCATCCAACCTTCTCCCGGAATCCTTGCGGAGTTCATTAATATATTCTTTCAAGTCATAATCCAAATCCGAAAGCAAACCAAAGGTCTGGTCAACTATCCCCTTTTTAGCCTTTGCCTGCTTGGTCTTTAACACAATCCTTCCTTCCTCAACATAGCAAGCCAGGGTATCCCCTTCTTTAAGGTTAAGGCTATTTCTAGCTTCTGCAGGGATAACAATTTGACCTCTTGATGAAATCCTGATAGTATACATTTCTTACACCTTCTTATGCTACTTATTGTTCTTATTGTATCTTAAAAATCATTGGTTGTCAAAATGGGTTTTATACACACCTTAATATGACAGGCTGAGTGACGTGGAAAGGTGTATAAAGACATCGCAGGCCATTGGGCCAAAGATTTCCATCGCTGCAGCTCTGGGGGTAATCAACGGCTATCCGGAAGGTAATTTCGGGCCGGATGATTTGATTACCCGGGAGCAGATGGCGGTAATGGTAGTTAAGGCCACCGGGCTTAACGGCAGGTTCCTTTAGTATAGTTGTGTGGCTATGAAGAGGGCAGAGAGTGCCTACTTTATACGATGCGGCTTATCTGGCTGTAGCTGAAATCATATCAAGACAAAATAGAGAAGAATGCGAGTATTGGACGGCAGATAAGAGGTTTGCAAACTCTGTGTCAGGCAAAAAGTACGTAAAGACATTAAACCAAAATAAGTGATTAATTATCATTAGGTTGTTTTAAAACATCGCCTGCAGCAGTAGTTTTTGCTGTTGGCGGAAAAAACTTTTAACCTCTTTCCAGTCGGCGGGCCTTAGCATAATTGGGTTCTTTTCCCTCTCCGCATCTTCGAAATAGGCTAGGCTTTTGATCAGGTGGTACCTGCTGTAACCGATTCCACTGTATTTTTTATCAAACAGGAGCATCAGTTCGTCCAGGGATATTCTTTCCCGGATAATAAAATAAAGATCGAAAAAATCCTTTTTACTACCCCTGCCCGATATCGCCGTCATTTTCATGGCGGCGATATCTCTTATATCCGCCGTTTGGCATCCCAGTATATTCACCGTGGGGTACAATAGAGGATATTTGTAATATATAAAGCTCAGTTTTACCCCGTCCAATATTCCGTGGATGGTGCCCGGCGATTCCCCTGAGATGGTTAGTTTACCCAGTCCACTTAGTTCCTGTATTATTTCAAACGTTTCAAATTCCTGCCGGCTGAAAAAATCAAAGTCTTCAGAAATTCTGTGACCCAAATGCAGGGCTGTGGCCGTTCCTTCGGCTAGGTAAAAGTTTTCCGTGGAACTTTGCCGGCCTAATAGTTCCAGAATAATCCTTCTGTTTTCCGATATGACCTGTTCAAACATCTAATTTCCTCCCGGGGCAGATTAAGATAATTTTGCCAGAGGAGTGCCGTTTTTCTGGATATGTTTCTGCTATTTTTAATTACTTCCCGGATGTTTTCTTCGGAGTAGTGGGACACCAGCACATGCCTACCTTATGAACCCTTCAGCTTTCACAATGCCGCCGGGGGGTATTTTTTAGCTTACCGATAAGCAGAATTATGAAACGCCGCATTTGAATTTAATTAATGAAATGATATAATATTGACAGAATAATGGCTAAAGAGGTGAATGGTATGAGTCGGCAAGAAAATATTATTACGAACATCAAGCCGTCAACAGCAATTCGTCATGATTATAATTCTTTTTCAAAGCTGTGCCACGAAACCCAGGCTCCGGTGGTTGTGACCAAGAACGGCGAAGCCGATCTGGTGGTGATGAGTCATGAAGCCTATCAGAAGATGATGGCTCGACAGCGGTTGGGGCAGATGTTGTCGGAGGTTGACCGTGAAATAGCTGCAGGGACACCTATGCGTGATTTCGAGGAAACCTTTACAGCGATAAAAAAGAGGATAGAAAATGAGTAAGAAAATTGTATTATCGGAAATGGCCTATTACGATATTGACAGCATTTTCTCTTTCATCTCTCAAGATAGTAAACAGGCAGCCGAAAAATTGCGAGTACTTATCTATGAAGGTATAAGGAAGCTATCAGATTTTCCGGAGATGGGGCCGGTTATCCCTGAAGAAGACGCACCTGGTGCACAACGTGGATACAGGCGTATTGTAGTAACCCCGTACAGTATATTTTGTGCGCTTCGTCAAGTGAAATTGTCGGCTCACCAGCAAGACGTTGTTGTTCAGCAAGCAGGAGTTTTTCTCGCAGGTCAAGCATAGCTTCCCGGCGTTCAAATGCCTCAATGCTCATAACGACAAGGTCGCCTTTGCCGTTTCGTGTGATGTATACCGGCTCGGCTTTTTCATGGGCAAGTTGTGCGATGGCGTTGTAGTCGTTACGAAGTGTTGTTGATGATTTTATAATCATATTGGTGTCCTCCAATCAAATTATTCTACTATTATTATAGGATAATTCTATTAGAATATAAATAGCAATTTTAAAAGATGAAAGTGTTTACCCTTATTGCTACCCGGATCAGTTGTCTTATGTTTACAATTTATGGTACAATTAATATGAGTAGCTACTCTGAGGGGTGATTTGGATTAAAAAGTTGTTAATTGTATTTAGTATTATTACACTTTTGGTTCTTTCAGGCTATTATATGTGAATAATTATGTATTGAATGCTAAATCCGATTTGGATAGCAAAACAGCAAAGGAGCAGGAACTGCTGTCCAGTGACAAGTTTAAGGATTTACCGGAGGTAAAAGCCCTTAAGCAGCAGGTGGACCACTTACATGAAGATAGTTCCGGTAATAACGTGCTGGATAATAAAGCCCCTAATCCCATCCCTTCCCGGCAGGATATCGAAAAAAATTTACGTAAAAAAATGACTGCACTGCAGTCGGAATATAACGGCAGGCTTAACGGGCTTATATCCCAGGCCAAGTCGGAATATGTTCAGGCGAAGAAAGAAAAGAAAAAAATATCAAACTCGCAGCTAGCCCAAAAATACATGGGTCTGGCTGAAGGGGTAGAAGCTGAGTGTGATGCCAGGGCCTATGCAGTCATTGCCTATGCAGAGAATGAATTGACCAGATATAATTATAGCGCCGGCATCGCGGACGAGGCCAGGAAAGCCTACCAGCAGGCCAAAAGCCAGCGCAGGATAGATTTGTTAGACAGTTTTACAAAATAGCCGCAGATTGGAGTCCCTGGTATATCCGGGGGCTTTCTTTAATTGGTGGCTGGCAATAATATTTGATTTTATGCGGTATTGGAAATATAATTTACGTTGTCAAAGAATAAATAGATTTTCAGGAGGTTGCTATGACTCGCTCAAAGGTGACAGTACTTAAGACCTCACCCTCCTCCGTTCTGGACGATTATAATAAGCTTATGCAACTGGCGGATTACCGGAACTACCTGTCCGCCGAAACAGATACCATTATTAAGCTGAATCTCTCCTGGACCAAATATTTCCCCGCCTGCTCCTCCCAGCCCTGGCAGCTGGAAGGTGTGGTTAAAACCATGCTGGAGGACGGTTACCGGCAGGAGCAGCTTTTGCCGGTGGAGAACAAAACCGTGGTGACCAGCCCGGTGAAAGGCGCCATTAATAACAAATGGATGCCGGTGTTGAAAAAATACGGCCTTGGTTTTACACCGCTGCCGGATGTGGAGTGGGTGGTTTTTAAGCCTAAAGCTAAGCTGCTGGTGCTGGATAAAATATTCCCTGAGGGCATTGAGATACCTAAAATGTATTTGGGCAGAAACGTGCTGCACCTGCCTACTGTTAAGACCCACGGCCACAGCATTACCACCGGGGCTATTAAGAATTCCTTCGGCGGCTTGCTGAAGGAAGTGCGGCATTATTGCCACAAGCACATGCACGAGGTATTGGTGGATCTGATGCTGCTGCAGCGGGAAATTCACAATGGCATTTTTGCGGTTATGGATGGTACCGTGGCCGGAGACGGGGCAGGCCCCAGGACAATGATCCCTTATATTAAGAATTACATGCTGGCCAGTGGCGATTCGGTGGCCATTGACGCTGTGGCTGCAAAAATGATGGGCATGGACCCCATGTCCATTCCTTACCTGCGCATGTGTCATGATATGAAATTGGGTTGTGCCAACCCGGTTGAAATAGAAATCGTGGGCGAGGATATAAGTAATGTAAATTTTGGCTTTCAGGCCAAGAGAAGTTTTGTCATCTGGGGGGATCAGATGATCCGCAAGGGTTTTCTTCGCCCCTTTGAAAAGGTGTTGCTGCACAGCCCGCTGGTGGTCTGGGCGCCCTTTGCCTCCAATGTCTACCATGATTTGTTCTGGTATCCCACCGTTGGCAGTAGCAGGATTAAAGCTTTTGCCCAAACTGAGTGGGGGGAGCTGTTTGAAAAGTATTGATGTGCTAAAATAGGCAAGGCTTTTGATCAGGTGGTACCTGCTGTAGCCGGTGCCGCTGTTTTTTTTGTCAAAAAGGTGCATAAGTTCATTTGTGGAAATTCCTGACTTTGCCTGGGAGGCCTTCAATAGTCCAGAAAAAATTGTTTATATTAGTAGAAATTTGTCATAAATTCTGCTAAAATTTATATAGTTTTGTATATCTTTCTATAGTTCTTATTATTATCTTTTTCGTTAAACTTTCATTTAGTTGATTAGGGTTGATGTAATCCTTTTTTCTTTGAATTTAATAAAGGAGGGGATAGAATTTGTTCAGGTCAGTCAGTTATATGAAGAATAACCGCACTAGAATTGCAGTTTCTGTGTTTTTTATTGTTATATTTTTGTTTGCCATGGCTACGGTTTGCTCAGCCGAAGAAAAAGCAGCGCAAGTCGCAGCTGTTTTGGATAAAAGCCCCTTTAAAGATATAGGGGTGTCGAATTACTACTACCCTTATGCTAAATTCCTGCAAAGCCAAAATATACTATCCGGATTTCCGGATGGTACATTCAGGCCAAGTACAGACCTCACCAGGGCGCAGGTGGCAGTAACCCTGGTTAAAGCCATAGGGCTGGGTGAAGCAGCTGCCGGTGCAGGGGATAACCGGCTATTCAGTGATGTAGCCGCATCACACTGGGCCTACAGACAGGTACAGACAGCGGCAAATGCCGGCCTGCTAAAAGGTGACCCCGGCGGTAAATTCCGTCCGGACGACTACATAACCCGCGCTGAGGCGGCAGTGTTGCTCATAAAATATTCCAAGGAGCCGGAAACGGAATATTCCCCGGTAAACCTGGCGGATGTTCCGGAAGCTTACTGGGCGCATAATTATATTGCCACCGCCGTGGACGGATACATTCTGGGAACCGACGCGGATAAAAAATTTAAACCGGACAATCCCTTAAACAGAGCGGAATGGGCCAGGGGGCTAACCCTGGTGATGAACCTCAGCCCGGCTTTAAGGCAGGTTCCTTTGACAGCAATGCTGATAGTTAAGGAACCCGGAGTGCAAATTATATCGGCCGGGAAGACACTGACCCCGGCTAAAGGTGATAAAATACCGCTAAACATTAACGACCAGATATTAACCGGAACTGGCACTGCCGAAATAGTATGTGACGACGGCTCAGGTTTGCGGCTGGAAAAAGATACAGATGTGGTAATGAAAGAGAAGAGAGGCTATTCCTACCTGATGCCGAACGGCTCCCGCGGTGTGGGTGTAGACTATTTAGAAATAAAAGTAAACAAGGGAAAAATGTTTGCCTTCCTGGCAACAAGGATCGAGACCGGAACAGCAGCTACAAAGGAGGTACAAAAGTCAGGTAAAGAAGAAAAAGCCTCACCGGCTGCGGATATCAAGGGGCCTGTATTAGTGGCCTCGAACCAAAGCTTTTATGAATTGCTGGCCGCTAATGAGACGGCTAAAAAACTTCCCTGGTACCAGACCGCCAACGCTAAAAGAGTGCGGGTAAAGGTGGACATGCCCTGGGGAGTTGCTGCCGTGAGGGGGACCACGATTTATGTGGAGGTTAAACCCAGTGGCGAGTCAAGCGTAGGTTGTTTCCGGGGTGAGGTAGTGGTAACTACCAACGCCAGTGGAGAAGTAGTAGTTCAAAAAGGGCAGGCAACCTTCATTACTGGCAAAGATGCTCCTGTCCAACCCCCCCAAGAACTTACAGAAGAACAAAGGCAAGTGTTTGAAAAGGCATTTGACTGGTTTGTGGAAAGGCTTAAAGAGCAGTTAGCAAAACAGTCCATTAAGGTTGAGGTTCCTCCGGAGTATGTTCCGGAGAATCAGCAGGAATATAAACAGCAGGACATTGACCAAATCCTACAGGATACTATAAATCAGGTGGTTGATCAAATAGTTGCCGAAACAATTTCCGATATAAACATTACGATCGGTAACGACAGCAATAGCGGGGGTAACGATAGTGATTCACCGTCAATTGTTTCGTTTAATGGCTTGAAACAATCGGTTGCCTTGGGCAGCCCAGGTAGCGTATACACTTTGCCTGCAAAAATCACAGCAATAATGAGTAATGGTACAACCAAAGAGGTATCGGTAGCATGGACTATACCGGAATTTGATATCAGTATAGCCGGGGTTTATTCTATCCCAGGCACGGTGGACGGCTATGGAACTATCCAGTTTATTTTGTGCGTTGAGGCTCCGTTGGGTTCTACCGTTGAAATCCAGCAAGGTGTTCCGCTAGCTTTTGCAGGTGGTATATTTATAGACCTTGGTAATTTGAGTGTCCCGCCGGGAGCGACATTAAAAGTCTTTGAACCGGACAGTATCCCTGAAGATCCAGGAATGGAAATAGCCGGAAAAGTGCTGGAGTTCGAATTTGCCGGTATTACATTTGATATACCGGTAGCAATAACATTTCCTTTAAATGATGGTGTTGATGAAAGTACTGTGGGTATATTCCACTGGCTGGAAGATGAAAATGTGTGGCAATACCAGCCTTCAGTAATCGAAGATGGCGTGATTAGCGCATATGTCAGCAGTTTTTCGATTTACGGTGTTTTTGATGCTGAAAAAGTGGCGGCACTAGAGGCAACCCCCGAACCCGGCAGCGTGCAGGTGGGAGCAACGGTAACTTTAACTGCCGATACTGATGCTAATATTTATTACACAATTAATGGTAGCGAGCCAACTTATAATTCTAATATATATGAAGGGCCTATTGAGATAACAGGTCCGTCAACCATTAAAGCTTTTGCGTCAAAATACAATATGATAAACAGTGATACAGCAGTGTTTGCATACTCTACCACCGGCAATATGAATTTCAGTGGTCGAATACTGGATGTAGATGGTAATGGGGTAAGCGGGATCACTATCAAATTCCGGGAGGGTGTAGATACCACGGAGGGACCTGTAGTCGGAACCGCTGAAACTGATGAAAATGGTTACTATACCATCAGTTTACCGGTCGGACAATATACCGGGGAACTATCCGGAACGGGCTATTTAACCACGTACTTTTTAGCTGGGGGAAACGGCACGGTTATAAGAGCACCCGAGGCCGGTGATACGAAAATCATGCTCACCTGGGGTGAAAATCCACACGATTTAGATTCACACTTGATAGGTCCCGCATTGGTTGGACCAGCTCCTGACGGGAGTTTGTTCCACATTTATTATGGTAATAAGGTTTATGAATATAACGGCACTGTTTATGTGGATTTGGATCTTGACGACACCTCTTCCTACGGACCGGAAACTACATCCATCTATAATTACGTTGATGGCAAATATAGATTCTATGTAAAGAATTTTTCCGGTGATGGGACTTTGAGATATTCAGGGGCAAAGGTGGAGGTTTATAAGGGAGGCCTTGTGACGCCGGTAAAAGTATATAATGTAGAACCCGGTGATGGAAGTGAAAGTTTTTGGACGGTTTTCGACATAATTGTTAGCGGCAGTGAAATTACCTTTGAGGATGTGAATCAGTATTATGATAATGAAAACGATGCGCAGGGGGTTGTATCCGGGAATCCGGTGATTACAGAAAGATCGCCGGCAGACGATGCAGAGAATGTGGATTTTGATGCACCGGTGCAGGCTGTTTTCAACCAGTATGTTAATGAAAACGAACAAATTATTGCTGGTGTATCTATAAGCGGTCAGAAATTTGGACTAGTCGGGAACGTAAGTGCTGGGATTGAGGATGATAAGTTAATAATAACTCACGATGCCTTTGCAAGTGGTGAAAACTATACAGTGCACATACCGGCGGGATCTGTAATAAGTTCTGAAAACGGCATGAGTAACGCAGATATCTACTGGTCCTTTACTACAAAATCTGATACTGTCATCCAGGCGGTGTACGCATCAGCTGACGGGACGCCCTCAGGAATGCCGCTTCAAGGTAGTGATATAGATGGTTTTACGGTTTATTGCCCACCCGCATCAGACTATATCGTAATAGCATTTAACGGCACCATAACCTGGCATGATGGGATAACTTACAGTAGCGGGGAATCTCTTTACAGTTTGTCGGTTCAGGGTTCGGTATACAGCCCGGCAGCACCCGTATACGGCCAGAACTACATCCCGGTAAAAATAAGCGATTCGCCCCCGGTGCCCGGATGTTACAGAATTGACATACCAAACCTTCAGATTGAAGGTTTGGAAAGAAGAACGGTAACAGTTTACCTGATTTACGGTATTAATTAATCCCGGCATTGAAGGCGAAGAAGAGCCGGCCATGGAGGCCGGCTCTTCTAATTTGTTTTTCGACAACTTGTAACTAAAGAGATTAAGCCATATTTTTACAGCATCACTCTTTCTTATTGCTTTTGCATAATGTCGGGCATATAATTTACATGGTGCAAAAGCATATCGAAAATACGTTGCATTTGAAAAATATTGACGTGCCGGTGAGTGGTATGAAGATTTGTATTGTCTTGGTGCTGGCCATATTGTTTAATGCCGGTGCTAACATACTGATAAAAATAGCTATGCAGAAAAGCCCGGTATTAATTGAGCAGGGCACTATTATGGGCAGCCTGTTACAGGCGGTGAGGAACCCATGGCTGCTGCTAGGGGTGTCCTGCTTTGGTCTGGCCCTGGTGGCTTACAGCGCGGTGCTTAGTAAAATAAATTTAAGCATTGCCTATCCTGTCATGACCGGGGCGGGTTTTCTTATTGTTTTCTTGGTTTCGGCCTTATATCTGAAGGAGCAGATATCGTACATGCATTTGTTGGGGGCTATTTTAATTCTGGCGGGAGTCTGGCTACTGGCCGGCAGGGGGTAGCGTACTTTCCGGTCCGGAGGTGTACTGTTAAAATAATGGCTATAACGATGTCAAGATTATATAAACGTAAGGCAGGTGATTTGCTTGCCGTCCTGGCGGTTACATTAATTGCGGCCGCTGTCTGGTATCTGCATTACAAACAGTATTTTACCGGCCTTACCCTGAACGACGCCATGGATTACGCTGGCATAGCCCGTAATGTGGCGGAGGGGGAAGGTTTTATATCACAGTATGTGACCCCTTTGGGCATGGTGCACCACGGGGTGCCCCAGCCGGATATGTGGCGGGCTCCCTTCTGGCCACTGGCCCTGGCCGTTTTTCAAAAAATATTCGGTTTCATCGACGAGGCCTCGGCACTGGGATCGGGGTTTTTCTTTGTGGCCACGGCCCCGCTGGTGTTTTTGCTGGCCCGGCGGCTGTTCAATAACACTGTGGCCGTCGCTTCGGTGCTTTTGTATGTATTTAGCCCGCAGATGCTGAATTACGGCATTTCCGGCATGACCGAATCCATGTCCGTGTTTTTCATGGTGCTGGTCTTTCTGGCGCTTTTATCCCCGTTGACTATAAACCGCTCTGGGGACGTGTTGCTGGGCTTTGTAATCGGGCTTTTTTACCTGACCCGCTACAATGCCTTATTGTTTCTTCCCTTTATTGCCGTTTACCGGGCATATCAATGGCCTAAGGGTGGATTTGGCCCGGTCCTTCGGGTAGTGCTGGGCTTTTTGCTGGCCGCTTCTCCCTGGTTCATAAGAAATACTGTTTTATTCGGCAACCCGCTGTTTTCCCTGCAGAAATACGAGTTGGCGATGTTCACCGAAACTTATCCTGATTACGTGATGTATGTTCTACCGCATGAGGTGGACTTGACGGGCTTTTTACTGAACAATACCCGGGAAATAATTGACAAGGTGGTTTACAGTTGGCATGAGTTTGTATCAATGTTCGCTACCGCCGGCTTCTGGGGGGTAACTCCGGTTATCCTCATATTGTTTCTGCTGCCTTTGTATTGGTTCGATAAAAGGGCAGCCGCCTTTAAAGCCCTTGTTGCCGTTCTTTTTGCGGTGCAGCTTGCAGCCCTGCTTGTTATACACTTTATACCAAGGCTGTTCATAATATTTACCCCGTTGATAATCATTGCCGGGGTGGGGTCATTCTTTGCGCTGTTGAATTTCCTGGCGGATTTTTCAAAGAACATTTCCCGGCGCAGGGAGTTGAAATTGATAATTGGTTCGGGGGTCATTATAATTACCGGCGCATTCGCCCTATGGAACTACTTTGACAACCAGCCCAGGGTGACCGAAAAGGCCATGTTTCCACTGCCCATTGCAGCACTTACCGGAACAACTGCTGTGGGTGACCTGGTAATGACCAATGAGGGTCATGTGGTGAGCTGGTACGGCAACCGCTACGCTGTAAAGATACCCTATTCCATGGATATGATTCCGGAAATAGAGAAAGTTAGTCCCGTGAAGGCATTATTCATTTCCAACCGGATTTTATGGCACATGCCCGAGGTAAAAAATGAGTGGAAGAACATTCTGTACAACCGGCCTAAAGAATTATACGGTTTTCACCTGCATAAGGTTTTTCCCGACAAAAGTGTGTTGTATTTGAAGGAGTAACAACTACTTGACCCACTCTTGACAGATATATGGAAAAACAATACAATGTAAGGAGTAAGGAATGCATTACCTCAAGGGGGCATCGTTATGGAAAAAGTCAAAGTTACATCCAAGGGGCAGATAACTTTACCTAAACAGTTGAGGGACAAATTAAAAATAAGAGAAGGGGATTATCTGGAAGCCTTTTTAAGAGGAAATGAACTAATATTTAAAGCCCTGCCTTCGAAAACGGGCAAAGAGATTTTGCTGAACTACAGCAAAAACCATTCCGAAGGGCGTCTTAAACCGGGCGAGGCAAGACATATCCTGGAAAGGTTGCCTTTTTCGCTCTCGGAAAGGGTACGTACCGAACGGGAGGAATATTAGCCATGCCCGAGGCATATTTTCTTGACACCAGTGCGCTATTTAAGCGTTACGTTCAGGAAGATGGCTCAGATATTGTTGATGAGTTGTTTAAAGAGGATAATCTGTTTTTTATCTCTTCGGTTACTCTTTGTGAGGTAATTTCTAATCTGCGTCGGCTGGTTGATGTGGATGGAATTATTACAGAGAAGGAATTTAACTCATTGAGGGCGACATTTTTGGGCGATGTGGGGGATGGGCTACTGGATTTAATTGAATTAACGACTGTCATCCTTTTAGAGAGCCTGGAGATAATTTCAAATAAGTATGTTACACCGTTGGACGCCATTCAGCTCGCTACGGCTTTATCTTTGCCTGAAAAACCGATTTTTGTTTGTGCTGATCGTAAACTATTGCGCATAGCGAAGGAATATGAGTTAGTTGTTCTTAATCCTGGGGTAGGAAGCACATAAGAAAAGTATAATACGGCTATAGTGTCAAATTCCTGCCGAACAAAGCGCTTATAAACGAGGTGGTTCTTCTTGATTTTAGAATATTATTTATATATAAGTATTACGATTAGGACATTTGTCCGGCTAAAAATCTCTTAGTATCGCAGTATTCCTTGCTTTTTTGGGCATCCCCACCTTTCACAAGGACAAAAATGGTGTATTGGGGACTTTCCGGTATAGGCGGGATGGAAGGAGCCCGTAGGGCGACTGGAATCCCGCCTATACCGGCGGCGCGGCCTGGGGGACCGTCCACGCCCCCACTTGCCCAGGTTCATTTTTTAGGAATACACCCGTGCGGACATTTGTCCGGTTAAAAATCCTTGTTATTACTGGGTTCTGGGGAGCACCCGGTGCCGGTGTCCGGACATATGTCCGGTGCCTGCCCGGTTTCAAAAAGCTCCGGGTGATGGTGCTTGATTATCTCCAGGTGCTGCTTCACTACTTGTTTACCCCGGCCAGTGAGATGGCTGATTTCGGTTATCTCCATCCCCCGGCGCACAAGAAATCTTATCCGCTCGTAATCTTTAATGTACCTGTCTACGGCTTCCTGACTGTGGTTGACCTGGCGGGCAATATCCGGCGGGGCAACTTTCTTTTCGTACAGATCAAGAATAATTCGTTTATGGGTGATTCCGGGACCCATGTCCAGTTTGTTGCCTTTGATTGGTATAACTACCTGGTGCTCTTCCTGGTATTCTTTAATCCGCTTGGATATGGACATGGGTGACCTGTTTACCATTAGGGCAAGCTCTTCGATGGTCAACAGGCCCCCCTGCTCGTAGGCGGAGTTGACTAGCCGGACAATTTTCGCTTTATCCCGCTCTGTGCTCGTCAGGTTCTCCAACATCTGGAGGTCTTCTTCACTGATGAGTGGGAGGGAGATGCGGGTATTTTTGTAGTCTTCGACCCGCTGGCCCAGCCTTGGCTTCTTATTGTCGCTGGAGGTGGTGACCCAGGCCAGATTGCCATAGGCTTCTTCGCCGGCTCTGGGGTAGAATTCGTCTCTCAACTGGCAGATATCGTCGGCAATGAGCTCGATCACTTTATGGCTGCCGATAAGCTTGTATTCCCGCTCAAGCATTTCGATGAGAGCGCTTCGAAAAGTTCGCTTTTTAATGGCACTTTCTTTATGATTACCCATTTTCATGAAATCGCCAGGCCCCCTTTTTGTTCTTCGCCTGCTGTTTCCGGGCCCGCCTTGACGACAAGGTCTTGTATTCTCTCAGCGTATTCTGGGCCATTGTAGCGCAGGTAAAGCCCTGTGTATTCTCTGGCCAACCGCTCTGAGATGCCAGCGATATGGGCGGTTTCTGTTAAGCTTAGGCCTTTTTGGATGCACAAGATGACCCGGGCAAAGTCCATAATGTATCTTTTAATGGAAGCTGTTGAGTGCCGGGTTGTTCGGGCGATCTCGGAGTAGGTCTTGTATTCCAGGTGAAGGCCAACAATCCACGCTTTGTGGGATATGCTCGG
>LADO01000046.1 GCA_000961595.1 Peptococcaceae bacterium BRH_c4b
TGCTTTAGAATTATGAAAAGCGAATTCAAAGCAAGACCTGTGTACTTGAGTAATAATGACAGAATAGAAGCTCATTTTACTACTTGCTTTATATCATTAATTATCTACAGGTTGCTTGAAAAAATGCTTAATGAAAATTTCACCTGTTATGAAATTATTAGTGGGTTGAAAGATATGAATTTTTATGAAGTGAAAGGCGAGGGCTACATACCTACATACACAAGAACAGATTTTACCGATGCTTTGCACGAAGCTTTTGGCTTCCGCACAGATTATCAGATTGTAAATACAAGCCAAATGAAAAAAATTTTTAGAGAAACAAAAAGATAAAAAAATTACTCACTTTCTTAAAGCAAATAAAAGCTTGGAACCCCTTGTAAATCAAGGATTCTCAAGCTTTTTGTCTTCATCAAGTGTCAAAGACAGGATTATAACAGCACTCCATAGCACGCCAAAGATAGTAAACTTTTTTTGGCTGGCGAATTATGTACCGGATGGAGGTTAAAGGACGACGGGGAATGACTGTGGAGAACAAAGAACCACTGTGCTATAATTTAAAAGATGTCGATACCACAGAGAAAGGCTGTTCACATTGAAATACTATTTTGCTGCCATGCGCCCGAAACAGTTGATAAAAAACCTATTTGTCTTCGCCGGGCTGATATTTTCCAGGAACGCCTTCGATACAGACATGCTGCCGGCGGTATCTGCCGCCTTTGTGATTTTCTGCCTGCTCAGCAGCGCCGTTTATCTAATTAACGATATTGTTGACGTGGAAAGGGACAGGCAGCACCCCAAAAAGAAAAACCGCCCCCTGGCGGCGGGCAAGATTACCACCGGCGGCGCGTGGACCTTTGCGGTGCTACTGACGGCGACAGCGCTAACCGGGGCTTTTATCCTCTCCATTCACCTGGGAGCGCTGGCTTTGCTTTATTGCGGGCTGATGCTGCTTTATTCCTTCTATATAAAACAGTTTATTATACTGGACGTATTCACCATCGCCGCCGGATTCGTCATCCGGGTGGTGGCCGGAACCGCCGTTATAAACGTGTACCTCTCCCCCTGGGCGGTAATGTGCACCGGTTTCCTGGCCCTCTTCATAGCCCTGGGCAAGAGGAGAAATGAAATAAAGGTGCTGGGCGACGGCGCTCACAACCACCGCCGGGCGCTGGACGAATACACCCTGCCGCTGCTGGATCAAATGATCTCCATCGTCACCGCCTCCACCATCGTGACGTATTTTCTGTATACCTTCAAGACCGGGCAGGGACTTGACTCGGTGGCCACGGTGCCCTTCGTTCTATTCGGGCTTTTCAGGTACCTCTACCTGGTCTACAATGAAAACTCCGGGGGCAGCCCGGAGGAAATAATACTCACCGACCGGCCGCTGCAGGCGGATATAATACTGTGGATTGTGGTATCGATGGTGCTGATATACTAATCAGCCCAAATCTCAAGAGACACACCAGGGATTCTGTTAAATTCATGCATATTATTTGTTACTAAAATCAGCTTTTCAGAAAGAGCATGCGCGCCTACTAAACTGAATCCGTACAAATCTTTTTACCTGTTGAACGAATTTCTGAAATAAAATAACTATTACTAGCCTTAAGTTCACTGGGTGTAAATGTATGAATTTCAAAATAAGGTTCAATATTTTCCTTAATAATGGTTCTGTAAATTAATTGTTTGTCCTTTAATGGATTTTGTCCAAACTCAGGAGAGATCACAGCAATGTCAACGTCACTATCCTCAACGGCAGTACCTTTTGCATAAGAACCAAAGAGAATAACAGAATCTACCTTAATATTTTTTTTGAGAGATTGGACTAATCTACCAATTTCATTTATAATTTCAGATTCTTTTCTAACCATTTAATCCCCTCCTTTGTCTTAATTAGGATTTCATGAAATACTCTTTTAGGAGTACTTTCTAGTATTTTTCTTCTATCCTCAGGATAACGCCCTTCAATATTAAATGGCTGCAAATCAGCTATTAAATCCTTCATTGATTCATCTAACTGGGCAAGGATCCCCGACTTTTTAGCAAGAAAAATTAGATTATGACTCTTTGGTGGAACAACATTGGTATTATGTAGTATTAAGGCTTTAAATATTTTTTCTATAGCAAGGTGACAAAAAAAGCCACATTCTAAATATCGTTTCGATTCTAAAAGAGCTTTAGCAGTTATCAAATCTTCTTTTGCCTCATCTACCCAATACTTTATAGCATCAGCCAAAATATCACCTCCGGTTAAAAATATTCTGTCAATATTATATCATCTCGTAAATTAAATTCAATTGCGGCGTTTCACAGCCATTAACATAATAGTCCTCATAAAATATCATCACCTGAATAGTCCCTTTCAATTAATGTCAAATCGCCCCATCAATGAAATCAAGAATTTGTCTGTTATTTAATCATTCATTTGTTTCATCTTCGTCGAGCACCTTTGGAGGAAAAGGAAAAACCCCCGAGGTTTTCTCCGAAGGTCTTTTATAACTCAATTATTTCCTTGATCATAAACAAGTAATTAGCTAAGTAACTGTTTCGAATGATAAATACTGACAACTTCTACTGTATCTATGCCTTTTATTCTATATACTATCCTATATTGATATACAATTAATTCTCTAAGTTCTTTTTGAGCAAACTCCGGAACAATCCGACCCATTTCAGGAAAATTCTCTAGCATATCTATTTTTCCCATAATAATTTTGGCAACCTGCTTAGCGTTTTGTAATGATGTTTTTTCGATAAACAATAGATGTTCATAAAAATCATTTAATCCTCTTTTACTCCAAATTATTCGAGCCATTTTCTTAAATCCTTTTTACTTTCTTCATGACTAACAACATTATTATTATCTATATCTTCGATCCCTTTATTTACACCATCAATAAATTTTAAACGATCAATAATTTCACCTAAAGATATTTCACTTGGCAAATCCATTATAACACTAATCGCCCTTTCTCTTGCAGTCTCCATCTATTTACACCTCCCATTAACTGGGGTTTTTTAATATTATATCTTAACACAGTTAATTTCACAACTTTATTTGGGGGTAAACCAATGAAGATTGGGTCTGACCCCTTCGGCTGGCCATCTTCATAGCCCTGGGCAAGACCCATTGGGATTATTTTTATGCCATTCCCACGCTGTAGATATAATTGTTTTGAGATCCGTGTATTTGGGTTGCCAGCCCAATTCCTTCCTTATTTTATCTGAAGAAGCCACCAGAACAGCCGGGTCGCCGGATCTGCGTTCCGCCTCTACTGCCTTAATCGTTTTACCAACCACTTCTTGCGCAACCCTTATAACTTCTCTTACTGAAAAACCGTTACCGTTACCCAGATTATACACGGTTGATGCACCTTCATTAACCAGCCTTGTCAAAGCCAGCACATGTGCCCGGGCCAGGTCGCCGACATGAATATAGTCCCGGATGCAGCTGCCATCCGGGGTGGGATAATCGGTGCCGAAAATTCTTATCTCCGGCCTTCTCCCCAGGGCGGTTTGCAAAACCAGTGGAATCAAATGGGTTTCAGGTTCATGGTCCTCCCCGATATCCCCCGCCGCATCTGCCCCGGCGGCGTTGAAGTAGCGCAGGGAAACATAATTTAACCCGTAGGCCCGGCTAAACCATTTAAGCATCCCCTCCACCGCCAGCTTGGTGGCCCCGTAGGGATTGGTGGGATTGGTGGGATGTTCTTCGGTAATGGGTACAGCCACCGGTTCCCCGTAAACCGCTGCGGTGGAAGAAAATATAATTTTCTTTACACCATAGGCCAGCATGGTTTCCAGCAAATTTAAGGTGCCTATCACATTATTACGGTAGTACAGTGCTGGTTCCGCCACCGATTCGCTTACCAGACTATAGGCGGCAAAGTGCATCACTGCATCGATTTTATGCTTTTGAAAAATACCTGCTCCAGAGCAACTTTATCATTAATATCCACCTCCGCCAGCGGAGTATCCCCAATGGCTTCCCGGTGACCTTTTACCAAATTATCCAGCACCAGCACCTCATAACCGGCCCGGTGCAGTTCCCTTACCGCATGGCTGCCGATATACCCGGCCCCGCCACAGACTAAAATTTGCAAAATTCTTCACGCGTCCTTTATTTTTGTTCCCACCACCAAGCTGCACATACCGGCATGGTTGACTGTTATTCTTTGTCATAGATAGGAAATAAAGATTGCATCCAATTTTGCCTTCCATGCAGTACCCTGGCAATTACAATACGATCCTCCAGTACTCTATAAAATATACTGTACGGGGTTACTACAATACGCCTGTATCCACGTTGTGCACCAGGTGCGTCTTCTTCAGGGATTACCGGCCCTATCTCCGGAAAATCTGATAGCTTCCTTATACCTTCATAGATAAGTACTCGTGATTTTTCGGCTGTCTGTTTACTATCTTGAGAGATGAAAGAGAAAATGCTGTCAATATCGTAATAGGCCATTTCCGATAATACAATTTTCTTACTCAATTTCTATCCTCTTTTTTATCGCTGTAAAGGTTTCCTCGAGATCCCGCATAGGTTTCCCTGCAGCTATTTCACGGTCAACCTCCGACAACATCTGTCCCAACCGCTGTCGAGCCATCATCTTCTGATAGGCTTCATGGCTCATCACCACCAGATCGGCTTCGCCGTTCTTGGTCACAACCACTGGAGCCTGGGTTTCGTGGCACAGCTTTGAAAAAGAATTATAATCATGACGAATTGCTGTTGAAGGCTTGATGTTCGTAATAATATTTTCTTGCCGACTCATACCATTCACCTCTTTAGCCATTATTCTGTCAATATTATATCATCTCGTAAATTAAATTCAATTGCGGCGTTTCACACCCATTAACATACTACCGCTTAACGGTAAGCTAAAAATTATATAGATCAGGCGTCCTTTCTTTTTGTGCATTTTGTTCCCACCACCAGGCTGCACAAATCGGCAACAGATGCAAGGAATAGAAAACCGGCCAGATCCAGCAGCACGTCAGCCGCCCGTCCCGTGCGCCCCGGCACGGTAAGCTGATGCCACTCATCCAGGAACGCCACCAGCGCCACCAGCATTCCGGCCACCAGCCACCGCCGTACAACCTTGAGGCCAGCCACACCCAAGGCGCCGGATAGAGCCAGCCCCAGGACGCCGTATAGCAGAATATGTGCCCCCTTGCGCAGACAAAACTGGATGAAGTCCGCCGGATTCATGCGGCTATCTACAACCTGGCCGTCGTAGGATAACCGTATCGGCGGCAGTTTTCGAATCACCTGCAAAAGTCTTCCGTGCCGCTCAATCTCGGGCCGCAGGTCCTGCTCAGTGAAAGGCTGGGAGGAAAAATGCGCAACAGCCGCCAGACAAACGAGAACTATCAGGCTACGGAGAAAAAACTTGCTACGCACAACTCAACACCCTCATAAAACATAATCACCTGAATAGTCCCTATCAATTAATATCAAATCGCCCCATCTTTGAAATAAAGCGATTCGTCTGTATTTAATCATTCATTTTTTCATCTTTTTCTGTTGTTGCCGCAACCTCTTTATAGGAAGATAAAAATTCAGATATGCCTGTAGCTCTGCCAAAGTCATCTTCAATCCTGACTATATCATCTTCTTCCAAATATTCGCCAAGCTGCACCTCAATGACTTCCAATAAAACCTTGCCGGGATTCTCCAAGCGGTGCTTAAAGCCTGATTTTACATACGTGCTCTCTCCGCTCCGGACAAAAGTTTCCTCACCCTCCACTGTAACCCTGGCCGTGCCTTTCACCACTATCCAGTGCTCGCTGCGGTGGTGGTGCAGCTGATAGCTCAGTTTCTTGCCTGGCAGTACGGTTATGCGCTTTATTTTATAAAAAAACCCGCTCTCCAGAATGGTATAGGAGCCCCACGGCCGGTAAGTAGTCAGGTGCTGGTCAGCCCTGGAGTCATTTCTTTGCTTTAGTATATTGACAACATCTTTAACCTTCTGAGACCGGTCCTTCCGGCAAATAAGCAGAGCATCCTTCTCATCCACCACAATCAAGTCGTTTATTCCTACCAGGGCCACGGCTTTATCATAGTCCGTATACAACAAATTGTTTGATGAATCAATTAAAATATTACCGCTAAAATCAATATTGCCATTCTCATCAGATCTAAATTCCTCATAAAAAGAATCAAAGCTGCCTAAATCACTCCAGCGGACAGACAAAGGCACAACCGCCACTCGCCCTGATTTCTCCATAATGCCATAATCTATGGACAAGGAAGGAGTAGTGGCATAAATTTCAACAGTATCATCCAGGCCGAAGGAGTCATAAACCTCCGGGCAATAACGCCGCACCTCTCCGGCAAAAATATCAGTACGGAACATAAACATACCGCTGTTCCACAAATAGCCCTTTTGCACATAATCCAGCGCAGCAGCATAGTCCGGCTTTTCTTTAAACTCATCGGCCACAAAGCCGCCGGACAGAGCAGCCCCGGGCTTTATATAGCCATAGCCGGTATGGGGCCGGGCCGGGATAACGCCATAGGTTATTATGTAATCAGTGGCCAGGGACTCACTGCCTTTTACGGTGCGGATAAACTCCTCTTCATCTTCAATCAGATGGTCGGAAGGGAAAACCGCCACCACATGCTCACCCTTTTTTTGTATTTCCTTTACCCCGTAATATATGGCCGGCAAAGTATTTTTACCCGCAGGCTCAACAAGAATACGGCTTTCGTCAAAATTATAGCCAAGCTCTTCAATCTGCCCCATTACCAGAAATTTATAGTTTATATTGGTAACAACATATATACCGGACAGGGCCGGAAATTTTAAGGCTTCTTTCAAAGGACAGCTGAAATATGGACTTGTCCATATTTTTAAGTTTTAAAAACTGCTTGGGAAAGTAATCCCTACTCAAAGGCCACAGCCTGGTGCCGCTGCCTCCGGCTAAAATTATTGCTTGCAAATAAAAAACCTCCTAAAAGTCGTAAAACTTAAATAAAAAAATGTAAAGTCTTAAGTTCACACCCTATTCCTAATAATTTTAATTTCCAAAAGGTACTACTTCTCCTGGCAATACTCCATATTCTCTATATCCTTCATCAAGTTATAATTTTGCCAAATATGCCCCATCTTGACCGATTATACCGTTATTAAAGCTGTTTCGTAAATACTTCCTACCTCTTCCTAAAATATTATTTCTTCAACTGAGTTAGACAGTATCACGGCAATAGTTATTTGTTCTGTTTCCAAACAATGTTAATTGATTATTAACAAATTCACTTAATTCCTTTCGAAATCTTTCCGGTGAAAAGCGCAGGGCATTTTCCATACAGGCCTGAGGATTAATTTTATCTCCTTCCCGTTCGAATACTTTTACTGCTTCTATCAACGAAGAAACCGTCTGTTCACTAAAAAACACGCCGGTGGGCGAAAGATTGTCCAAATTACAGATAGTTTCTAATGCCCCACCTTTGCCGTAGGCAATAACCGGTGCTCCGCAAGCCTGGGCCTCCACCGGAACAATGCCGAAGTCTTCTTCTGCTGCAAAAACAAATGCCCGGGCCCGCTGCATGTAGTCTCTCAATACCTCAAAAGGCTGGTAACCCAACAGAGTCACATTGTCTCTGGCTTTGTCGCTTATCTTTTTAAAATCCGGTCCGTCTCCAATTACCACAAGCCTTTTGTCGAGCATTTGAGAAAAGGCTTCAACAATTAAATCAATTTTCTTATAGGGCACCATGCGGGAGGCGGTGAGATAAAAGTCTTCCTTTTGTTCTTGAACAGTAAAGGCAGTGACATCAACCGGTGGATAAATCACCGTTGCTTCCCGACGGTAAACCTTCCAAATACGGCGGGCAATAAAATGGGAATTAGCAATAAAGGCATCTACTCCATTAGCAGTGTGGTAATCCCACAGCCGTATTTTTTGTAAGAGCCACCTGGCCAGCCAACTTTTCGGTCCATTATCCAGCCCAGACTCATTTAAATAATGGTGCTGCAAATCCCAAGCATAGCGAATGGGAGAATGGACGTAGGATATGTGCAATTGATTTGGACCGGTAAGCACCCCTTTAGCTACAGCATGGGAACTGGAAATCACTAAATCATAACCGGATAAATCAAACTGCTCCACCGCCAAAGGCATCAAGGGCAAATACTGACGATAATTCTTACGTGAAAAAGGTAATTTTTGAATAAATGAAGTTTTAACAGACTTATTATTAATAAAATCACGCTGGCCTGGAGGTAGAAAATCCACCAAACTAAGCAAATCCGCCTGGGGATAAAGCAGAAGAATCTGCTCCAACACACGCTCCGCGCCTGCGTAGGTTACCAACCAATCATGAACAATGGCGATTTTCATTGCGAGAGCACCTTCTTAATCACTGCAATAGTCTCCCTTGCACACTTTTCCCATGTAAACTGCTTGGCTCGCTCCAGCCCTTTTTGTCGCAATGTTTCTCTTAAATTTTCATCTTCAATTATTAGTTTAATTTTTTGGGCAATATCCTCAGGATTGAAAGGATCACAATATAATGCTGCATCTCCGCATACTTCTGGAAGGGAAGCTCTATTTGAAACTATTACCGGACATCCACAAGCCATAGCTTCCAGGGGAGGAAGACCAAAACCTTCATAAAGAGAAGGAAAAACCAATGCATCTGCATGTATAAAATATTGCCGTAATAATTCATCATCGACATATCCAGTAAATAAAACTCGCTCATTCAAAGAATCTGCTACATCAGTTATTTTATCGTCTCCAGTAATAAATCCTTCCTTCTTTCCAACAATAACAATTTCGTGAGGTATTTTACTCAAAAGCGATGTAAAAGCTCTTAAAAGAGAAATTAAATTTTTATGTGGTTTCACATTCCCCACATAAAGCAAATAAGGCCTATTACGAGGGTTATTATTTTTTTTGATTTTAAACCAGGATTCACCTACGCCATTATAAATAACACAACTCTCTTCGTCGTTATTGCCAACTAGTTTTCCAAATTCTGCTGCTGTAAAATGAGATACACATAATACTGCATCTGCTTTATACCTAAGAGCAGTAAACATTCCTTTAGCATAAAGTCTTTTGTGTATTCCACCTACAAATTGAGGCATTGCCAAATGAAAAACGTCATGAACTGTTGCTAATAGCTTTCCCCGGTAAAGCAGCGGAATATTATAATGTGGAGACCAAAATAGAGTAGTATCTTTAGGTATTACATTAAATAACGCAATTTGTTCAACGACAGAATAAATAGGTGCCTGCAAATCTATAGTAGTAACATTGCCTCTACCAACCAAACTATATTTACGCATCTCTTCAACATATCCCAATAATACAAATTCAATATTTGAAAACTTTTCAATAATCACTGGAATTAGATTTTGTATATAAGTGCCAATTCCAGATGCATTAATCATTCTTAAATCAATCACAATTTTAAGCACTTTTTACCCCCTTGGCAAAGTAAAAAAAGTATGTCCCTATCATTATATTAGGAAATAACCAAAACTGATAATATAATAAATTATTAAATTGACTAGTAAAAATCAAAATGATAAGTATATACCATAGGAAATAATTATATAATTCGACAATGTGGTGGTTGATTTTTTTATAATGCTGAATACTTTTCCAAGTTATAATAATCCACATGACAAAACATATAATAAATAGAGATGTAAGAATTATTCCAAAATTTACTAATGTTGCCTGAATAGAAGAATCTAAAGAGGACAATCCTCTGAAATTTTCTGTATAACTACTTAAATAATTATATCCCACACCCAAGATGGGATAATCAAAAAACAAATTCATACCATACTGAAATGAATAATATCTTTCTAAAGCAGACTCATCGCCAGCATATGTAAATATATTTATTAATCTATTCCAAGCATTCGTTAAATTTTCAATATAATATTGTTGAAATGAAAACATAAGAAAAAAAATAATTCCAAACGAGAAAATACTTCTTATACTGATTCTTTTCATCATGACCTTCTTATACAGTATTACAGCTAATAAAAGTACCATAGTTACAATTCCGCTTCTAGACCCAGACAGAAAAACTGAAACAATAAATAAAAACGAAATTATCAAATAATGAATTTTATTAGTACTGCCATACAAAAATATACTTAAAAACAACGGGATACAGGCAATCGCAGCGTAATAATTTGGATCTAAGTACGTAGAGACAAATCTATGTACATGTGGGTCACCAGAAAACCCAATACCATACCGGCTTAAGTATTCCCAAAACAAAGCCGATTCCGGGAAAGCTAAATAGATAATTATACTTAATATCAGTATCACAACATACATAACCAATATGTAATTAATTGTACTTATTATATTATTCCTGTATAATTTATACAAAATAAATCCTGCTATATTTGCTGAAAAAATTCCTAAGATTAATCTAATAGCATAAAAAAATGGCTTTATTTCAAATCCATTTAATATTAAGCCATACATAAACGAAGTCGCAATTATTATATAGATGCAACCAAGATTCCTTAGCCCAAATAGTATTTTTCTTGTCAATAGAGCATATAATATTATCGAAAGATAAATAATAAATTCCATTATTGAGAGATTGTCTCTAAAACCGGGGACACTTAATATTCTGGGTAGATTTCCGAGAATAATATAAATAGCTACTACAGATAAAATTAACTTCGATAACTTCCTAATGGTCATTTTATTTATGTCCCCAAATAAGGACATTTGTCCTCCCAAAACGGGGTTAGACAATTCCCCGGATCTTCTGTAAGCTATTATTAGCAAGCGGGAGAGAACCAGAGCAGAGGAGGACAAACCCATGGAAAACGCAGTTCAAGAGCGCATACAGGCAAAAACAAGAGACAGCCAGTTATTCGAAATATTTGTTAATAACTTTGAGTTTTCTCCCAAGACAGCTGAAGCTGCCATCCATACAGTTAAAGAAATTTACGAGTTGCATCGCTTTGACCCTGACCACATACGTGAAACCGGCCAGATAATTCGGCAGGTTGTTTCCATAAAAGCAAAGCACGGCCCCCGGCTCCGTGAACTGCCTAAAGTAACAGTAAAGCTAACCGCTGACACAGGCGCCGAAGACCAAGGGGTCTTTCGTAAACATGGCGCAACCGGGCTGCGTGAAGTGCAGATCTGCCGGATGGCAGAGGAAGCACTTGACCAGGGCGGTGTTCTTACACAGGAGGACCTGGCCGATATTCTCCAGGTAGATGTACGAACCGTCAGGCGCACCATCAGGCAGCTGCAAGAGCGCGGTGTTCGGGTGCAAACACGTGGCCTTTACCACGACATTGGCCCGAGCATATCCCACAAAGCGTGGATTGTTGGCCTTCACCTGGAATACAAGACCTACTCCGAGATCGCCCGAACAACCCGGCACTCAACAGCTTCCATTAAAAGATACATTATGGACTTTGCCCGGGTCATCTTGTGCATCCAAAAAGGCCTAAGCTTAACAGAAACCGCCCATATCGCTGGCATCTCAGAGCGGTTGGCCAGAGAATACACAGGGCTTTACCTGCGCTACAATGGCCCAGAATACGCTGAGAGAATACAAGACCTTGTCGTCAAGGCGGGCCCGGAAACAGCAGGCGAAGAACAAAAAGGGGGCCTGGCGATTTCATGAAAATGGGTAATCATAAAGAAAGTGCCATTAAAAAGCGAACTTTTCGAAGCGCTCTCATCGAAATGCTTGAGCGGGAATACAAGCTTATCGGCAGCCATAAAGTGATCGAGCTCATTGCCGACGATATCTGCCAGTTGAGAGACGAATTCTACCCCAGAGCCGGCGAAGAAGCCTATGGCAATCTGGCCTGGGTCACCACCTCCAGCGACAATAAGAAGCCAAGGCTGGGCCAGCGGGTCGAAGACTACAAAAATACCCGCATCTCCCTCCCACTCATCAGTGAAGAAGACCTCCAGATGTTGGAGAACCTGACGAGCACAGAGCGGGATAAAGCGAAAATTGTCCGGCTAGTCAACTCCGCCTACGAGCAGGGGGGCCTGTTGACCATCGAAGAGCTTGCCCTAATGGTAAACAGGTCACCCATGTCCATATCCAAGCGGATTAAAGAATACCAGGAAGAGCACCAGGTAGTTATACCAATCAAAGGCAACAAACTGGACATGGGTCCCGGAATCACCCATAAACGAATTATTCTTGATCTGTACGAAAAGAAAGTTGCCCCGCCGGATATTGCCCGCCAGGTCAACCACAGTCAGGAAGCCGTAGACAGGTACATTAAAGATTACGAGCGGATAAGATTTCTTGTGCGCCGGGGGATGGAGATAACCGAAATCAGCCATCTCACTGGCCGGGGTAAACAAGTAGTGAAGCAGCACCTGGAGATAATCAAGCACCATCACCCGGAGCTTTTTGAAACCGGGCAGGCACCGGACATATGTCCGGACACCGGCACCGGGTGCTCCCCAGAACCCAGTAATAACAAGGATTTTTAACCGGACAAATGTCCGCACGGGTGTATTCCTAAAAAATGAACCTGGGCAAGTGGGGGCGTGGACGGTCCCCCAGGCCGCGCCGCCGGTATAGGCGGGATTCCAGTCGCCCTACGGGCTCCTTCCATCCCGCCTATACCGGAAAGTCCCCAATACACCATTTTTGTCCTTGTGAAAGGTGGGGATGCCCAAAAAAGCAAGGAATACTGCGATACTAAGAGATTTTTAGCCGGACAAATGTCCTAATCGTAAT
>LADO01000024.1 GCA_000961595.1 Peptococcaceae bacterium BRH_c4b
ATAATGTGAGAACAGAACGGTTTTTCCGGACTTTAAAATATGACTGCGTTTACATCAATGAATTCAACAGCCCCCGGGAGTTGAGAATTGCTTTGAACCAATACATTCTAGTGTACAATACCTATCGTCCCCATTCTTCCATTGGAGGACAATGCCCGGCCCAAGTCTATGATGGTAAGCATCATCAAGAAGTTGCATGATATTGCAGCCAGAATTATTTTTACTTTTTATGGTATCAATGGCCTAAATTAGCTAACCCCCCTACCCGTGCATTTTACCCTTGACAATGAGGGCGAGTGTAGTAGGCTATTTAAGGCCAAGCAGGCCCCGTAGGGCCTGCTTCCTTGCCTGCTTGAATACGCGAGCAGAGGCTCGTTGTCAAGGGCGGGTAGGGGTCGTAAAAACACACAAACACGGAAAGGAGAATAACTTACAAAATCTTTTTCGTGTCTTGACAACGGGGGGCATTATAGTTCTTTCCCCGAAGCGATTTAGAGCACGGTGTAGAATTTCTGTTGAAGCGGGAAAACCGGGCTTGATACAATCGGATGGAATAACCTCAGGCTGACTTTAAACCGAATTTGGCGACCACTTCATAATACCCCGCCACAATTTTTTGAAAAACTGCATCCCAGGATTTTGTCAGGGCATGGGCCCGGGCACCAGCGGCTAAATCTTTTCTCAGGTCACCGTTTTCAGTCAATTCAATTATGGCAGACACCATGTCCCTCACACTACGGGGGCTGCAGCCCAGCCCGTTGACGCGATTCACCAGATTCTCCCTAACACCCCCGGCTAAAGCCCCTGCCACCGGCAGCCCTGAGGCCATGGCTTCAAGTACCACATTGCCGTATGTTTCCGTAGTGGAAGGGAAAACGAAAATGTCGCTGGAAGCATAAACAGCGGCCAGTTCCTCACCGTGAAGGTAACCCGTAAAAGTCACGTTGGGTGGAGCCTCGCGCCTCAGCGCGGGAGCCAGGGGCCCGTCCCCGGTGAGTACCAGGTGTAAATCACGGCGTCTGCCGTTAATTACAGTTAGCGATTCCATCAATATATCCAGATCCTTTTCCGGAGCAATCCTGCCGACGTACAGCAGCACCGTCTTGTCCGGAATCCCCAGCCGATCCTTGAAAAAATGATCTTTTTTCATCGGAGAGAATAGCGTGGTATCGACTCCGCGGCCCCAGATATCCAGGTTATTAATGCCTTTTTTCTCCAGCGATTTCAGGGTTGCTTCGGAGGGACAGTAATTTTTCAGGCAGTTGTTATGAAACCAGCGCATATATTTCCATACCCAGTTAGAAAGAAAGGACAGTTTGTAATACGAAAGGTATTGCGAGAAATTTGTGTGATAGGAACTGACCGCAGGTATGCGGCTGGAGGATGCGTATTTAAGGCCGCACAGGCCCATGGAAAATTCGGTTACCAAGTGAACCACATCCGGTTTGAACTCTTCCAGTTCCCTGCATATGGCGGCATAACCGGGCAGGGCCACTTTACATTCCTGATAGACGGGCAGGTCGAAACCGGGTGAAAAATTTACTTCATATGGAACTTCTCCTTCCAGACCGGTATCCGGCGCCAGCACCATACAACTCACGCCGTTAGCGGTAAGCATTTCGGCCAGTCTGGCTACAGTGCGTGCAACCCCGTTTACCTGGGGTATGAAAGTATCTGTAAAAATGCCTACCCTCAACCCTCAACCCTCTTTTCCGCTCATTTACAGCTGCCTGTAAAAATGCAGCAAAAAACCTGCCGTGGTACGCTGGGCATAGGGCAGCAGCAATTGCGTGGCCTGGTGGTATTCCTCCGGGGACCCTTTGCTTACAAGGTCATAGCAGTCCTTGGCCTGCCGGGCATTTTCGGCCACCCATTCCTCCGGGCTGCCGGCGATATCATAAATGCCGCTGCGGTCAACTCTATAATTGTCCTTTCTTTTTTCCACCCAGCTTTCGTAGTCCCGGTGTCCGCTGAACACCTTGCAGGATGCGTGGTGCGGTACGCAGACGTCCTGCACCAGATGAGCGGAAGCGCCAAGGAAAAACATCGCCCGGGCGTGCTTTTTATCCCGCCACAGTGCCAGTGCCCTGTTAAAGAATTCGAGACACTTTTCCGCGGCGCTGGGCCACAGCCACATTCCTCCCCCCGTATCGGGATCGTAATGGTGACAGGTGCTCTTTAACCCCTTGTCGATCCAGACCACCCCGCCATCCAACTGACCAGCGAAAATCCGAAATAAATGGGCAGCCCTCGAATAACCGTCGTTATGCAGTATCTGACTTCCGCTTTCGTTGATGAAAGTATGCGTGCTGCTGGCTCCCTTTACGCCCTGAACGGGAAGGGAAACGGAGGAAATATATTTTGTTGCGGTGGAAACGGACCAACTGAATGCAACCGTAACGTTTATCATATAACACCCCGCAAAATAAATTTCAACAATATTATCGTATATACGTGTAAAATGACCATAAAAATTATATTAAGTAATATAAACTTTTCAGCATAAATCAATTAAATAACTTTCTCACACGATATTTCGGTCTGAGCCCTTGATATAGCTGAGTTTTTTTGTACTAAATTTCATGAAAAATCAACAAAAGACACCCTCGTCTTGGTAAAATAGGGTCCAAGCAGGACCGGGTACTCAAGATATTAAGTTATTCCTCTTAAGCATGTCAAAGATTGTAGCCTCTGAAACTTTTATGAATTCCCCTATTGCCTTAAATTATATAGTTTAATTCCAATGCTTCTCTTGATCTTAGGTACCAGGTACAGGTTGACCAATAAATTGGTGGACCTGGCCTTTGTTTGGCTGAAAATAATTTGCGATATCTTTGTGTAACGGCATTCCCATAGGAGGAAAAATAGCAAAATTTGATGAATAATATCACAATAAAATCTGAGAGGGGAGGTCTTGTTACGTTTTTGTAACGTTTTTGGTTTAATATAAAAAAACAAAATAAATACGGGGGTTGAAAAAAAGTGATCAAAATCCTGGGTCGGTTCAAATTACTGACGATTTTGGCTGCTGTGGCGGCGGTATTGATAGTTCCTGGAGCGGCCAAAGCGGAAAACGTAATATTTGAGGACTCTTTTCAGAGGGCTGACTCCGGATCAACAGGGTCGGTCTGGCAAGAGTACAGGGTAAGAAGGGACGAGAACGGTGCCATCCCCGTGCCCGGCGATACACCCTGGAGTTTCAAGGGAGGAACCCTTTATTTTGAGGCCGTGGGAGAAAACAAATACATAGAGGATTTCGTTCAGACTACAGTGGCATTTCCGGTGGACAACACCCGGGTGGAGTTTGAGATAAGGGCTACGGGAGGCACAAGGCTGGGCTACATAGGGCCGGTGGCTCTGTGGGCAGGTCCTGTAAGTGGTCGACGGGATGCGCATAATATAACGGCGACGGGTGTTCCGATGATTGGGGTTCAGGCCTGGTACAGGTGGGAAAACGGAGGTACCAGGGGAATGTGGATACACGGTATAAACAGGTACGGTGACCACCCTCAGCTCCTTTATTCCGGGCTGAACCAGGGCGGATTCGCCAAACATATCATAACCATTCAGGGGGGCAAGCTTACCTATCAGTCTCCGGACTGCCCGGTGCTTACCTATGATTTAGCGAAACCGCTGGAACCAGAGGCGAAAAGATACTTTTCATTCGGCGCCAGGCTTTACGACAGAGGGGTTAAGCAGACAATAGAAATAAAGAACTTTAAAATAACCTCACTGGACAAGAAGGAAGAAGACAAGCTAGGTGAAGAGGCCAGGAAGAAGCTGGACGAAGGTATGCAAAAGCTGGCCGAGAGCCTGAAAAAGCAGGTTCATATAGCTATGGTGCCGCTGGTGAACCAGATTATATCCTATGTGCAACCCAAAATTGCAGGCATGGGACCTCAGATAAGCTCTATGTTGGATCCTATGATATCCCAAACCCTAAATGAAATACAGGCACAGGCACAGGCACAGTTTTCGACTGGCCAGAAAATGATGCAGCAGATTCCCACAAATATTCAGATGCCCTCTGGGTATCAGATACCCCCGGGGATGCAGATTCCGACCAGCATGAATACGCCGGGGATGTATCAGACGTCCCAAGCCTATATGCAGGCAGCGTATATTCCGCCCCGGGACGGCCTCCTGGCACAGGCTGGGTCAGGCACGGAAAGCATGGCCCCCAGCCAGGAGCAGATAATGAATATGGTTATCGAACAGGTGAGTTCCCAGGTGCAGACGCAGATGCAGTCACAGATGCAGGTTCAGATGCAGTCGATGAAGCCGCAGATCGAGGCGATGGTCAAAACGATGGTGGACCCGATGATGGTGGAAATAAAAACCATGTCCGAGTCGCATGCCCAGTCAGTGGTATCAGATTTGAACACCTATGTAGAATCTAACATAGCGGGTATCATTGCTGGGGTAATGCCCATGCTGCCCCCGGAAGTTCAGAAACTTCCCGCCGCCGAGGTAGACGCCATGCTTAGAAAGGAGATAGTAGACGGCGTAAAGCCCCAGATCAACGCGATGATAGAAGAGGAAGTTAGCTCAGTGGTAAGGAGTAAGATACTGCTTCCTATACAGGAACAGGTTGAGAACATGGCAAAGGAACAGATAAAAGGGGCAAGTCCGAAGATATTAGCCATGATAGATGAGGTGTTTGCGGGACAGCCTGCGTTTGCCGCACTGACTCCTGAGATTAAGAAAATTGTAGGGGAGTGTATAAGCTCAATAGATGCTTATATACAGTCAGATGTCCAGGAAAAGTTTAAGAACAGCGCGCCGGGATCGTTTTTAATAAAGGTCATGGTAGACGGCAAGCCGGTATCTTATGATGTGATCCCTATGATAAAGGAAGGCAGGACGCTAGTGCCGTTAAGAGCAATTGCCGAAACTATGGGGGCAGAAGTAAAATGGAATGAAAATGACCAGAGCATTTCTCTTGCCAAAGGAAAGACCTCTATCAGCCTCGGAGTCGGCAACAAATGTGCCTATGTAAACAACAATCCCGTCAAACTTGACGTGCCGGCGACTACTGTGAACGGGAGGACCCTTGTGCCAGCGCGGTTTATTAGCGAATCTCTGGGAGCGCAGGTTAAATGGGACGATTATTCAAAAACGGCGTCAATTGTTTCACACTGACGAAGACTGATTATTAAAACATAATTTTGTAAAACAGGTAAATAACCGGGTGTTTTGAGTGTGAAAGGGACGATGGAAGGCTATCTTTCTTCCGTCCCTTTTTTTGTTTTGTCCTGATCAATTGGGCAAACAAATAAATTTATATGAAAAATTAGAAAACTACTTGCATTATTCTTTATTCCGGGTTATAATCCTGTCTTTGACACTTGATACAAATACAAAGCTTGAGAATCCTTGATTTGCAAGGGGTCTCAAGCTTTTATATGTTTTTAGAAAATGAGTAATTTTTTTATTTTTTTGTGCCTCTAAAAATTTTTTTCATTTGGCTTGTATTTACAATTTGATAATCTGTGCGGAAGCCAAAAGCTTCGTGCAAAGCATCGGTAAAATCTGTTCTCGTGTATGTAGGTATGTAGCCCTCGCCTTTCACTTCATAAAAACTCATATCTTTCAACCCACTAATAATTTCATAACAGGTGAATTTTTCATTTAGCATTTTTTCAAGCAACCTGTAAATAATTAATGATATAAAGCAAGTAGTAAAATGAGCTTCTATTCTGTCATTATTACTCAAGTACACAGGTCTTGCTTTGAATTCGCTTTTCATAATTCTAAAGCATTCTTCTATTTCCCA
>LADO01000060.1 GCA_000961595.1 Peptococcaceae bacterium BRH_c4b
CAGCACGATAGCGGCAGCCCCGTCGGAAAAGGGACAGCAGTCTAAAAGCTGCAGCGGATCGGCTACCATCATGCCGCTCAACACCTTTTCAACAGTTATTTCTTTTTGAAACTGTGCCAGCGGATTCTTTACCCCGTGTTTGTGGTTCTTCACAGCCACCATGGCCATGCGTTCCTTTAATTTTGCTAAAGGAATACCGTATTTTTCGGCATACATCCGCGCCACCATGGCGAAAGCGCCCGGAAAGGTAATCCCGCTAAACTCCTCGTACCTGCTGTCGGTCCCCATGGCAAAAGTCCTCGTGGCCAGCGGTGTGCCCATGGCCGTCGCCTTTTCCGTGCCGCCCGCCAGGACAATGTCGTAAAACCCTGAGGCTACCCACATGAAAGCGTCCCTGATGGCCACGCTGGCTGAGGCGCAAGCCCCCTCTACCCGGGTTGACGGCGCATCTATGGGCATGCCTATTTCATTGGCACAAAACGGGGCTATGTTCATCTGGCCTTCTTCAAAATCTCCCAGCCCATTGCCCATATAAAGGGCTTGTACATCCTTCGCCCTGATGTTTGACCCTTCAATGGCTTCCATTGCAGCTTCCGCAAACATTTCCACCTGACTCTTGGCGGACGGGCCGAATTTAGTCATACCAACGCCTACAACGGCGACTTTTCGCATATTATGAGAACCCCCTTCATATTCCAAGAAAACGAACTTGTTAAATATTACTGGTAAACCTGCCGGTACTCCTTAATTACCTAATTAATTCATATTCTACTGTCTTGTTCAGCGCATTCATTTTTCCAGCCTGTCCAGGGTGATAATACCTACCGGCCCGCGTCGCTCAACAAGTATGGTTTCCATTTAGTCACTCCCCCCATTGTTATACTAATTCTACCGTATTAAATTATACGCAAGGTTTATGCCAGCAATTTAAATGTCACAAATGGGTTTTACTAAAACAGATAAAAAAACCAGAGGTCAACAAAAACAGAATATTCAAACCATAATTTTTTCAGCGATTCACTAAAAAGTAAAACGTTGCGATAACAAGACATGTGTCTTGTTATCGCAACGTCGAAAAACAGATTTATATAAAGATAGCTGTAGCCGTTCAACAAACGGATGGGTGATAGTTTGTAACAGAAAACAGGTTTTACTCAATGGAGTAGGCAGAACTGTTTGTGCAGTATAAAATAGCATAAAAAAGGAGCCGGGTATGTAACCGGACTCCCTTTCTCTTTATGCCGTCTGTGCCCTGCCTACATGCCTGCTTATGGCCTCCTGGAAGAGCTGCAGGTACTCCACCCCTGAACGTGCCCAGGAAAAATCCAGTTCCATGCAGTTCCTGCCCAGCTTCGCCCATTGTTCCTGATCATCCCTGTAAACCTTTAGTGCCCGGGCTATGGCATGATAAAGCGCCCTGCCGTTGTATTCCGAAAAAACAAATCCGTTTCCGGAACCGGTGGCGGGATTATAGTCGTGCACCGTGTCCGCCAGCCCGCCGGTAGCCCTTACTATGGGTATTGTGCCATAACGCATGGCAATCAACTGACCCAACCCGCAGGGCTCGAACCTGGAAGGCATGAGAAACATATCGACACCAGCGTAAATCCTCTGGGCCAGGATGGAGTTAAAACCAATGTAGACTCCCATTTTCTGAGGATATTTAGTCTTAAGTTTGCTAAACATCTCTTCATAATGCCTGTCACCGCTACCCAGCACCACAAACTGCAAATCCAGATGCATTAGTTCATCACTTATCTCCGCTATCAGATCCAGACCTTTTTGATCCACCAGCCTGGTAATAAGCCCCAGCACAGGGACGTCTTTTACCGGAAGCCCTAGTTCCTTTTGCAGGGCATACTTATTTTCCTTTTTATATTCAATACTGTCTTTATCGTAGTTACGGTGTATGCGATGATCGGTTTTGGGGTTGAATTCATGATAGTTTATTCCATTGACGATACCGTAAAGGTCGTGCGACCTCTTACGCAGCAGGCCATCCATCCGCTCGCCCAGTTCCGGCCGCTGTATTTCCGAGGCATAGGTACGGCTCACCGTATTTATGACATCGGAATATATGATCCCCATTTTCATAAAACTTACCGAGCCGTAAAATTCCAATTGATCCGGGGTAAAATACTCATCGCCCACCCCCAGAACACGCAGGGCTTCCCGGGGATAATTACCCTGGTACTGGAGGTTGTGGATGGTATAAACAGTGGATATCCTGGCATAAAAAGGGTCGTGCCGGTAGCGGACTTTCAGAAGAAAGGGAATTGGGCCGGACTGCCAGTCGTTGCAATGTATAATGTCGGGCTGCCAGTTCAGCCGTGGCAACATTTCCAGCACGGACCTGCAAAAGAAGGTATAGCGTTCCGCCTCATCGGGAAACATGTACATTCTTTCCCGGTAAAAATAATGGTGGTTATCCACCATATAGACCGGTATGATGCGGTGTTGCCCCTGAAAATGTGCCTCAATGGATGACTCCCTGATGATAGCGGTTTCGGCCCTATTGACGAACTGCACAGGAAAGTCCATGCGGTAGGAAGCGCCCTCTATACCTTTATAATGCGGCATTACCACCCTTACGTCGTTACCCATGTCGTCGTTGCCCACCACCGCCAGGGCTTTGGGCAGGGAACCGGCCACATCTGCGAGCCCGCCGGTTTTGGCAAAGGGGACCACCTCAGAAGAAACCACTAGTATTTTTAACGGCCTGTCAAACATATCTGGTTACCTCCCCGGTATTATGAGTAAGTACATGATCGTATGCAATCTCCACGTCCCTAAGTACCTCTGCCGCCAATTCGGGAGGCGTGGGGTTGATAAAGAAACCAGTGCCCAGTTCGAAGCCCGCCATCTTTGTGAGGCGTGGCAGTATTTCAACATGCCAGTGATAATGCACAACATCCTCTCCCGTGTTCACGGGACAGGTATGTAACACCATATTGTACGGTGGACCGCACAGGGAACTGTCCATTTTCTTTAGCGCCAGCCGGATTATTTCGGCCAGGTTCCTTACATGGTTCCCGCTGATCATGGCAAAATCGGGCTGATGGCTTCTGGGTATAATCCAGGTTTCATAGGGAAATCTGGAAGCATACGGGGCGATGTGGATAAAATCATTATTTTCCCAGATTACTCTGTTTTGCTCGCGCAGTTCCTGATTGATCATTTCACACAATATACAGCGCCCGGTTACCACGGCATAGTTTTTTAAGCCATCCATTTCCGCCCTTATCTCCGGGGGAACCATAGGCACTGCCAATATCTGCGAGTGAGGGTGCTCCAGGGATGCCCCGGCCGTCTGTCCGTAATTTTTAAAAATCTGTATATATTTCATACGGCCGTCCCTGCGCAAATCCTGCATTCTATTCAGCCAGGCCCAGATAACTTCCTCTACCTGTTTAACGTTGTGTTCCTCTATTTCAGAATCGTGTTCGGCCGTTTCCACCACAACCTCGTGTGCCCCCAGGCCGTCCATGGTACTGAATATTCCGTAATTCCGGACCTCGGGGCTGGCTTCTATACGCACTGCCGGGAATTTATTGGGAACAACCCTGACCCACCACCCGGGCTGGTCCCTTCTGCTCCCGTTCTCCCTGAAGGCTATAACTTCCGGCGGCGTATCATGTTCATTGCCCTGGCAAAGCGGGCATTTTCCCTGCTTTTTTTCATCCCCGGACACAATGAAATCACAGGGACGTTTACCACGTTCACTGGCTATGACCACCCATCTGTCCACAATGGGATCTTTTCTCCATTCCGGCAAGCTTTCTTCGCCCCCTTTGCTAAAAAAGACAAATTTCTGGTTGTAGTATGCCACAGATCAACGGAATAAATCAGATACCACAAATTTATTTTACAAACCAGGCGTCTTATGAGTGATACATACATTTTTTAAATAATAACGCTAAACATAAAAGGAATAAAATGTTATATATCGAATATTCCTCTATACACTCATAAATTGGAGGGGGCTGTCTCCTATGACCGGCAATGCAGTTAGTATCAAAGGAACCCAGGATGGCCTGGTAATTCTCATCGACCCAAGCATCGAGTACGAAGAAATAAAAAAGAACCTTCTGCTGAAAATGGAATCAGCAAAAGGCTTCTTCAGAGGTGCCAAATTTGCTGTTTACGAAAACCAGACGGCCACCACCGGACACTATGAAGAATTGGAAGACATATGCAGGCGCTACGGCCTGGTCCCTTCACAGGAAGTATCCTGGCCCCCTGCTGTAAGCAAGGACTGTGTTCAGCCCAGGAAATCCATCAGTTCCTCCGGCAGTAGTCCGGCGTCTTTGCCCGTACGCCGGGCATCCCTGTCAACTGCCCTGCCCGGGGAAAAGGCAATGTTAATTAACAAAACCCTGCGCTCGGGCCAAATAGTGGTAACACCCGACAGTCTGGTAATATTGGGCGACGTTCATGCCGGGTCGGAGATAGCCGCTGGCGGTAGCGTATTAATATCCGGCTCTTGCTACGGCACCGTTCAGGCAGGCCTCAGCGGAGACGATAAGGCCCTGGTGCTGGCGCTGCAGTTTAGCCCCGTACGGTTAATGATAGGCGGCTTGCAGGCGGACAACTCCCTTTTCGACAGGAACATCAAAGGCCCTCTGGTTGCCTGCTTGCACAAAGGGAAAATCATTGTTAAAAAACAACAGTGACAACAGAGCAATTATCACTTTATATAATATAAATCGCCAAAATATCAAAGACAGTAATACAGAGGCAGCCTGCCCCTGTATTATCTATTTGCCGATTTATATTATCTCCTCATTTATTCCCGTCAAAATAGCGTTTTGCAGCTAGCAGTCCTACTATGGATTTAGCGTCTTTTATCTCTCCGTGATCGATCATTGACAAAACCTTTTCCAGGGGATAGCTTTCCACCTGAATAAACTCATCTTCGTCAGTATGCTGCTGGCCAGGCTTCAACCCGCTGGCCAGGTATACATACAATTTTTCCGTGGTGAAGCCGGGCGTTGAATAAAATGAAGTCAGATGCATCCATTCCGACGCCTCGTGGCCAGTTTCTTCGCCCAATTCGCGCCTGGCGGATATTTCCGGATCCTCACCCTCGTTAATTTTGCCCGCCGGGATTTCCAGCAGCACCTCTTCCACAGCGTAGCGGAACTGCCTTACCATTAGTACTTCCCGGTCCCGGTTCAGGGCCACTACGGCCACCGCCCCGCTGTATTCCACCACTTCCCTCTGGCCTTTTTTGCCGTTGGGCAGTTCAACCTCGTCGAGCCTGAGATTAATTATCCTGCCCTTATACACTATTTGCGAGGCCAGTTTTTTCTCGATAAGCACGGTCATGTGTACAACCTTCCCTTCATTAAACCGTAATTATAATAATATTTTCCAATTTCATACGTCTGTAATCGCCAATAACACTATACATTATATCAAAATAATGTATAAAAAAAGAAGCCCCCGATATACAGGAAGCTTCATTAATGACCATACCATAATCTCCAATTCTAACGGACGTTTCTTGAATCATTTTCTTTTTTCTCTCTTGGAATAACTACGGTGAAGGTGGTGGGTTCCGAAGATATGGTAACGTTGCCGCCGTATCTCTCAACGGTAGATAAAACTATGCTTAGGCCAAACCCTCTTCCATCTCCTTTGGTTGAAAATCCGGTTTCGAATATTTTGCTTAAAATATTATCCTGGATAGAGGGACCTGAATTGCCAACACTGATGATATAGGCTTCCGGGTCTTCCCGGGTATGAATGGATATAAAAGCCGCATATTTCCTGGCTTCACCGGAAACAGCATCCATAGCGTTATCAATGAGGTTGCCAAATATAGCGGTAATATCTGTTGAATTAATTGATAAATCGGCCAAGCTACTCCCTATTTTTAATATAAATTTTATTCCTTTGGAACTGGCCTGGGATATCTTACCGTTCAATAATGCAATAAGCACCGGCTGCTTTAATACCATAACCTGACTATTAATACTAGTCTTGTCCAACACTTCTTTTAGATATATGTCGGCCATATCCGCTTTTCCCATCGACAACAGCCTACCTAATACGGCAAAGTGATTCATAAAGTCATGTCGTTCGGTACGTAGCACGGTAATAAAACCATTAATATTTTTCCTGTACTCATCTTGTTGCTCTACTAATTCCTTAAATACTTTTTTATCCTTCGTTGTCTTGATCAAAAAAAATACCATTGCAAAATAAAGTGCTAGTAAAGAAAATATTAATTGAGCATAAAAAATACTAATTAATTGTGAATAATATAGTGTTTCTATTACTATGGCAACAAGAAAGGTTATAACAATTAAGGATATAATTAATAATTTATTCATTTCTTTTGCTTCTCTGACCAAGAACTATATTTTCTACCATGTAACAACCACGTTATAATTCTATTTTATTTAGTTTGAAAGGTATTTTCAAGGAAAAATATTGGATAAATATGGTATACATTGTCGATAATTTAGTCAATTCTCTGCCATAACCCTAATACTCTATAGTCCCGCCAGCCTTTTCATGGTAAAGATGGCCAATCCGGGCAGAAGCGCGTAGTCCTCTGTTTCCAGATGCTCCGGTGCGGACGCGTCGAATACCACGCTGCCGCTGGGAGAAAATTCGTCGTCTCCCTCCCATAGCACAAAGGTGATTGGTATTTTGGGAAACACTGTCACCGTTACCGAATAATCCCCCAGTTTCTCTCTCATACCGCCTAACTTCTCACCAGCCTCTATTAATTTTTGAGGATTCCTGCCAAATATAGATACCAGTGGCCGTATGCACCTGTTGGTAAAAGGTGTTACGTAAATAAACCCGCTGGGCATTTCGCTGAAGGAAATATGCCTCCCCTCCACGCCAGCGCCGGAGGCGTGGGTTAAATAATGCAATATACAAATTTTGTTCTCCAGAGGCACATCCCCACTATCGAGGGCTTCAACTTTTCCTTCGGGGTAACTGACCCTGTACTCTTTTCCCAGGAAGGAAATTTCAAACATACAACTACCGCAATTGTATTTTACGCCGGAATTTACCGCCATCTTTTCCGGCAAGGACAGGGAAAACTCCACCTTTGCCTTGTCGTGGGCAGGGTTTAAATTTATCAGAGCCATAATTACCTCCTGATATTTTTATTTTAATTTTCTATAGCCATAGTAAAATATATAAGTGAGCCTTGGGTTCGGTAGGGGTTATTCCCCGTCCGAACATACGTTGGGGACATTCCTCCGGCTTCAAAGCAAATCCCCAAACAGAGGTGTGTCCCCTTTCCTTAAAAGCGAACTTAGTTCGAGCTTTACAGCCTGTTTATCCCCGACCTTCGAGGACGGGGTCTTACAGGCTGTTAGCGAGATAAAAGAAAATCTTTCTATAGAGGTAAATTTCTCTTGTTTGAACTAAATTCCTTCACCTGTTTAATATGTTGGACCGGTACAGCCGGAGTTATCCCGGAACGATTTATAGAAAAATCATGGAACATTGGAAGGTCATACTGCTTATTATGTGAAATTTGGAGGAATTTCAAGGTTACCCTAGAAATATTTTTTTGCGGGTTAAAATTACTAACCGCTAAATCCCATATATTTAGTGATAAGAAATATGCAGCAGCAAAGGGGGACTACATTTGACCGCACGGGTTGGCATACCCAGCTCATTACTGTATTACATGCACTACCCCATGTGGCACACATTTTTAACAGAATTAAATTTAGATGTGGTTCCCTCCGGCCAAACCAATAAAAATTTCCTGGATCAAGGGGTTAAGGAAGCACTTGCCGACGCTTGTGTACCGGTAAAATTATTTTTTGGCCATACACTTACCCTGCGCGACAAAGTTGACTATCTATTCATACCCAGAGTGGTGTGCCTCAACCAGAAAACCATCTACTGCCCCAAATTTTTGGGATTGCCTGATATGATCCGCTACGGATTGCCTGACATGCCCCCTATTATAGACATTCAGATGGACGTCAGAGAAGGTCGTATGGCTCTTTTCCGTGCTTACAACCAGATCGGAAGTTCATTCGGGGCAGGTTCCCTGCAGATTGCCCGGGCGTATTTAAAGGCGCTCTATTCCGCCGCTCGTTACAACGCCCTGATGCAAAAAGGCTGGCACCCGCCGGAAGCCATCAAAGCGGTGTTGAATCCCAACAGTAAAGACATTGCCCCGACGGCAAGAAAGGGTGACCTGAATTTTGCGGTGCTGGGGTATCCTTATGTCGTGCATGACGATTACATCAGCGTGGGATTAATTGGCAAATTGAAAAAACTGGGGGTAAACGTCATTACCCTGGAAAATCTGCCGCCTGCCACCCTGGCCAGACAGAACTGCGATCTGGACAAAATTATGTTCTGGACTTACAGTGATTTGGTGCTGCGGGCTAGCCATTACCTTTTCAAATCCGGACAGGTTGACGGTATCATTCACCTTACCGCTTTTGGCTGCGGTCCCGATTCCATGGTGGATAAGCTGATGGAACTGACCGCTAAAGAATACAGCAACATACCCTATATGAGCCTGACCATTGACGAGCACAGCGGGGATGCTGGTGTGTCGACACGCCTGGAGGCTTTTACAGACATGGTTAAACGCAAAAAGGAGGTTTAAACCGATGCCCAGGGTAACCTTCCCGCACATGGGAGAATCTTACCGCACCTTTAAGATGCTCATGAACGATTTGGGCAATGAAGTTGTGCTTCCTCCCCGCCCAAGTAAGCGCACTCTGGATCACGGCGTACGCCACGCGCCGGAATTTGCCTGTTTCCCTTTTAAAATACTGATGGGCACTTATGTGGAAACATGCCTCCTGGGAGCGGAGATTATTGTGACCAGCGGCGGCGTCGGCCCATGCCGGGCCGGGCAATACGGCCAGCTACACAAAAAAATATTACTGGATTTGGGATACCCGGTGGATATTATTGTTTTCGAACCCCCCAGGCTTCATCCCATAGATTTTTTGCGCAATATTCAACGCCTGAACCCCAACCGGATGTCCTACCGGGCTGTCTGGGACTGCATAAAAAGGGCCTGGCAGAAGTTAATAGCACTGGATGAGACGGAAAAAATTACTCATGTGGTCAGACCCAGAGAAATCGTAACGGGCTCCACCACCCGCATCTACCGCAAAGTATTGGAGTGGATTGACCGGTCTCATTCCGCAAAGGAGATCGAAGAGGCACACTCCTCCGCAGTGGAGGCCATAAAATCAGTGGAGCAGGACCCGGAGCGAAAAGTTTTAAAAGTAGGGCTGGTTGGTGAAATATACGTTCTATTGGAACCGGCCAGCAATCTGGAAATAGAAGAAACCCTTGGTAACTTGGGTGTAGAAGTAGAACGCTCTATGTTCCTGACCGGCTGGACCAGGGAAAACACTTTCAGCGAAACCCACGAGACAATTAGCGTCAAGGATGCTGCCATGCCCTATATTCCCCTTTGTATAGGGGGACACGGCATGGAATCCGTCGGCCATACGGTGGTGTACGCTAAAAGGGGTTTTGACGGAGTGATTCAACTGGCCCCCTTTACCTGCATTCCGGAGATTGTAGCCCGTACAATTCTCACCAGCGTCAGCAAGGAGCACGGCATTCCGGTGCTTACTTTCTTCCTGGATGAACAGACGGGAAAGGCCGGCATGTCCACAAGACTGGAAGCATTCGTGGATCTCATGAAACGTAAAAAATGGCAGGATGAGTTGCCTGAACATAACGCAGTCAAGAAAGGACAATAACATGAAGGCATATCTGGGAATTGACGTGGGCTCGGTAAGCACCAACATTGTGGTTCAGGACGAGGCCGGTAAAATTCACGCCGGCATCTATCTACGAACCATGGGCAGGCCCATTGATGCCCTGCTAACGGGTATGCGGGAAGTGGGAGCATGTATCCCCCCGGACCTGGAGATAGCCGGAGCAGGCGCCACAGGTAGCGGCAGATACCTGGCCGGTGTTATGATTGACGCCGACGTTATAAAAAATGAAATTACAGCCCACGCCGTGGCAGCCTCCATGCTGGTGCCGGATGTACAGACTGTGCTGGAAATAGGAGGCCAGGACTCCAAAATAATTATTATGCGCAACGGCATTGTTACCGATTTTGCCATGAATACGGTATGTGCCGCCGGTACCGGTTCCTTTCTGGACCAGCAGGCATCCCGGTTGAATATACCAATTACCGATTTCGGAGAACTTGCCCATAGTTCCGGTGCACCGGTAAGAATAGCAGGAAGATGCACAGTTTTCGCGGAATCGGACATGATCCACAAACAACAGATGGGACACCGCCTCCCGGATATTATTAACGGACTGTGTGAGGCTTTGGTTCGCAACTACCTGAACAACGTGGGCAAGGGCAAGGAAATACTATCCCCGGTAGTTTTTCAGGGTGGCGTGGCCGCTAATAAGGGTATCAAGGCGGCTTTCGAACGCTGCCTCAACCTGACGGTGATTGTTCCTGAGTATCATAATATTATGGGCGCCATCGGCGTGGCTCAACTGGCCAAGGAAGAAGTGCAGAAAACCGGCTGTACAAAATTTAAAGGCTTCCACATTACAGGACTGTCTTATCGTACAGGCAGTTTTGAGTGCGGTGGCTGCCCGAACGCCTGTGAAATTGCTGAGATTTACGAAGGAGACAGGGTTATCGGCAGGTGGGGTGCCCGCTGCCAGCGTTGGGATATCATTAACTGAATATGTTTATATTTTATATATTTGTCGTATCATACAAAAATCACCGGATGTTTATTCCCTACCCCGGCTTTAAGGAGGCTAAAAATTGAATCGCGAAATACTTGCCCAGATAGTATACATTTTAATACTTTGTATAATGGTTGTTTCCGCTTCATGGGTAATGTACGACAGCCGAAAGCGCGGGCGCCCTCTGGGTGAGGTGCTGACCTGGGGCCTTTTTACCGGGGCTTTTTTCGGGCTGGGCCTGGTAATTTATCTATACTGGCGTAAAAAGATGCCGGGGCATGAATCTTCCTGATTCATATTAATTAAAGAATACTATCCACTTTACGTCCAATGCAAACAAAAGCTGTATCAGCCGGCAACTTCCAGTGCATATGAAATATAAACGACCTAATTGGTATGAATATTGCAAATTTTAAAAAAGTTTAGCTTTTAAAAATTGTAATGATGTTGAAAATTCATACATTTATTTAAATAGGGAGTTGATTACTTATGCCTATAGATCTTACCGAAGAACAACTTATGATGCGCAACTTAGTACGCAAACTAGTTAACAAAGAGCTGGCCCCCAGGGCGGCGATTTACGATCAAAACCATGAATTCCCATGGGAAAACATAAGAAAAATGGGCGAACTTGGACTAATGGGAATACCCATTCCAGAGGAGTGGGGCGGTGCAGGCTGCGATTTTCTTTCCTACATCATCACCATTGAAGAAATATCCAGAGCCTGTGCCTCCACCGGAGTCATACTGGCGGTACACACCTCCGTGGGCACCTTCCCCATACTTCTCTTCGGAACTGAGGAGCAAAAGCAAAAATATGTACCCAAGCTGGCTGCGGGTGAATACATTGGCGCCTTTGCCCTGACCGAATCCAATGCCGGTTCTGACCCGGGCAACCTTTCCACCACCGCCAAGCTTGAGGGAAATCACTACATTGTTAACGGCACTAAAATTTTCATCACCAACGGCGGCGTGGCGAAGGTGTATGTAACCTTTGTGCGCACCGATGCGGACAGCAAGGGCTATAAGGGTATTACCTGCCTGCTGGTTGATAAAGACACCCCCGGCTTCTCGATAGGTAAAAAGGAAGAAAAAATGGGCCTGAACGCATCTCAAACCACTGAGTTGATCTTCGACAACGCCCGGGTGCCCAAAGAAAACCTGCTGGGTGTGGAAGGAGATGGGTTCAGGATAGCCATGGCGCTCCTGGATACAGGCCGTATAGGTATCGGCGCCCAGGGTCTGGGCATCGCCCAGGGAGCGTTTGACGTGGCCCTGGCCTACGCCAAGGAGCGGGTAATGTTTGGTAAACCCATCATCGAGCACCAGGCCGTAGGCTTCATGCTGGCCGATATGGCCACCCAGATTGATGCCGCCCGGATGCTGGTTTATCGGGCAGCCAGACTTAAAGACAAGGGGCTGCCGCTGTCCAAGGAAGCCTCCATGGCCAAAATGTATGCCACAGACACAGCCATGATGGTAACCACCAATGCTGTCCAGATACTGGGGGGATACGGCTATTGCCGGGAATACCCTGTTGAGCGGATGATGAGGGACGCCAAGATTACCCAGATATACGAAGGCACCAACCAGATCCAGAGACTTGTAATCGCTAAAAATCTGATAAAAGAATAAAGAAGGAGAAAAATGAGCAGGCCCCGTCTAGAAAGAGACCTAATCCAGGTATATACCGGCAACGGCAAAATAAAAACCACCATCTCCACCGGCCTTGCCCTGCGGGCAGTAGGTAAAACAAACTAACGATAGCCAAGAGCGCTGCCAAAGCAGCGCTCTTTGTATTAGCATCCGCAGCCCTCGGACCCTTCAGGGGCCGGCATGTTGGTTTCCACTATTTCGCGCAGTGATGCAAGTGCGAAATCAATCTCTTCCTGTTTGTTAAAATATGAGAAACTGAAGCGGACCAGCTTCTGTTCAAAGGTGCCAAGGGTGCGATGGGCGTCGGGGGCACAGTGCAGGCCCGCCCGGCAGGCAATGTCAAACCTTTGGTCAAGAATTGCTCCGATTTCCCCGGCAGGCCTATCCCCCACAGAGAAGGAAACCATCGGCACCCTTCCTCCGACGCCTTTTACACCATACAGTTTAATTCCCTTTACGCCGCCCGTCCCCACCATAAACCTTTCAGCTAAATCAAGCTCATGTTTGCGTATCTTGTCCATTCCCTCGGATTTTATAAAATCAAGACCAGCCCCCAGACCGGCAATGCCCACCGTATTCAGAGTACCGCTTTCATAGCGTTCCGGCATCATTTCCGGCTGCCCGGGCACCTCGGAATGACTGCCGGTTCCGCCTTCCTTCAATGGAACTAAATTAACACCATCTTTAATGTATAGCACTCCTGTTCCCGGCGGGCCCATAAGACTTTTGTGCCCCGGAAAGGCCAGTAAATCGATATTCATATCCTTTACGTCAATGGCAAACAGGCCTGCAGTCTGGGCGGCGTCCACCAGCAACCGGAGGCCTTTTCTTTTAGCCAGACTGCCTATCTCCCCCACCGGCATCAAAGTACCTGATACATTGGAGGCATGGGTTATGATAATTGCTCTGGTAGCTGAATTTATGGCAGCTTCAATATCTTTTAAATTTATCCGGCCCTCCATGTCGCAATTTATTTTGGTCACCTTAACCCCTTTTTGGACTAGAACGTAAAGGGGTCGGGTTACCGAGTTGTGCTCCATGGAACTGGTTATGACATGATCCCCTTCATTGAGCAGACCCTTAATGGCGAGATTAAGCGCATCTGTGGCATTAAGGGTAAACACAATCTGCTCGGGATCATCAATATTAAAAAGAGATGCCAGTCTCTCCCTGGTCCCGGTAACCAGTTTGTTTGCCTCCAGGGACATTTTATGCCCGGATCTACCGGGATTTGCACCAACTTCCTCAATGCAATGCCTCATAGCTTCGATGACACCGGCCGGCTTTGGCCAACTGGTGGCGGCATTGTCAAAATATATCAAATTAAAACACCTCCATCCACACCTTAAATCATTAGCATTTTTTTATTATGTTATTCGTGGTGGTGCCGGTTGTTGAATTGTTGAATTAGCCGGAGTATTTTAGTAATTCAACAATTCAACAACCGGCACAGGCGTTCGTTTTACTATTTTTTAATGCCAGCCATCTTTCTAGCACGCCCTTTTAAGTAATTAAGATTATTTGCTTGGCGCATCCCTAATTTCTGAACAGCCGCTGGCCCGCCGCCATGTGCTGATTCAGTAGGAACGATAGATCCTTGTCCGACCAGGTATTCAACCAAACGAGCAATGCGTACTCGGTTTTCAGTAGAAACGTCAGCCTTAGCTTTAAAATATTTGTCCACATACTCCGCTATTTCTAAATTTTGAAAGTCCTTTTGACTAGGAGCGGTACAAACTATTCCACCGACAATTTCGGTAGCCAGCTTGGATGCTACCCAGCACGCTTCCGACGCTTGTAACTTGGCTGCATTCACCAGTAAGTCATCGGGAATATATACCCCGGATGCGGTAACTTTAGCCTTATAACCTGCGGCAATGGCTGTTCCAAAAGCTAATGCGGACTGAAATGACATTTCGACGATCTTGTCTCGTATATGGCCCATTTTTTCGCAGCCGTTATATTCTGCGGCAACGGCTGCCGCCCCATAGGTGAGATCACAATGACCAGATTTGCAGCCGGAAGACGCTAAACGTTGAAAGGTGCCAAATGTTGCCGCCATAACTCCTGCAAATTCATATTCGCCACACATAAAAACCATTTCCTTTGGTATATAGACATCGTTGAATACCACCAAGGTTGAGCCATGTACTCCATACTCAAAATTACCAAAATCCATCTCATCGCTGTCTGCTAAGCGGCGAGCATTTGGAGCTGGCGCTTCGGCGATATGGACTATTCCCGAGGCATTGGGAGGAACTGCAAAAGCTACTGCAAATTCTTTTTCATTTTCCCTCATTGACGTAGTCGGAACCACAAGGTTAAAATGTGCCAGAGCAGCACCTGATTGATGGGCCTTTGCGCCTCGAACAATAATACCGTCTTCACGCACTTCCGTAACGTGTAAATAGACATCCAGGTCCGCTTGCTGACTAGGTCTGAGAGACCTATCACCTTTGGCGTCGGTTACCATGCCACTGCAGGTGAGGTCCTCATTCTGAACATATTCTAAAAATTTTAGAAATCTTTGATGATATTCAGTTCCATATTTTTTATCAATATCGTAGGTTATTGTATATAGAGTATTCAGTGCCCCGGTACCCACACACCGGGCGCCAACACATGCTCCATGAAAAGGCGTCAGGAATTTGCTCAATTCGCATCTTTTCATTAAGTCTTCCGGGGATTTATTGATGTGTAAAAATCGGTTTATCATTTTGCCGGTAATCGGTGATTTGACGGTCATTATATTTTCGTTTTCTTTTTCCCCGGCTATCTGGTAGGTTAAGGCAATTGAGTTCAGTGTTGGACTAAAACATGGATGTTCTACTACGTTTTCAACTTTCTCACCAAACGCATAAACAACCGGCTTCATTTCTCTAATACTGTCTTTGTATTCTTGCGCTGTCTTCATGGTTTACTCTCCCATTTTTTCTAATTTAGTTACTGATTCTATCCGGTATTTTTCTCTTACACCCCCATTCATATTTCTATTTGGTAATCACTCAGATTCTAATGAGGCCCGTACTCCTTTGGCGGTTTTATCTTTGCCGCAGATTTTATTATCCTCATAAAATTAGAGAACATTAATAATTCGTTACCGCAACTGACACATTGCATTAGGTGCTGGTCAATTTTCTTTCGGGTTAGTTCGTCTATATCGTTTTCAAGGTACCGGCTAAATAAGGAGAGTACTTTTGTGCATTTCATACTTCCAGCACCCCCTCGCAATAACAAGTAAAGTCTTTCATCAGTTTTGCACATCCGGATTTTACCAAATGATTCTTAAAAGCCATTCTGGCCCTATTAACGCGGGATTTTACTGCGCTAACCGAAATGCCGAGTACCGAAGCAATTTCTTTATAGCTCATTTCGTTCAAGTCCCTAAGGACCAATATTATCTTTTGCTCTCGACTAACATGGTACTGTAAAACATGATGAATACACCATTGCAGTTCCTTTCTAATAACAATCCTCTCCGTGTTAAATGAACTATCTGGTAGAGTAATTTTCTCTAGGCACATTGACTGATGTTTTATTCTTTTTCTCCGGCGGCTAGCCTTAAAGGTATTAAGGGCAATACTACAAAGCCAGGTACGCAGGCCAGCCTCCTGCCTGAAATCTTCTAGATGTTCGAAAGCCTTGAGAAAAGTTTCCTGTGTCAGATCATCTGCTTCATGGGGATCTTGGCTTAAATAGTAAGCAAGATTATATACATAATGCTGGTGAGATTTAACCATTTCCTCCCATACGATTGCGGGACCCCCCATTACTATTTCCTCCTTTCTTTCATGGCAAGAATCAGTTTTTTCGTTGGGAACGGATAAAATGATCCCGCTCTTACTATTCATTATATTGATTCATTAGGACAACAAAAGTTTCTGGCAATTTTTTGGGTGGTGCCGGTTGTTGAATTGTTGAATAACTACAATTCCCTGGCTAATTCAACAACTTAAAAACCGCTATAAATACAAAAACAGGAGTAGATTTACCACTCCTGTCTTCAAAATGCATATTATCCTACTTTTCAGCTTCCTGGGCTGCCTTGGCTTTCTTTACGATATCCTCCGCCAGTCTGCCGGGGACCTCCTCGTAACCGCTGAATTCCATTTTGAAATAGCCTCTGCCCTGGGTCATGGATTTAAGGTCGATGGCGTAGCGATACATTTCGGATAGGGGCACCATGGCTTTGACCTTGGTGGTCTTGCCGGATGGTTCCATGCCCAGCACCCGGCCGCGCTTGGTATTAAAGTCGCTGATGATATCACCCATAAAGTTTTCCGGGACTACAACCTCAACCGCCATGATGGGTTCCAGCAGTACCGGCTTGGCCTGTTGTATGCCTTTCTTAAAGGCAAGTCCGGCGGCAATTTTAAAGGCCATTTCCGAGGAATCCACCGGGTGGTAGGAACCATCGTACAGTACGGCCTTAACCCCGGAAACGGGATAACCTGCCAGAACGCCTTCCACCATGGCTTCACGCAAACCTTTTTCCACGGCCGGGAAATAGTTTTTGGGCACCGAGCCGCCGAAAACTTCTTCGCTAAACTCGAAATCTCCCTGAGTAGGCTCAAAGCGAATCCAAACGTGGCCGAACTGGCCATGGCCACCGGTTTGTTTTTTATGCTTGCCTTCAACCTGTACTGTGGATCTGATGGTCTCCCGGTAGGGTACCTTGGGGGTTTCCACAGTCACGTCTACACCGTACCTGCGCTTCATGCGGTCTATAATAATATCCAGATGTGTCTCGCCCATACCGGTCATCAACGTTTCTTTTGTATCTACGCTCTTTTTTACCCTGACTGCCGGATCTTCCTCCAGTATCTTGCTGATTGCCACACCCAGCTTATCCTCGTCCCCTTTACTCTTGGGGAATATGGCTACCGAGAATGTAGGCTCGGGGAATTGTATACCTTCCAGCACCACCTTATTGTCCTTATCGCACATGGTATCGGCGGTACCAGTTTCCTGTAGTTTAACCAGCACACCAATATCACCAGCGGGAATTTCCGGAGTCTGGGCCGAGGTTTTTCCCCGCACATAAAGAACCTGACCAACCTTTTCCAACTTATCTTTGGTAGAATTAAGCACGTTACTGTCGCCCTTCAGGGCACCGGTATATACCCGGATAAAGTTCATCTTGCCCACGTAGGGGTCGGCCAGGGTTTTCCATACCAGACCACAGAATGGTTTCCCATCTTCTACTTCCGGGGTGGGGAAATATTTTACCAGAAAGTCCATCAAAGTGGTAACGGCCATGTTCTTGGTGGCTGAACCGCAGAGCACCGGGAATACCTTGCCTTGCTTAACTCCCTTGGCCAGGCCAACGGTGATTTCCTCCGGGGTTAAATCCTCACCCTCCAGGTATTTCATCATTAAATCATCATCGGCCTCCACAGCTGCTTCAATAAGCTTTTCCCTGTACTCGCTGAGCTGATCTTCCATATCGGCCGGAATGGCTGTTTCCGCTGCTTTGCCGTCTTTGTAGCTATAAGCCTTTTTCTCCAGCAGGTCCACCACTCCGGAAAAATCCAGGGCCTGGCCGATGGGTAGCTGTACTGGGACAATGCTTGAACCGAAGTCTTCTACTAATTCGTCAAGCACTTTATAAAAATTAGCATTCTCACGATCCATTTTATTGATGAAGATCAACCGCGGCAGGTTAGCCTCTCCGGCAAAGTCCCAGATCACATCTGTCTGCACTTCTACGCCGTCCACGGCGGAAACCACAAACAAAGTACCGTCCACTACCCGCAGGGTTCCTTTCACCTCACTGATAAAATCGGAATATCCCGGTGTGTCGATAACATTTATTTTGCAGTCTTTCCACTCACACGGCACCAGCGTGGCATGAATGGTGACCTGACGTTTTATTTCTTCAGGGTGATAATCGGCCGTGGTGGTTCCATCTTCCACCCTGCCCAACCTGTTAACCGCCCCGGTATTAAAGAGCATGGCCTCGGTAAGTGAAGTTTTACCCGCCCCACCATGGGCCACAACTCCGACGTTGCGAATTTTAGTATTTGGATAACTCTTCAAACTATTTGCCTCCTTTTTGTAAATAATGGTACCCCTGGAATAGCTTTTATATACTAAAAACAGCCATACATAAAAAAAATCCTAATCAGGACCGCTCCAGCGACACCTTAACATTTTAATAATATAAAAAAGCCTATATTAAACGAATTGTTACTTCTACACCGCAACCACAAATTCCTTTTATTTTTTTCAGGGGCACTATGTAAAAAACATCTGGCCTGTCCAGCGGTTGCCCTCATACCAGGGACCGGATGGACATACATATAGCAGCAGGGGTGGATGACATGTCCGGTCAGTCTTTCATATACGGCGCAATGGTGCTGCTGCTGGCCAACATCTTCAACCGGGCTGTTGGTTTCATTTATCAGATTTTTATGATGCGACTGATCAAGCCTGAGGGTGTGGGTCTCTTTAATATAGCCTTCCCGGTGTATATACTATTACTGGTGGTAGCCAGCATGGGTATTCCGGTGGCGGTATCCAAGCTGGTGGCTGAAGAAATGGCTAAAAACAACCTCCCCGGCGCATACCGGGTTTTTAAAATTTCTTTCCTTGCCATAGCCCTCATCAGTATCGCGGTTACCCTATCGGTCCTCGCCGGCGCGCCCTTAATACAAAAATACCTTTTCCCTAACCCCAAGGTATATTACTGCTTCCTCAGCCTGCTGCCCGGAGTGATTATTGTATCCCTCTGTTCAGCCTTTCGTGGTTTTTTCCAGGGCCTCCAGATGATGACGCCCACCGCAGTAACCCAGGCGGTAGAACAGCTAGTCCGCGTAATTTGCGGGCTGACCATCGCCTGGTTACTGCTCCCCAGAGGGGTTGTATACGCCGCCGTGGGCATATCCCTGGGAGTGGTCTGCGGTGAACTGGCGGGGTTTATTTTAATGCTCTGGATATTTATATTTAAGCGCCCGGCATTGCCTGCCCGTCAGCCATTTTATAGTGAGCCCCTGCTTTTGCCTGTCCGCAGAATATTCGGGCTGGGTGTTCCTGTGACCATGACCAGGTTTCTGTCCACCGTTATAATGACTATTGAAGCCATCATGATTCCCAGGCAACTTCAAGCCGCCGGCATGAGTACTGATCAGGCCACTGCATTATACGGACAATTTGTAGGCATTGCGGAAGCCCTTTTGTTTACACCCGGCGCTTTAACCACTGCCCTGGCCATAGCTCTGGTACCGGCCATAAGCGAAGCGCTGGCCCAGGGAAATCTGCGGCTGGTAAAAAACAGAGTTGAAGAAGCCCTCCGCCTGACCATTATCACCGGCGCACCTATGCTTGCCGTTTTTCTGGTTGTGCCCAGGGAATTATGCCAAGTGCTATTCGGTTACGGCTCTGCCGGAACCCCGTTAATGATACTGGCTGTAAGCGGCCCTTTCCTTTACCTTAGTCAAACGGTCACCGGCATGCTTCAGGGTCTAGGCAAGCCGTCGGTCCCTTTCAAAAACATGCTGATATCCTCGGCCATAAAACTGGCGGGAATTTATTTTTTAACTTCCGCAAATCATTTGCTAATTAATGGGGCAGCATTGTCCCTGTGTATCTCCTATATTATTATGTCTTGCCTTAATTACCGGGATCTAAAAAATATCACCGGGTTAAGGCCGGATATTTCCATGTGCTTTATAAAACCGGCTTTTGCATCCGCCGGGTGCGGTATAACCATGTGGCAATGCAAACTGTTCCTGCTGTCCACCGGATTTTCGCCCTGGCTCTCCCTGACAGGTACACTGGCGGCTGGAGGACTGGCTTATGTCGCCGTATTATACCTGATTAATGGTATACACAAAAACGACCTTGATAAAATTACCTGCATCATAAAAAGGGCACACCGTTGATGGTGTGCCCTTTAAATGAAATCCCACTTTTTCAGTTTTTCAATCTCTCTGTAGCTGGTAAGATCAATTTTTATAGGAGTAATGGCGATATAACCTTCCCGGCAGGCCGAAACGTCAGTATCTGGAGAATTTTCATCCAGTTCCAGTGGCTCCCCGGCCATCCAGTAATAGTCCCTGCCCCTGGGGTCCGTTCTTTTGTCGAAAATATTAATATAACGCCGGTAACCCAGCCTGGTTACCCTCACCCCCCGGGGGACTCCCGGGGGAATATTAACATTTATCAGAGTGCCCGGTTCCAGAAACTCTTTTAGCGCCATTGCCACCAGCCTGGCGGAGAAATCGGCAGCATGGGTAAAATCATGGTCCCGGAAACTGGTGAGGGAAAGTGCCACGGACGGAAAGCCGTTCACCACACCTTCCACCGCCGCCGACACGGTACCGGAATAAAGTACATCGGTGCCCAGATTAGACCCCTGGTTAATTCCCGATACTACTAAGTCCGGAGGGTTTGGAATCAACTCCTCAACTGCCAATTTAACGCAGTCAGCCGGAGTGCCGTCCACAGCCCAGCCTAAGGATTTTCCAGAAGGGTATTTTATCTCCTTCACCCTTAGCGGCCTGTGCATGGTTATGCCATGTCCCACGGCGCTGCGCTCCCGATCCGGGGCGGCTACGTAAATTTCTTTAATTATTTCCAGTTTCTCCAGGCTCTCGCGCAAAATATTAATGCCATCGGCATTAATACCGTCATCATTACTGATCAGGATCCGCATATATCCTCCCGGCAATTATACTTCATATATTGAAATCGACATTTTTCCGCTTTTTTTATCCTTTGTCAGTCCAAACATGACCCTTTTTTCTTTCAGATTTTTATTTAAAAAATCCACAATCCTGTACATATCATTATATGGCTCAAAGGCTCTGGTGGCGATTAATTCAAGCTTGCCGCCGGATTTTTCCTGATTCTCATCCATCTGCCGCTCCCCCTAACCTTTTATCAGCATCAGGGCTTCGGCTCTGGTGGCCTCATTTTTCTGGAACGAACCCCTGACTGCAGAGGTGACCGTCTTCGAACCGGGCTTCCGTATACCCCTCAGTGTCATGCACATATGCTCAGCTTCCATAACCACCACCACACCGTGTGGATTGAGTCTTTTCACAATGGCATCAGCTATTTGGCTGGTAAGGCGTTCCTGTAACTGAGGACGTTTGGCATAGCCCTCCACTACTCTGGCCAGTTTGGACAAACCGGTAATATTGCCCTTACGGGGAATATAAGCTACATGTGCCCGCCCGAAGAAAGGCAGTAGGTGGTGCTCACACATGGAATAAAATGGTATGTCTTTTACCAGCACCATTTCCTCGTGTTCCTCGGAAAACATTTTTTGCAGATGCTTCTGAGGATCTTCCCAAAGCCCACAAAAAATTTCCTGGTACATGCGGGCCACCCTGCTGGGAGTATCCTGCAGCCCTTCCCGGTCCGGATTCTCCCCGATGGCTTCCAAAATCATACGCACCGCTGTTTCAATTTTGTTTGTGTCAACCATTCTCCCTTTCCCCTCCAGTACAGTATATAAGGTCTAAAGTTTAAGGTCTAAGGTTCCCGGTTCTCATTGAATTTTGACTTTTGACTTTTGACTTTTGACATTCGACTTTTGACTTTTGACTTATTAATTAAGCCCCATAACCACGTGGGTTTGAGGTATAACCCGCACATCCTTCAACATATCCAGTGCCAGGAACTGAAAACGTCGTACACCTCCGGCATCCAGACAAAAATGCCCGGACTCAGTGGCAGGTTGAATAATTAATGGTATATTTTCACTAACCTCACGAATAATCCCGGCTGCCTTTTTAATTTCATCCTGTTGGGTAGAATTATTCACCACAATTTTGACAAATACCTCCCTTTCTCTGGCTATCTGCAAAAACCGGCGGTGTTCTTCCCATAATGGTTCCGTGCCGGCAATTCCCGGCAGCTTTATATCCATGGCTACTATATCCACCAGGTAGATAAGCCTGGACAGTTCCCCGGGAAGGGTACCGTTTGTTTCGAGATATATCCCTTGCCTGGCGCCCTTTATAAGAGGGATTAGCTCTAGCAAATATTCAGCGTGAAGCAATGGCTCACCACCGGTAAGACTTACGGAATGATGTCTGGACAATCCGTAGCCATTTATTAGCTCCGCAGCCCGCTCGGCATCCAGAGGGTTTTCTATATCTGTGAAAAAATTCTCTCCGGCGGAATTCTCAGCCCTGCAAATGGCAGGGGCGGATCCAGTTGGCGTATCGCAGTAGGAACATGAGAGATTACAGCCGGCAAAACGAACAAACACCTGGCGGCAGCCCAGCAAGGGCCCCTCACCCTGCACCGAAGAAAATATTTCATAAAGATAACTCTTCAATTTTAAAACACCTCAAACCTTAAATTAAGGGACATTCCTCCGACCCCAAAGTCATTCCAATCGGGGACATTCCTCTGACCCACAGAGCCAAGCTCTATAGAAAGGTGTGTCCCCTTTCCTATGTCACACCTCTAACCTTACAGCGGGCCATATAAATCCCTTTAACTTCCGCTGCGTATGCCTCGCAAATTTCCCCGGCCAGCCCGGATATTTCCTTTTCAGCAGCACCCAGTTCCAATAGTCCCACCGTAGGTACCGGTGTACCCCGGGAATCTATGTTCAGGGCAGTGTGCATCATCACGGATACAGGGGTGGCGGTGGCAATTGATATGGAAAGCTTCTTCCCCCCTAGATACAGATCATCCCCGGAACGTGTAAGTTCTCTGGTATATTTCCCCAGCACGTCCTTAACAATGGCTATAAAGAGCCTTTGTCTGAGCACCATTTTCTCCAAATCCGAATCAAAATGCTCCGCTATAAAATGAAGCATGTCCGGCCCGTATATTGGTGACTTGGCCAGCACGTCCTCCAGGTCCACCATTTCGGTAAATTCCACCCGGCAGGGCCCGCGAAAGGAAACAATGCTATCGCCGCGCAAACCAAAATTCTTATATGCCCACAGTGAAGACAATTGTTTGCCGTTATACACCATTGGATCCTTGCAATAATGCGTAAGCATATCACCCAACCCTTCTATCATATATCACCCGATCCGGCCATGGCACGATAAAAACGCCTGCAGCTTTCACACTCACCGCACATTTCACTGCCATCAAGATAACAGCTCCATACTAAATTAAAGGGCACCCCCAGCCGTTTCCCCAGGCTGACTATTTCCACTTTGTCCAGCATCTGGGTGTAGCTGACCACCCGTACTTTATTGGCTGTGGAATATGACAGGGCGTGGCTGGCCGCCCGGACATACTCCAGTGTGTTGTCGGGAAAGGTGGCTGCCTCTTCCCGGTTAAAACCGGTCACCACCTGACCGCAAGCCAGGGATTCCGCAAAAGCGGCCGCCATGTTGATAAAAACCCCGTTGCGGTTAGGAACCCACACCGCTGCCGCACTCTCCGTTGTGACGGATGGGTCGTCCAGTTCGCCTGTTTCTGGTGAGGGTAAAGCTTTTTCCCTGTTTACTAGGGCAGTATCTGTTATTTCAGCCAGAAAATCAATCTTTATAACCCTGTGGTAAAGGCCGTAATGTCCGGCTAGCTGCGCTGCAGCATTAATTTCTCTGGTCACCGCCCTTTGTCCGTAATCGAAGGTAAGGCACAGTTTGACCTCCCCCTCTCGCAGTGACTGGGCCAGGGAAACGGTGGAATCTAGCCCGCCGGATAACAAAACCACACTGTCCATCTTACCACCCCTAACTTAATGAAAGGGGACACACCTTCTTGGGTTCGCTATATCCCTTTCTTCTTAATAAATCCGGGAAGGAATGTCCCCATATTTAAAAATAGCAGGCTGAGGCGTCAGGTGACTCCCAGACCCTGACGCTGCAAACCTTCAGGCCGTCCACGGTTCCTTTAAGCTCATCGGAAATCCTTTGATAGATATGCCTGGCCAGATTCTCGGCCGTCGGATTATACGCTTCCGCCCCTCCGCAAAAAGGTTCGATTTCGTTAAGATAACCGTGATCCAGTTCCCCGATGATGGATTGGAGTTTTTCCTTTAAAAATTTGAAATCTATCAACATGCCACACCGGTCCAGCTTATCACCGCCCACTACAACCTCCACCGTCCAGGTATGACCGTGAATCCTGGAACATTTCCCCTGGTAATTATCCAGCCTATGGGCAGCGGCAAAATGTCTTTTTACGGTAAGTTCGTACGTACTGGCCGCCTCCTTTTAAATCGTTACCGGCGTGATATCTTCAACATTATCTGAAATAATATGTTTTAACATACCAACCTTATATATTTTACATCTTATAAGAGTAAATCTCAAAATCATTATCTGGATTTACAAAATTTTTATATTCTTCAGGCCCGTCTGGTTCCCCAGTTACCTAACCAAGCGTTACACAGGCTATGAAAAAATGCAAAACACCCGGCAGAAGACCACCGGGTATTTGCTTGCCTGCCGGGCGGGCTTACACTATGCGCTCCCGATGCTTACCGCACCCTTGGCTACTTTGAGCAGAAGCTGGTACGATGTAGCTTCTCATATTTTAACAGCCCGGAAGAGGTTGATTTCGCGGTTAGATCCCTGCGCGAGATAGTTGAAATCAATAAGCCGGCCCCGTAAGGGTCCGGAGGTTGCGGTTCTAATAGTTAGGGCGCTGCTATAGCAGCGCCCCGGTAAATCGTTAGGATATCTTGACATTAGTGTTGATCCATGCCAATATGGTTTCTATGGTGGTGCCGGGGGTAAAAATCTCCTCAGCCCATCTGCCTGCCTTCAATTCATTGATGTCTCCCTCAGGTATGGTTCCTCCGCCCATTACTAATATATCATCAGCCCCGCTTTCCGTCAGTAGCTGCTTGATTCTGGGGAAAAATGTCATGTGTGCGCCGGACAGAATACTCAAACCCACCACATCAACATCTTCCTGAATTGCTGCATCCACAACTTGCTCCGGTGTCTGGTGCAGGCCCGTATAGACAACTTCCATACCGGCATCTCTTAGTGCTCTGGCTACTATCCGGGCGCCACGGTCATGACCGTCAAGCCCCGGCTTGGCTATTAATACCCTGATTCTTCTAGACATAAATTAATTCTCCTCCCGGTGATTACTGCTGGCTATATTCTACGACTTGCGTTAGAAAATAGGGTTTTCTTTGTATTCTCCGAAGACCTCCCGCATAACCTGGACTATTTCTCCCAGGGTGGCATATGAGCGAACGGATTCAAGAATAAACGGAATCATGTTGTCCCGGCCCTGTGCTGCCTTGCGCAATGCTCCTAGTGCGTTGCTTACCCGGGCGTTATCCCTTTCGCTGCGTAACTGTTGCAACCGGGCCACCTGGTCCAGTTCGATTTGCGGATCTATCTTCAATAGTTCGATGTCCTGTTTTTCGTCTTCGTTGACGAACTCATTAACACCCACGACAATGTGCTGTTTTTTATCTACCGCCCGCTGATATTGGTAGGCGGCATCGGCTATTTCCTGCTGGAAGAAATTCTGGTCGATGCAGGCCAGCACACCGCCCCGTTTGTCTATTTCGGCAAAATATTTTTCCGCCTCTTCTTCCATTTTATTGGTCAGGGCTTCCACGAAGTAGGAACCTGCCAGTGGATCGATTACATTGGCTGCACCTGATTCATAGGCAATGATCTGTTGTGTGCGCAGAGCTATTTGTACGGATTTTTCAGATGGCAGGGCCAGTACTTCGTCCATGGAATTGGTGTGCAGTGATTGTGTACCTCCCATCACTGCGGCCAGAGCCTCGTAGGCAGTTCGAATGATGTTGTTTTCCGGTTGCTGGGCGGTAAGACTGCAGCCGGCGGTTTGGGTGTGGAATCTTAAAAGCAAGGATTTTGCGTTTTTGACGCCGTGTTTTTCTTTCATGCGGCGGGCCCAGATCCTCCTGG
>LADO01000037.1 GCA_000961595.1 Peptococcaceae bacterium BRH_c4b
CTGACCGCCTCCATGTTCCACCTCTGGACCCACGCCTTTTTCAAGGCCCTGATGTTCCTTGCCGCCGGCTCTGTGCTGCATGCCCTGCACCATAAAGCTGATGTTTGGGAAATGGGCGGCTTGCTGAAAAAGATGCCCATTACCGGCGGTACTTTTGTTGTCGGCGGCCTGGCCATAGCGGGTATTCCCCCCTTCGCGGGTTTCTGGAGCAAGGACGAAATTTTATTAATGGCGTATAACAGCGGCCATTACGTATTGTTTGCCATGGCGGCTCTTACCGCCTTCATGACCGCATTCTATATGTGGCGTCTGATTTTCCTGGCCTTTTTCGGTGACGAAAAACCGGAAAATCACCCCCACGAGTCTCCCTGGACCATGACCATGCCGCTGGTGGTGCTGGCTGTGATGGCCACTATAGGCGGTCTGGTGGGCACCCCCTGGACTCCCTGGGATATGAACTGGGCCAACTGGATCTGGTTCCACGAGGCGCACCACGGCGAGCCCAACTATATGATTATGATCGGTTCGGTGGTGCTGGCAGCATCCGGCATCTTCCTGGCTTACCAGCTCTACTGCGTGGATAAGACCAAGGCCAGGGCCCACGCGCTGGCGGACAAGTACCGCGCGCTGCACACCCTGTCCTTCAACAAGTTCTATATCGACGAAATATACCTGTGGTTCAACCACAGCATCATTGATGGCGCTGCCAAGCTGTTTTTCATGTTCGATATCTACATTATGGACGGTATTATCATCAATGGTATCGCTGCTGTAACCAGGCTGTTTGGCGAAGGCGCGAGGGTGTCACAGACCGGCCGGCTGCAGAACTATGCCCTGGTGTTTTTCCTGGGAGTTCTGGCCGTGGCCGTGATACTTGCCTTTACCGACCCGTCATCTGCCGGACTGATGCTGGGAGGTGTTAAATAATGACTGGATTTCCCATATTGACCACCATCCTGCTGGCTCCGGTGGCCGCCGCTCTGTTTATGATTTTCATTCCCCGTAACGAGGGTAAGCTGATCAAATGCGTGGCTGCGGTGGGTACCTTTGTATCCCTGGCTCTTTCCCTGTATGTGTACTTTGCCTACGACCAGAGTCTGGGCGGTCTTCAGTTTGTGGAGAAAATACCCTGGATACAGGATTTGGGAGTCAGCTGGTTCATGGCCGTGGACGGTATCAGCCTGCCCATGCTTCTGCTGACCAACCTGATTGGTTTTTGCGCCGTTTTCGCATCATGGAATGTCAACAACCGTCCCAGAGAGTTCTTTATACTCTTTTGCCTGCTGGTAGCAGGGGTCATGGGAACTTTCGTGGCGCACGACCTGTTCATATTCCTGCTTTTCTACGAAGTAGTGGTAATCCCCATTTACGTTATGGTAGTTATCTGGGGTAGCACGAAGAGGGTTACCAAAGAATATGCCGCTATGAAGCTGACCATCTACCTGTTAATCGGGTCCGCTTTCCTGCTGGTCGGCGTAATTGCCCTGTATATGAAGTCGGTAGGTATTCTGGGTGCGCCGGATATGAGCTTTACGGCACTGGCCGAGGCGGGGAGACAGCTAAGCCGGTATGATCAGATATGGCTGTTCGGCTTGATGTTATTCGGTTTCGGCTCACTGATTTCCATGTGGCCGTTCCACTCCTGGTCGCCTGACGGTTACGCAGGCGCCCCCACTGCGGTGTCCATGATTCACGCCGGCGTTCTGAAAAAGATCGGCGGCTACGGTCTGGTTAAAATCGCCCTGATTACCCTGCCCATCGGGGCCCAGTTCTGGGCGCCGTATATGGCGGTGCTGGGCGTGGCCGGTGTGGCTTACGCGGCCTTCGGTGCCCTGGCTGTGAAGGACCTTAAATATGTTGTTGGTTATTCGTCAGTCAGTCACATGGGTTACGTAATGCTGGCTATGGCCTGCCTTAATGTTATCGGTATCAACGGAGCGGTGGCCAACATGTTCGGTCACGGTGTGATGGCGGCACTGTTCTTCTCTAGTATCGGATTTATTTACGAGAAGACCCATACCCGCTGGATACCGGATCTGGGCGGCCTGGCCCGGCAGACACCCCGGCTGGCGGTGGCGTTCATGCTGGCCGGTATGGCTTCCCTGGGACTGCCCGGTCTGGTAACCTTCATGCCGGAGTTTACCATTTTCATAGCCTCCTTCGAGGTATTCGGCGGACTGGCCGTGGTTGGTATCGCGGGTATCATCCTGTGCGCCCTGTACGTGCTGCGGGCCGGCGCCAATACGCTGTTCGGACCGCCCAGGCCGGAATACGACCACCTGAAGGATATCAGCGGACCGGAACTGGTGCCCCTGGTGGTGCTGGGTACCGTGCTGATAGCCGGTGGCTTACTTCCCTCCCTGTTGTTTGATATGATTAACAGCGGCGTTGTGCCTCTGATGGCGCAGATTCAGAATGTGCTGCAGTTAGGGGGGAATTTCTAAATGCAAATCGATCTGTCTTTGCTGGTTCCCGAAATAGCGCTGGCCTCACTGGGCCTGATGGTGCTCATTTTCGGATTGATTGTCCCCAAAAGCTCCAGGAAGGGACTGGGCTGGTTTACCACCGTTGCGCTCTTGCTTGTAACCGGCCTGGTTGTAGCAGGCTGGGACAACCAGGGCTCTCTGTATGATGGCATGTTCATGGTTGACCGTTATGCCCTGTTCTTCAAGATTACTTTCCTGGTGTCGGCTTTCTTGGTGTGTCTGGGTTCCATGCGTTATGTGGACGATTTCCTGGGCGACCAGAGCGAGTATTACAGCATGCTGATATTTGCCACCCTGGGCATGAGCGTGATGGCCTCGGCCGGAGATTTCATTACTCTGTACCTCGGCCTGGAACTGATGACCATATCCTTTATCGTGCTGGTGTGCTTCCGCCGGACGGAAACCAAATCGGTGGAGGCGGGCATGAAATACGTGCTGCTGGCGGGCATGTCCTCAGCGGTGCTGCTATACGGTCTCAGTCTGATATACGGGGTTACCGGCTCCATTCTAATTCCGGAAGTGGGCCGGGCGGTGGCCCTGAACCCTTCTCCGGCGCTGATGCTGGGTCTGGTAATGCTGATTGCAGGTCTGGGCTTCAAGGTTTCCGCAGTGCCTTTCCACATGTGGTCGCCTGATATTTACGAAGGCGCTCCCACACCCGTTACCGCGTTTCTGGCGGTGGGCTCCAAGGCAGCGTCCTTCGCGGTGCTGCTGAGGGTTTTCGTGGAAGCCCTGCCGGGTATCTGGGCCAACTGGACCATGATGATGGCCATTCTGGCTGCAGTTACCATTATCGTGGGCAACCTGGTGGCTATTCCCCAGACCAATATCAAGAGGATGCTGGCATTTTCCAGTATCGCCCAGGCCGGTTATATCCTGGTAGGTCTGGTGACAGCCTCCGAGGCCGGCATCAAGGGTGTCATGTTTTACGGCTTCCTGTACGTGTTTGCCACGGTGGGCGCCTTTACCGTGGTCGGCTATTTCTATAATGTAACCGGCAGCGACGAGATAAAGGATTATGCCGGACTGGCCCAGCGCTCGCCGCTGATGGCCGCCGTAATGCTGACGGTGATGCTTTCCATGGCGGGAATTCCGCCCCTGGCGGGCTTTGCCGGTAAGTTCTATCTGTTCAAGACCATTGTAGATGATTACCTCTGGCTGGCCTTTATCGGCATGATCATGAGCATGGTGTCGGTGTACTATTATCTGCGGGTGGTTCTGGTGATGTACCGGGACGATCCAGTGGACAGCACACCCATCAATATCAGCGGTCCGGTTACCCTGACGTTGCTCATAGCCCTGGGGGCCACTCTGTATATAGGTATCTATCCCGGCCCGCTGTCCGAGATTGTAAACAGCGCGGCACACTCGTTCTTCGTGCACTAGACGAACTGCAACCAGACGAAAAAAAAGAAGCCCTGCCGCTATATGCGGTAGGGCTTCTTTTGCGACGGGGTCAGGCTTGCATTATTGCATTTTCATGTTTCATGGACTAGAAGAGCACTTATTTTTCTGCTTGAATAGAGTTCCTTACCGAATTCCACATCTCATTTGAAACCAGACCCAGCCGCCAGAGGGCAATGCCGTTCAGGTTGTAGCGCTTCGCGATACCGATTTTGGTCACCATGCTTTGCGGTGTTTCACTGGGAGTTGAGATTCCCAGTAATAGCTTTTCAGGCGGAACAGCGGCTTTGGCCATTTCCACGGCCTGTATCACTAGACTTGCAGGTTCCGGTTTAGGGCCGTAATCATAGGCCATGACGATAATATGGCCGGCAAGTTTTCCCAGTGTCTGGTAATCGTATCCTTTATACACGCTATTAGGTGCGTGTAGTGTCAGGGTCAGGTCAAGGTTTTCTGTTTTCAACTGATCGGATAACTGGCGAACAAAGTTGCTGAAGTTGTTTTTTACTGTTATTAGATGTTCACCGCTATCCTTCAAGCCCAGGCCTTCAAAATTAAGGTTTACGCCATGGTACAACCCGGCTTCTTGTACTATAGCGTTCACTGCCCTGGTCATGGCTGCTTCGTTGGTTAACAGGTCTGAAATAGTGCCATCCTCATCGGTCAGGTGTACAACCATTTGTGTTTTAAGGTTATATTCCCAGGCGGCCTCCAGAACCTTTTCCCAACTGTCCGGTCTCTGCCAGCCTGTCCGGCTTTTGGTGAGTAGATTTCCATCATTGTCCAAACTGTACCACCCTAAGGCCAGTTCGCTTACCGTGCCGGTATTGCCGATACCGGTATCGGGATAGGTTTTTCCGAAAAGATTTGTCCAACTGCTGGTCTGAATGTCTCCCAGGGCATAGAACCCGACCATGGTCATTACCGTGGGGGGTGAAGTAATCCTGATGCTTTTAGTGGCCTCAATCCATTCCACCTGGCAGTCAAAGGCCTCACTGAAAAATCTGAGGGGGATTAAAGTTCTTCCTGTCAGAAGTACCGGCGGCATATCCAAAAGAACAGCCGTCCCGTTACAATAGGCATTTTTGTTGCCAATTTGCAGGCGTACCGAGGTTTTTTCTTTTTCGGCACTCACTGTTTGATTGGTACCGTTCCAGGCAACCCTGACGTTTAATGCCTCGGCCAGTGCCCTGAAAGGAACCATGGTGCGTCCGTTTTGGATGACTGGTTTTACATCAAAGACAATCGGAAGCCCGTCAACCAACACTGAAATTTCATTTCCCGGTTGTTGGGCCAGGGCCGGCAGAGAGAAAAAGCCGGATAGAGTGAAAAATAAGATAAAGGGTAAAGTTAGTAAGCGTTTCATTTTTGCCTCCGTTGTTGTTTTATGGGAACTTATATAATTATACTTCGTCAGTTAATTCAAGACTATAGTCGATTAACTGATGCGGGACTGTTATTAACACCGTCCCTGCTTGCCTGCGTTTTTTTAATAAAGAGAAGGATAATGCATAGCCCCTGAAGAAAGATAGCATATTCTGTCAGACTTTTGGGGGTGTTTTTTAAAAATGTCAAAGACTCTTGATGAATTTCTGGATCAGACGCTTCAGGAGGACTTTAAAAACCTTAACAACGCCCACCGCAGTATGGTTAACGTGGTCAGGCGCGTGAAAACAGCAGGCGACGAGGGCAACCTGGAAGCACTCCAGCAGGCGCTGGCCCGCTACGGAGAGTTGCTGGACAGGCAACAGGAATTAATGCAGGGATTGCAGGAGAAACTGCCGTCCTTCAACCTGCAGTCTTACCTGCAGGAAGCATTTAACCGGGGCTTTATGGACGCCCTTGCAGCGGAAAGCCTGGCCGTGGAAGCGGAATACCCGGTTTACGAAGTCCTTCCCTTTAAAGTGCGGGTGCTGCCGGAAAAAGAGATGGTCACCATCGACGACCGTGTCTATCGTAACCTGCGCCCCGGCGTCCTGGCCGGGCACTTAAAAAGAAGCATTGACCGCTTAAACGCGGCTTCCTTCGATACCCAGCGCTTTCTCCAGTCCCTGGCAACAGCTTACGACACGGAGATGGCTAAACAAATCGCCAAGACAAAGATTGATGTTAGTGAACAGGAAGTACTTTTAAAAGACGTCTATAATACCCTCACCCCGATGTCCCGGCAGAGGCGTGACTACCCGGCGCAGCTTTTTGCCTTTGACCTGCACCGGGTGCTGAAAAGTGGACAGATGAACGCGCCGGACGGCAGGCGGCTCTGGCTTGGCAACGTGCGTAACAACAGGCAGGCGCTGGTGGTCCTGGACGCCCAGGGACAGCTCCAACGCCTCGGTGTAATGAAGTTTTACAGGGAGGGATAGCCGGTGGAGCCGGCAATCAGGGAAAAAGCACTGGAAAACTTAAGGCACGGGATCCCGCCACTGGATTTACAGGTGCTTCACGCAATCACGGTGAGAGAGCGGGAAGGGATCTGGAATTCCTGGCGGGACTACTACCTGGACGACTATATCGCCTGCGGCGGCAGCAAGGTGAAGTTCCTCATTGGAAAGCCGGGCTCGGGCAAGACGCACGCCCTCCTTCTAATGTTGGAGGATGCAAGGCGGCTTGGCTATATCACCTTTTTCGCGGACGCCCGTCAGGTGCGGCTGAATAAGTTTGACTCCATCTACCAGGCTGTGCTGGACGCGGTGGATGTGGAGGCCCTGGTGACAGCTTACTGCAATACTGTGGTGGATGGCCTGGGCTACCCGGACGGGCAGCTTATGCCGGAGCAGGATTTTTTCAGTTGGGCGCAGGCGCAGGGACGGGCGGCGGACAGCTTGCGGCGCGATATCCAGGAAAAGCTGGACGCGCTTTACCAGGACCGGAAAATAAACCACAACTTCGCCCTGGCATTTACTCAGCTTTGTGCCCACCACCTGGGATCGCGCCGGCTGGCAGACGGGCAGAAAGATATCCTGCAGGAATGGCTCAAGGGACGCCCCCTGCCGGCCAGGGCTTTAAAGCCTTTGAAGATCTTTACCCGCATCGACAAGTACAACGCCAGGCACATGATGTCGTCTTTCCTGTATCTTCTGCGCCTCTGCGGCCACCGGGGGCTTTGCGCTGTGGTCGACGACCTGAGCGCGTTGCTGGAGCGCGGGCCGGACGGGCGGGCTCTCTACGGCAGGTCTGCCCGCAACGAGGTCTACGAGAGCCTGCGGCAGCTGGTGGATGACTTCGCCGGATTCGAGGGGGCGTTTTTTGTTTTTGCCGGGCGGACGGAGTTGATCCACGATGAAAAGGGAGGATTTAAGTCCTACGAAGCGCTGTGGATGCGCATCCAGAATGAAGTTTCGGGAGCGCGTCCGAACAGATTTGCCGATCTTTTTAACCAGGATCTTCTAGTCAAGGAGTTTCTCTCTGCCGAAATCTGCCTGGAATTGCAACAAAAGCTGAACAAAGCTTTAGACCTCGGCTCCGGCATCCACCAGGATGATTTTCGCTGTATGGTGGAAAACGTCAGCATGCTCTCGCCGGTACGGCGGGTAGTGGAGGCAATTGTCAACCAGTACGACGCGGGAGGTGGAGGGAATGGAGAAGTTTGCAGCCAGACAGGTCGTTGAATGCCTGCGTTCCGGAGTTTCCTCCCGTAACTTAAGCGCCATTTTTTCCTACGGGCGGGAGGCCGCCCTGGAGCGCGTAGGGCGCGAACTGGAACGGGTACGCTCGGACAGCAGTGCCCTTCCCCTGGTGGTTAAGGGCAACTTTGGCAACGGTAAAACTCACTTTTTGAATATTATCGCCCACAAGGCGGAAGATATGAACTTTGCCGTCAGTTTCGTGCCGCTTTCCAAGGAAACTCCCTTCGATAAACTGGACCGCCTTTACCGCCGGGCGGCAGCCGGCCTGTACCTGCCGGGCTATTCCCAGCCAGGCTTTGCCCCCCTGCTGGAAGCGTTGCAGCCGGGCAGCGAGGAAGCGGATGAGATGCTGAACTACGCCGCCCGCAACCTTCACCCGAAACTTGAGGCCGTATTGAAAAACTACCTGGATGGCAGTGGTGATGCCTACAACCAGAATATCCTGGCAAGCGACCTGGCGGGTGACTTCGTTCCCAGCGCACAGCTGAAATCCATCCATCGCCTGAACTTCGGGAAAGCGCTGTCATTGCCGCCTTTCAAGGTTAAAGAAAATATCTTCGATTACTTCCGCTTCCTCTCCCGCCTGATCCGGGCCGCCGGCTATGCCGGGTGGGTGATCCTCTTCGACGAGTTCGAACAGTTGATGTACCTGGGCATTACGGCCAGGGCCAATGCTTACCTTAATGCCGCCCGCTTCATGTCGCCTTCTTTTGGCTTGACGGCAACTTATACTGTCTTTTCGGCCTCATCCAACCTCTGGTCGGAATTGATCTGGAAGCAGAAAAACAGCGACTACGACAATGTGCCGCAGAAGCTGGCGGCCAAAGAGAGGCAGCACGACATCCCCACGGTGCGGGAAGTTTTCGGCAGTTTTTTAAAAGAAAATCTCTTTCTGGACACCCTCTCCACTTTCGACATCCGCCGCATGCTTCAGGCCGTTCGCGACCAGCATGCCCTGGCCTACGGCTGGCATGCGCCGGACGACATCGGCCAGGCAATCGCAGGCATTCCAGCGGACAGGCCCCTGCGCACGGTGCTCCGGGCTATGGTGGAGTATCTGGACCTTCAGTATCTCTACAGCGGAAGGCCGGAGATTGCGGTGGAAATACCGGAGGAGATCCTGCCGGGCGAGTTGCCGGAAGATGAGGGTGAGGAGCAGGAAGATATTGCAGGAGCATGATAAAGAGTGTCCATAGCCCCGGGACCGGCGCCCGGAGCATTTTTTATCTCGCTAACAGCCTGTAAGACCCCGTCCTCGAAGGTCGGGGATAAACAGGCATTTAAGGAAAGGGGACACACCTCTATTTAAAGCCCGACTTTTGGGTGAGGAATGTCCCCAACTTATTCGAACTAAGTTCGCTCTAAGGGTTCGGTAGGGGAATAACCCCTTCCGAACCCAAGGCTCACTTATATAGCCGCCGGCAATATATAAATTGTTCTTTTAGCTTTTTCTCTACTGACTACTGAAATGAGAGATGTCTTCTTGTACGCTGCTGCATTGATCGAGGATTTCAACGGGGCGCTGGCTGAAGAAATAGAGTACCTGCGCAATGAAGGAGGTCGCCCTCTGGTGTTCCTGGACGGGGTGCTGGTTTACCGTTGCGAGAAGGGATTTCTTTATGCCTTTGACCTGGAGGTGGAGGCTTTTCTCCTCGACGGCACGCCGGTACGGCTGCGCTACGGCTCCCGCGAAACCAGGGGAGAGGTGGTGACCGTGCGCGGCTCAGAGTTGACCCTGGCGCTCCATGAGAACATGGGTGAACTTCTGGAGCGGGCCGAAGTGTTTTGCGAGCCCTGGTTTTTGCTGGCCGCCCTGCAGGAGCGGTTGCGCGAAACGCCGGAGAGGAATTTGAAAATGGCCCTGGCCGTGCTGGAAAAAGTGCCGGCGCACCAGCGGCGCTACGTTTCTCTAGCAGACGCTGCCTGTGCTCAGGAAGAAGCGCTGCACCTGGCCGGTGAAAGGGAAATCACCTTTATCTGGGGACCGCCGGGCACCGGCAAGACCGAAACTCTGGCCCGGATCGCGAAGCTCTTTTTCGAACAAGGCGGACGGGTGCTGATTCTCTCCCATGCCAACGTGGCTGTAGATGGCGCGGTGCTCAGGGCGGCAGCCCGGATCGGGGCGCCGGCTCGATCAGGTCTGGTGGTGCGTTATGGCTGGGCCAGGCTGCCGGCGATGCGGCGAAGCGGCCTTCTTGCCTCCAGTCTGGCTGTTGCCGATCATCCGGATATGCGGGAGCGTCGTAGAGAACTGGAGGACGAGCGCAGCGAACTGCTGGCCGGGCTGCGCGCCGGCGGCGCCCGGGGCGAACGCCTGACAGAGGTGGAGCAGGCCTTGCGAGACCTGAGGGCAACTCTGAAAGAGGAAGAAGCGCGAGTGTGCCGTGAAGCGCGGGTACTCGGCTGTACTCTGTCCGCAGCGGCGACTGATCCGGTGATTTACAGGGACCACTATGATTTTGTGCTGCTTGATGAGGCCAGCATGGCCTATATTCCCCAGGTGTTTTTTGCTGCCTCCCTGGCGGGCCGGAAGCTGGTGGTGAGCGGCGACTTCCGCCAGCTGGCGCCGGTAGCGCTGGCCGGGACGCCGGGGGTGGAACACTGGCTGAAGCGGGATATCTTTGAGCAGGCCGGGATAATGTCCGCTTTCGAAAAAGGGCAGGCGCCGGATATCGCCGTGTTGCGCCTGCAGCGGCGGATGCACCCGGCCATCGCCGGGTTTGTGAATGATTCTGTCTACGGCGGGTTGCTCTACAATGCTCCGGAGACATCCGGACGCGCAGCGCTGGCCGCTGTCGAACCGTGCCCGGGAGCGGCGCTGACGCTGGTTGACTTAAGCGATTTACACGCCTTTTGCTACCGGCACGGTTCTTCCCGCTTCAACCCCCTGTCTGCTTTCCTGTCTCTGACGCTGGCCAGAAAGATCAGGCAGGGCGGCCTCACGGTGGGCCTGCTCACACCCTACGCCGCCCAGGCCAGGCTGCTAAACGCCTTGACGGCAGGACTTTTAGGGGTTACCGGCGCCCGTTCCGAGGATGCCGGCCTGGTGGCCGCCACTGTCCATCGCTTCCAGGGAGCGGAGCAGGATGCTGTGGTGCTGGATCTGGTGGACTCCTTCCCGCAGCGCGGCCCCGGCGGACTCCTTTCCCGCCGGGAAGGAAGTGTCGGGCAGCGGCTGGTTAATGTTGCTGTCACCAGGGCGCGGGGCAAGCTTTTCGTCCTGGCCTGCCGCGATTTTCTGGAGAGCAGGCTGCCCGGTGACTCTGCCGTCTGTCAGCTTTTTCGCTTTATTCGGGAAAACGGTCGGGTTATCGGGGGCAAAGAACTCCTGGCCGGCCTGCCAGGCTGCATTACGGGTAAAGAAATGGAAATTGAATGGCACGCCGGGTACCGGCCGGCCCAGGAAGCCTGGGAGGCCGATGTCCGCCTCGCTGCGTCCGTCCAGGTGGATTGGCCTGCCGCAGCCGGCCCGCCTGAGAGGCTTGTAATGAACGCCCTGCGTCAGGCTAAAGCGGGCGGCGCCCGCCTTTCTCTGCGTGCCGGACGGCCGTCGGTCTTACCACCCGAACTCCAGCCATATGCCGTGAGATACACTGCAGCCAGGACGCCGCTGACGGCAGTGGATAGGGACATCTTTTGGTATGGCAGCCCCTGGCCGGGAGACGGCAAGGTGGACCGCTTCAGTATCCGGGTGGCAGGGGAGAGGGCCTGCCGCACTCTGATCTACCTGCTGGAGATGGACCTGCGCGGGGGATTATATGGGGGGCGTTACGCCGGCCTGAAGGCGTACGTGGAAAACCGGTTTAACTGCTCCCGCTGTGGCGCCTCGCTGACCGTGCGCGCGGGAACAGGCGGTGGCCATTTCCTGGGCTGTACAGCCTACCCGCGCTGCGATTTTCCGGCTGCAAAACTCACTTTGGAAATTCTGGAAGAATACCTGGCTGTAGCTGGGCTGACCTGCCCGTCCGGCCACCTCCTAAAGGCAGTTCCGTCAAAACGCGGGCCTCTGACAGTTTGTTCCCACAGCCCGGCCTGCCGCTGCGTTTATCAGGTTAGGGACCTGCTTTAGCTTGCCTGAAGCAACAATCGGGTAAATGGAATGCAAATTAAGCTGGCAGAAAAAAATAAGTTAATAAGTTAGGTGCCTGACCCCAGTGTTTCGTATTCCAACTCGCGGTTTTCCCAGGTGCGCAGGCGGACCGAGCCGTCGCCCATTTCCAGTATGTACTGGGGCAGCACCGGGGTTTTGCCGTAGCCGTTGGGGGCGTTTATAATATATGTGGGCACGGCCAGGCCGGAGGTATATCCTCTTAATTTTTCCATTATGTTAATGCCCTCTTCCACGCTGGTGATAAAATGCCTGGTTCCTTTAACCTGCTTGGCATGGAAAATGTAGTAAGGGCGTACCCGGATTTTCAGCAGCTCATGGTTTAATTTTTTCATCACGTGGGCGCTGTTGTTTATTCCTTTTAACAGCACTGCCTGGTTACCCAGTATAACTCCCGCCTCGATTAGCATATCACAGGCCCGTTTGCTCTCGGGGGTTATTTCCCTGGGGTGGTTGAACTGCGTATTGATGTATACGGGTGGATGCTTTTTAAGTACGGCGCAAAGCTCCGGCGTGATCCTCTGGGGCAGGGTGACGATGGATCTGGTGCCGATACGCTTGATTTCCACATGTTTAATGGCATCCAGTTCGCCGAGAAGCCAGTCTATCATACGATCGTTCAGCAATAGTGCATCTCCACCGGTAATAAGCACATCGCGTATTTCCCTGTTCTTACGAATATAGTCCAGGGCTGCCACCAGGCTCTGGTGTGGTTTGTGCTGATCCGTTTCCCCGATATTTCTCCTCCTCTGGCAGTGGCGGCAGTACATGGCGCACATATTGGTGGCGTTGATGATCAGGCGGTCCGGGTAGCGCCTGGTAACGCAGGGGGAAGGGGAGGTGAATTCCTCCGCCATGGGATCGCTGTGGCCGCTTTCGTCCATTTCCTCTGCTGTCGGTACGGATTGCATTTTTATAGGGTCGTTTGGCTCGCCCTCTACAATCAGCGCAGCGTAATAGGGGGATATGGACCAGCGGTAGCGGGTGCCGACCTGCTTAATCTGGGCAAATTGATCTATGCCCAGATCCAGGAGTTTGGATAAGGTTGTTACGTTGTCGATGCGGTGCGCCATCTGCCAGCGCCAGTTCTGCCATTGTTCTTCGGTGGCATTGTAGTGTTTGAGCAGATTTTTTTTGTTAAACTCCGTTACGGACTGTAAATCAAAACCTGTTTTTATGGTATCCTTAATATCCAGGTAATCGGTGATTTTTTGCCTGAGTTCGGCAGATCGCCTGAGAGCTATTACTCTCTTCTCATCGCTGGTGATTTTACATTTCTCAATAGCCGGGATGGACATGAAAACTCCTCCTTTTTTTTATTTAAGGACAGGCAAAGAGCACAAAAACCCCTGAATACGTATTCAGGGGTGAAAGAGCAAAAACTACTATACAGCGCAAAAAAGCTCTGCTTTTGCCTATCCTCCCTTTCAACGCTTGCGAAGTTAGCTGACGGATTCGGGTCGAAAGTAACCCTACGAATTCAGTAATCGGTCGTCGGTTGTCGGATACTGGTTGGGAATCGCCTTCAGCGATTCCCTTCTTTTTCTGACTACGGACTACTGACTACTGAACCGATTCACCCCAAAAATTTGGTTCCCCCGCTTCTTATAGAAGAACTCAGCGATCAGGAGAAGTATTAAATTTTTGTACTACACAACAGGTTCATTAAGGTATTTGTCGGAAAATTGCAAAAACTTTTTAGAATCATCTTTTGCACAATTATGGTAAAATTTCATACCTTCTACTATATTATACCACGGGATTGGAATCTGGGCAACTTCTATATTTTCGATGATTTTCGATGATTGATGTTCAAACCTGGCTGGATAAAAATAGGCAGGCTACATAATATAGTGACGTTGTATGTCCAACTAGCAGGAAAAACATCATGATCATGGAAATATTACCATCAGCCGTTAAAAGCTAAACTGACTTCCCCTGCAGTGTGGTCATGACATTTTAGAAACGGGGACTTTATATGCTGGACTTAATTACCTCCTGGAACAGCTGGCTGGGACGGCGCATGTTTTTTGTGGTCTTGTCGGCCTTTTTCTCCGGCTTCATACTTCCCCTGCCACATACGACATTACTTGGAACGGTGGCGGTGGCTCTTTTTGCCTATATGACCTTTATAGTTTCCCTGGAGACCAGTTACCGGGATTTTTTTCATGTTCTTACCAAACCCTGGCTGACATTATGGATGCTGTTTCTAATTCACGGTGTTATGCCTCTGGTGGCCTGGGTTATAGGTCATTTATTCTACCCGGACAGTGCCCTAACCAGATTGGGGTTTTTAATCGGCGCCGCCATTCCCATTGGGGTGACCTCCATCATTTGGACCTCCATAGTGCGTGGGGACGTAACCTTGGCTCTGGTAGCGGTAACCGTGGATACAGTACTGAGCCCCCTGCTGCTGCCGGTATATATTGCCCTGGTGGCGGGGAGGTCGGTGCACATTGATTATATTCATCTTTTGCTGGGGTTGTTTGGGATGGTAACTATACCCAGCCTCCTGGGCATGGCGTTCAACGATTTGAGTTCCGGCAAGCTAAGCAGGTATTCCCGCTCCTTAGGTGGTTTTACCTCCAAGGTGGCGCTTTTTGGGGTAGTATACATCAATGCCAGTGCGGTGGTGCCGGAAATAAGCTGGGGTACTCCCCTTGTAAAAATGCTGCTGGTTATTTTACTGCTGGTGATGTCGGGATATTATCTGGGTTATGCCGGCTCCTTCGTGCTGAGGGACCGCCGGAGGAGTACCGTGGCTGCTATGATCTACAACGTGGGGATGCGCAACATCAGCTTTGGCTCCGTTTTGGCGGTGGCCTATTTCCCCGCCGCCGTAGCCGTGCCGGTGACTCTGGCCATGCTTTACCAGCAGCCTCTGGCAGCCGCCGTGTCTTACTTGTTCAGCCGTTTTGACCGGCGCAGGGCAGATGTGCTAAAGCAACCGGCAGGTGATAAATAAGCAATTGTGAGCCAATCAAGTTGAAAAATCAGTGCTAATATGCCAAATTATGACTTTTTTCCCGAAGGTATTGTAATAGCATTTGTATAATCTATTAGACAATAAATTATTACCTGAGGTGACAGGTTATCATGAGAGATGTAACCGAAGAGAACGAAAATAATAGCAGGGGGATTGGCGAAATAAGCCGGCAGGCTGCTTCCCTTTGCTCGTTACAACAAGAATACGACAACGCTGAAAGTGCGGTCGGTGAAATATGGGAAAGAATGTTTATCCTTACCGACCTGCTGGAAAGCGCCGGTCAACCTTTTGTGGCGGTTTATCCGCATGGCGGCATTTTAGTTTGGAACAGATCTTTCTGTGAACTTACAGGCTACGTCGAAGAAGAACTGAAAAATATGGGTTGGTGGGATTTTACCCCCACGGAATGGTACAGCAGGGCAAAAAGTTTTTTAAATGATATTGGCTACAGCGGAATATCCCGGCGTTTTGATATGGAACATGTGCATAAGAGCGGCTTGAGGATACCCGTGGAGGTTTTTGCCTACCCCGTATACGCTGGCAAAAAAGTTTCCTGTTATGTTTTGTTTGTATCAGATATTACTCTCCGCTCACATCCCGGGGAGAGGCAGCAGCTCGCAGCCGGTGCAGGGCCGGGGGAATCAGCCCCGGAGGAAGGATTACCCGGCCCGCCGCCGGAATATGGTACCGCCGGGCTTGCCGGAACACATTGTCACCCGTCTGTGGATAACGCTGGTCAGGAAGAAGCAGCACGCCTGGACAGGCTGAAATTTGTGGGGGATATGGCCGCAGGCATGAGCCATGAATTAAGAAACCCCATGACCACCGTAAAGGGTTTTTTACAAATGCTTGTGGACAAGCATGAATTCCAACAATATGCGGAATATTTTAAAATTATGCTAAAGGAAATGGACAGGGCAAATTTAATAATTTCCAACACCCTGTCCCTGGATAAAAACAGATTTATTGATTTGAAATTGCAAAACCTGAACCACATTGTGGAGTCGCTTTCCCCGCTGATACTGACAGAAGCTGTGCAAAAAAACAACCTTTTTGAAATGGAGCTCGGTAATATTCCCAGTATGATGCTTGATAAAAAAGAAATTCGCCAGCTGATACTAAATCTCGTGCATAACGGCCTGGAGGCCATGTCCGCGGGTGGGTGCCTGATGGTGAAGACATACAGTGCAAAAAGAGAGGTTGTTTTATCCGTGCAGGATCAGGGAGCGGGTATCCCTCCCGATGTACTTGACAAAATGGGCATCCCATTTTTTAGCACCAAAGAAAACGGAACCGGCCTGGGCTTGGCCATGTGTTACAACATTGCCGATAGACATAATGCCTTCATCAAGGTGGAATCCGGGTCCAGAGGGACCTCAGTGAAAGTAATTTTTAACCTTTAACCTTTAGCCTTTAACCTTTAACCTTTAGCCTTTCATGAAAACTCCGGCCTTCTACCCGGCAGCAGGTTAAGTGCAAATGCTTTTGAGCAGGCCGGCCATGTTTTTCCCATGTGTTTTAATTGTCTCCAGCCCTTCCTGCCTGATCCTTTAATACCTCTCCGGGGTCTCTTCCCACACCTGTATTCCTGATCTGGGAAATCCCGAAAAAGTAATTTATTGACGATTTTTTTCCGGGTTGAAGTTACTGTTTTCAGGGTTTAACGGAATATTGCTCCCGGAAAGAGCATTTTGACACTTTCAAAACTCTTGTGAAAAACTAGACTTTAATACCGGCTATCTTAGGTATGAATATTATCAATAAAGGGGTTTATTATTGCTGTATCAATGCCGTCTACATAATATTTAGGTATATAACAAATATGTATTAGAGAGGTGGTAAATATGTCGGAAGATTTGTATACAGTAAAAGACTACATGGTTCCTTTTCACGACTACCCGAGCATAAATCAAAATGCCACCCTTGAAGAAGCGGTCAGTCTGATGCATAGGAAGGCCAGGGAAAAGGGCTACCGCTGGCTGGTGGTGCTGGATGACGGTGGCAAAATCAAGGGATTCCTTACCCTGCGTAACGTATTTGAGGCTATCAGCGAGCTGGCTCCCAAGGCTGGCGGCTGGCTGGGGGTATTCACCTACAACAGGCCGGGATACTTCTATTGGGAAGGGCTTCAACTGATTAAGGATACCCGGGTAAAAAAACTCATCAAGCCGCTGATAGATGTCTCCGTTTACGAAACAGACAGTCCGGTAAAGGCTGCGGAAATAATCATTAACAGGCGTATAACTATATTACCTATTCTGAATGCCGAGAATAAAACGGTGGGTATAGTCAGGCAGGTTGACTTGCTGCCTTTTATCAAAGGACTGTTTGAAAACGCTCCCGTATCTGTTTAGGCAATGTGGGATTGGTATGGGGAGCTGTTAGACTGGGGGTGTAATAATGACAGGGCCAAAAGAAACGGTAAAAGATTTTATGATTCCCTTTACTTACTATCCCAGCATCAACCAGAACGATACTCTGATGCAGGCAGTTAATTTGATTTATCTTCAGGCTAAAGAAAAAGGTTATCGCTGGATTGCGGTGCTGGATGATCATGGAAACCTTACCGGTTTCCTGACTTTACGGATCATATTCGAGGTAATGGGTGACCGGGCCTCAAAAACCGGGGGCTTGATAGGGCGCCTGACCGATTACCGTCCCGGACTTTTTAGCGCGGAAGGGCTCAAAGTATTAAAAAATACCCCGGTTAAAAGGTGTCTGCGACCGCTGGTGGATGTATTCGTAGAAGAAACGGACGATCCGCTAGAGGCAGCTGAAATTATCATTAATCGCCGTGTCGCCATAGTGCCGGTTATAAATGAACAAGATAGGGTGGTAGGAATAATCAGGCCGGTTGATTTGCTGTCCTTCATTGATAAGCTTTTTGACGATACCGGAGTAAAACCAGGGCCGGGGAGGAAAATTAAGGCCAACATATTTCAATCCGTGAATTCTTTTACTCCGGAGCTTGCACAAGGATTTGCCTGATTGCAATTTAAGCCGTTGATGCTTCAAATCAAATATAATCATTTTGCCGGGCGGTATCAAACCGCACCGGCTTTTTTGTTTCCCGGGAGCAGTATATTGTGCAGGTTGTTACAAAAATTTTTGAGTTTGTTCTTGTGTTAATTTGAACTTTTTCCCAAAAATGAATTTTTTGCCATGCAGGTGTGATGATTTTCTGTACACACGAACAAATACCAGTAGTCACAAACCTTAAGCTATAACGCATTGAGAAAAGCAAGATTAACCGGTTGACCAAAATCCGCACAGTCATATGTCCAGAATGTGCTCAGAAGCCCGTCCCCCAGTCCCGGAAAAGCCAGTAAATATGTGAAATCCTGAACCTGTTTTGCTGGTACGCCTATTGCTCTTATTAATTACAACGACAAGCAGCATCAAATATAGCCTTTCAATGGAAGGAGGGGTGTGCGGGATCGGTGTTTGGGCGGTTTCCCGGAGCATTGAGCAGCATTTTTCGGTACCTTTATATTAATGTGTTTTTACATGGGGGAGAGTGATATTAATGGCAACAAATACAAAAGAGAGACCTGTAGGAAAAGCCATAATCTGGGGTATTATTACAGTTGCAGCCTATCTTGCGGTATTTTTAAATGTTGATACGGTGATGGGTTATCTTACCAGGGGCGGCGGAGTTTTTGCCGTCATAGTTCTTGTTACAGCATTGTTCTTTTCATTCGTACACGGAGCATTTGCCAACTATCTCATTGAATCGCTGGGACTTAAGCCATTAACCAAAGGGGGGCATTAAAATGAAAAATAAAAAGACCAGTATTCTGGTAATAGTTGCCCTGGCGGCAATGGCACTCCTGGCTATCCCGGGCATCAGCGAAGCTACAGGGGAAATGTTGAGCGATAAGGATGTTGTGAAAGACTTCGTTTCCCTTAATCCCTACAGCATACTTTTCCTTGTGGTGCTGGGCTTCCTTGGAGGATTGCTCAGCGGCTTTATCGGTTCAGGGGGGGCTTTTGTGCTGACACCCGGTATGATGAGCCTGGGGGTTCCGGCGGCGGTGGCGGTGGCCAGCAACATGTGCCACAAATTTCCCAAGGCGCTGGTTGGTGCTTACAAACGTTTTAAGTACGGCCAGGTGGACATTAAGCTGGGTCTGATTAACGGTATCAGCGCCGTGGTTGGTGTGCAAATCGGGATTGAGATTCAAAAAATGATATTTGCCAAATGGGGCGCGGCCGGATCTAACTTGTACGTCAGTGTGGTTTTTGTAAGTGTTCTGGGCATACTGGGCGCCTACATTCTCTCCGATGCCAGAAAATCCATGCGCTCCCGGACGGGAGAAAGCGTTTCCAGCCTGGCGGAAAGAGTTAAGAAGATTAATATTCCACCCATGATATATTTTAAAACCGCCAATACCAGGATTTCCTTCTGGGTAACGGTTCCGGTGGGTCTCGGCACCGGCCTGCTGGCGGCCACCATCGCGGTGGGAGGTTTCATTGGGGTTCCAGGTATGGTTTATGTAATGGGCGTTCCCGCCATCGTGGCCACCGCTTCGGAACTGGTAATCGCCTTCACCATGGGCCTGACCGGATCATTCACCTGGGCAATGGGTGGTTTCGTGGATATTAGAATGGTGCTTATCATCTTGGCCGGTTCATTAATAGGTGTGCAGGTGGGCGCTGTGGGAACGACATACGTGAAAGATTATATGATTAAGTTCGTGATGGCTTTCGTAATGCTGGTAGTAGCGGTTAGCAGGGGATTCGCCATACCCACCTACCTGAATGAACTGGGCAGCATGCAGCTTGCCGAAAACACAATAGTTTTATTGAAAAACATCAGCTTTGGCACCATGTGCGTAGCCCTTTTGTCAGGCGGCGTTATCATTCTCGGCAGTATGTGGATGAAAAAGAAAGAGCTCAAGGCAGAGGCAAAAAGTCAGCAGGTTATACAGCACGGTTAGGATGATTTGTCTCTTTGGCAGGCGGCATCACGTATATTGTCAAAGAGGAATATCTCAGGTAAAGGGGATGCCGTTATGATTTCGTGGAAGAAAATCCACAATTGGATGGTTAGCGCTCTGGAGGAGCCCTTCCTGCGGGCAGAACTGCACCGGGTTGATATGTTGCGCAATGAAACGCCCCGCCAGGATGGCGGAATACGCCTTATGGAAAGGGATAATAAAAGGCACACTGAGGTCGTTCGTGCAAGGAAGTTTGCCAGCGGGGGTTAGAAGGCATGTTCCCTTAATTAGAAGATAAAATTAGGTTAAATTTTAAAAGGTGCGCAGCGAATTTGCTTCCGCACCTTTTTTATAGCCAAACATTGGCCGGCTTATTTTTGCCACTACAGGTTAAATCAATTACAAGCATATGTTACAATAAAGGAGATATATTCGGGCAGGCCGGGGAGGTCAACATGACTTCTAAGTTAAAGCTAAGCGACAGGCTAAATAATATAGGCATCGGCTTCGGCGACCGGATTCTTGGTCTGGTGTTGCTATTGCTGATTGGCACCGTAACACTATCCTTTTATATGCTGCATACCATAAAAAACAGCGAAGTTTCGTTAATTGAACACCAGAAGACGCGTTTGAACCAGGCCGCCCGCTATTTTGACCATAGTTTCGGCACCGGCCTGAGAATCTATATGGAAAAGCAGGGTGCCGCTAAAAAGAGCCGGGAAGAAAGGATCGGGATAGCGGCGGAATATGTCAACAGGACCATCGACATGGTGCACAGGGATTACCCGGATGTGCATATAGGTCTTTATGTTACTGACCTGGATGTTTTTTTTGACGGCACCAAGCGCCTGAATGAAAACTATTCGCTGCGGCGCAAAAAGGCATTTGAGGAGACCGTCAAAAACAGGACCCCCACGGTGCAAAATGTGGGATATGAAGAGGGAGGCATCGTGGAGGTCTATGTACCCCTGGAGCGCAATGGAGAGGTGGAGGGAGTAATCCGCTCGGCGGAATATTTGTCCGATGCGGGTTATTACAATAAGCGGCGCAAGGTGGAGTATACCGTTTACGTGCTGGTGGGCATAGTGATTGCTTTCGGCATTCTGGGGGCGGCCCTCCTTTTTCGTCAACTGGTCAACCAGGTTCAGGAGATTAAGGGCGGGGTCCGCCTCCTGGAGGACGATTATAACCGCTTACTGCCGGATGCACCAGGTGAGCTGGGTGAAATTACCAGGGCAGTCAACCGTTTCGCCCGTAAAATATCGGATCTGAATCTGTTTAATCAGACCATGCTGGCTGCCATTGACGACGGTATATTGGTGGTGGACACCGGCGGCAAGATTATCATTGCCAATAATATGTTCCAGAAGATGCTCCGGCTGCCGGAGCAGTGTAACGATAAGAATTTCCGGGAAATCCTGCCCCAGGGCTCGCCCTTTCAGGTGCTTCTGGACCGGATTCTAAATGAAGTGCGCGATTCCAGGAATGTGCAGGCGTCCTGGGCGGATATGCCGGGCAGCCACAATGTCCAGGAGTATCTCATCAGCACTTTTGTTTTAAAGGACGGCCCGGGAAATTTAATAGGCGCCGTACTGTGCTGCCGGGATATTACCGAAAGGGTCCGCCTGAGGGAAAAGGCTAACCGGCAGGAGCGGCTGGCGTCCCTGGGCAAACTGGTGGCCGGCGTGGCTCATGAAATAAGGAACCCGCTTACCTCCATAAGCTGCTATATTCAGCACTGGCAGGGTCAAAACAGCGGGGACCAGAAAGCTTTGGCTACGGTACACCGGGAAATGTCCCGCCTTGACACGCTGGTGGACCAACTTCTTTACTTTGCCAAGCCGGCGGAGGCTAAATTCCGCATGTTCGACATAAACAATCTGATAGAGACCGTGCTTTCCTTCTTTGGCGAAGTTTTTTACGGCAAGTATAATATTATCAAAGATTTAGCAACCCCAATCCCCTCAGTCTGGATCGATCCTGAGCAGATTGAGCGGGTAGTAGTTAATATTATATTTAACGCTGTGCAGGCTATGCCCGAAGGTGGTTCCATCTCCGTAACCACAGCCGTGCGGGATGAGGAATTCGTTCGGGTTTCCATCAGCGATACCGGCTGCGGGATACCTGCGGAAAACCTGCCGCATCTGTTTGATCCTTTTTATTCCACCCGCCCCAAAGGCACCGGACTGGGCCTGGCCATCGCCCACGAAATTGTGCAGGCGCACGGAGGCCATATTGAAGTGGAAAGCAATGTGGGGCAGGGTACCACCTTCCATATATTCTTGCGGACCAGGGGGGACTAGATTGAGCAATCTGATATTGGTAGTGGACGACGAATCCAGTGTTCGTGAAGCGCTGACAGATATACTCACAGATAACGGATACCGGGTTGAGTGTGCCGGAAGCGGCAGCGAAGGCCTGGAAAAAATAGAGGTACTGAATCCGGACGCCGTGCTGTTGGATATCCGGATGCCCGATATCGACGGGATCAAAGTTCTGGAACTGGTGCGACGCAGGGGGGAACGTGTGCCCATTATTCTGATTACTGCCTATGGCTCAACCCAGACTACCATTGAGGCGATGAAGCTGGGGGCCTTTGACTATCTGATGAAGCCGCTTAAAATAAGCGATATGCTGGATGTTGTAAAAAAAGCGGTAGAGGTCAAAGGGCTGATAGATCGGGGTAAGGCCGGGGAGAACCTGCCCCTGGCGGAAGCAGACGCCATGATTGGACTCTCGCCTGTGATGCAGAATGTTTACAAAACCATTGGGCGGGTGGCCAATACCAACGCCACCGTGATGATAAGGGGCGAAAGCGGCACCGGCAAAGAACTGGTGGCCCGGGCTATTCATTTCAACAGTGTGCGTAAGGATCGTTCTTTCATAAAAATAAACTGCGCCTCCATTCCGGAAAACCTTTTAGAAAGTGAGCTTTTTGGACACGAAAAGGGTGCCTTTACCGGGGCCGCTACAGCCAAGCCGGGCAAATTTGAGCTGGCGCACAGGGGAACCATTTTTCTTGATGAGATAGGCGAAATGTCCATGTCTACCCAGACCAAGCTGTTAAGGGTGCTACAGGAAAGGGAATTTGAGCGGGTGGGCGGAACCGAGACCATTAAGGTGGACGTGCGTATAGTTGCCGCCACCAACAAAGACTTGGAAGAATCTATTGAAAGTGGCGGATTTCGAGAGGATCTCTATTACCGCCTGAATGTTGTTGAGGTAATGCTGCCGCCCCTGCGGGACAGGAAGACTGATATTGCCGCTTTGGTCAGCCATATCATCAAAGGCTGCAGCGCCGAACACAAAAAGGGCATCAAAGGCTTTTCCGAAACCGCCATGGAAATATTGATGAACTACGATTGGCCCGGCAATATCAGGGAGTTGAAAAATGTCTGCGAGCGGGCGGTGCTGATGTCCACAGGCCCGGTGCTGGGGGTTGAGGATTTGCCCCTGAACCTGAAAAAAAAATCCCGCCGCTACGGCTGGCTCAACGATGTCCCGGGTGGCTCCCTGAAGGAAATTGTTTCCGAGGTGGAGCGGGAGATCATCTTAAAGGCTCTGGAGGAGCACAACTGGAACCGCTCCGCCGCCGCCCAGGCGCTGAAAATGAACAGAAGCTCTTTCTATGCCAAATTGAAAGAACTAGGCATTATGGATTAGGGGGACGAAAGAATGCCTATAACCAGACAGGTAAAAAATATTATGGTGCCCATAAAAGAATATCCGGTAGTTGACGAAGGGGCCACTGTGCTGGAGGCCGTAATGAGGCTCCGGGATTCATTTCATAAGATGGATGGCACATGGTACGGTTTCCAGTCCCTTATGGTTCTGAATGAAAAAGGTGAACTGACAGGCATTTTAACTCTGAGAAGTCTTTTGGTGGCGCTCCGCCAGCGGGAATTTATAGAACATATTTTAAACGGCGACCCCACCGGGCTTTTCTTTACCCCGCACCTGATCAAGGATACAAAGATTACTGTGGGTAAAATAATGCGCCCTATTAATCTTGTTACCGTGCAGGAAGATGACACCATTATGGAAGCCCTGTTGAAAATTATTAAGTACAAAATAAACTCCCTGCCGGTATTGTCCGGAACCATGCCGGTAGGGGTGGTGCGGACCATAGATTTATTCTGGTTCGTTGGGGAACTCCTGGAATGACTTCAGGGCTATGTTGGCATATCCGTTCTGTTTATTTATATTACCGGCAGGTGGTGTTGATATATGGTAACCAGAAAAACTGCGGAACAAATAATGGTGCCTATCGGGGACTATAATACCATTCCGGAGAAGTCCACCGTTTATGAGGCCATCCAGGTGCTCAGGGAATCCTTTCATAGGGACGGCCAGGCCTGGTACGGTCACCGCAGTGTCATTGCTGTAAATAAAGAAGGAGAGCCCACTGGCATACTTAGCCTGCGGGGGATACTCCAGGCAGCAGGATTGCGGGAATTGGAAGAGGATCCCGATTTGAAGGCTGATTCCTGGGGCTGGCTTTATATCAAAAAACTTCGTGAAGAGGCCCGGCTGTCCGTGCGGGATATCATGCAGCCCCTCAGACTGGCCGAGGTGCGGGCCAATGATGATCTTACTGATGTGGCCAGGGCTTTGTTAAAGAATAAGGTCAACTCCCTTTCTGTATTTAAAAGCGGCAGGGTGGTTGGGATTGTGCGCACAATGGATATATTAATGGCCATGGATGGATATTTTTCATGACAGAACCCCGGCTACACCGGCTTAAGTATCATCAACCCGGCGGCTCAGCCGCCTTTTTATCTCGCTAACAGCCTGTAAGACCGGTCGGGGTCTTACAGGCTGTTAGCTTACTTATATTTACCCCTTGTATTTATATTCCGGCACTGTTTTTGCAAAAATATTAGCAGGGAATGCTATTACTGAAATCCAGGGAATCTGATGAGAAACGGGGCATTCATATGAACCCATGCCAAAGAACTGAGCCGGTTCCCTTATATCAGGTGGTGACCTGTTTGCTTTGGGAAACGCTGAAAGCTGTGCTTTGGGGAATTATTATTCTAATCACCAGGGCAATTATGCCATTGGCGCCGGATTTGGGGTACAGACTGGTCAGGTTTTGGCTAAAAGTTACCAATAAGCTGGACAAAAAAATGGTGCAATTATATTATTGAAGCAATGTTTCAGAATTTTGTGACTAAAAAATGGACATCCGGGTCTTCTGAGTTTTTCTTGCACCGGACCGCAAAACAGCCCGGTTAAAGGCTTTTATAGAAAGTCCAAACCGGTTGATTAAAATATGGTCACCGTGACTTGTATATGTACAGTATGCGGTGCTTTGTGTTTTATAAAACAAACTATTTACGGCATTTCCGGAATTGAGTGTTTTGGCACTTTCTTTGCTCTGTAACTATGGGAGAAGTTCCAAACCATGCGGGATTTTTCTCAAAGGGGGAATACATCTTGACGGAAAGAGAATTTATCGATCGTTTTGAGCAGCAAAAATATGAGTTCCTGGTAGAAAATATGATAGGTGAAAGCCAGATCAGGATACTTGATCAGTTTGAGGAATGGATTAAAGAAAAAGTGCCCGGGGAGACGGGCACCGTTCATAACAAAAAAAGGACCAAACGGGCCACTATAGAAAGACCCGGCCAGAGGGCTGAAAAAAAGGTTAAGGAAAAAAAGCAGAAACAGGATTTCGGCGAATATCTCGAAAAGGTTGTTACAGAGGCCGAACGTGTGCTGGCGGAAAAAGGTGTGCTTCTTTACTGTGTGGCCCTGGATAGGGCAATCGGTATTAAACAGTCCTCGAGGTGCATTAGAATTCTCAATAATCATAATGTTTTTTGCCGTGTCGGCAAAAGTTGGCCCCGCAAAGGCAAATACCAGGGGCGGGGTGTGGTGCTGATTGAACTGGTCATGGATGGATTTAAAACTTCGGTTTTCCTCCCGTTGTTAAAGAAAATTGAGACTATCGAGAGTCACGTGGGCATGTCCGTGGAGAGGGAAATGCCGCACATAGAAAATGTGGGCAAATATCGCTTTAAACTGTTTTTCCCCTTCGGAGATGAAGGAGAAATCAATTATGACAGTGCCTTCATCGGTGAAAAACTGGCGGAATTTATTTATATTTCAACGATTTGCCTGAAAGAACTGGATTGCAGGTAGCTCACTTATATCTGGTTCTGCCTTTGCCCCAGGTATGTTTTATACTTTCCACGAGTTTATGTAACCATTTTGACGTATTAATTTCTTCCGGTTTTTTCGCCAACCAATTCTCCCGGCAGCCAGCCGGGGTTTTTTCTTTATTCATTATGCTTTCCTGGTTGGCTGCTATTTCCTGTATGGCTGCAGCCATCTTTTCCATAATTCCCGCCAGTTTTTGCAGTACCCTGGAATGCTCGGCCACCACCCTGCTCATAACAGCCAAAGCCTCGGCGGTGGATAGTATTCTACCATCTTCGGTCAAAATAACAGTGTAAAGTTCCCGGGACAGGGCATCGGAGATCTGGTTGGTATCATAACCTTCCCGGTAGAGGTTTTCTATGCGCAGCAGGACCTGCACCGCGTCTGGCGGGTATTTTTTACAGCGGCCGAAGTTCCGGTTGGGGAGGTAATCATCAAAATCATTAGCGTAGCGCCTGGCGGTCAGCTCCGGTAACCCCGCCAGCCTGGCGGTTTCTGTTATGGAAAGCCATTGTTCAGGCATGGAATCACATCCTCAAAGGTTTTAACTGATATACTAATGATAAACAAAAATTTACCTGTTTTCCATAGTTTTGATTTTTTTAATTGCAAATCTAACATTGCTGCAAGTCAATTATAAAAATGTTATAATGTAAGGTAAAATAAGGTTTTTAAGTTGCACTATTGGTAATGGGCAGGCGGATGATAATAAGGGAGAAAAATTGCAGATTAAAGGAGGCCGTAATTGTGAATTTTAGAACTATAGATGAAGATTCCAGGTATCTAACAGGGATTACATCAATCGCATGCGGTGTCTGGCACAGTATTGCCCTGAAGGCGGACGGAACGGTCTGGACTTGGGGACACAATGATGACGGCCAATTAGGGGACGGAACAACTACAAAAAGTTCCAGGCCGGTTAAGGTACAGGGCTTAACCGATGTCAGGGCTGTTGCCGGCAGGATATGGCATACCCTGGCCCTGAAATCGGATGGAACAGTATGGGCCTGGGGGCATAATGGTGACGGCCAGTTGGGTGACGGCACCCATATCAGTCGTTCGGCCCCCGTGCAGGTGCGTGGTCTTATCGATATTACTAAGGTGGTAGGGGGGCGCGAACATGCGGTGGCGCTGCGGGCTGACGGAACAATATGGGCCTGGGGCAGTAACGAGTGCCATCAGCTGGGTGACGGCACCGATACGGAAAAGCCGTTTCCCGTTCAGGTAAAAGGTCTTGATGCCATTACCAAAATAACCGGGGGAGGCTGGCATACCATAGCCCTGCGGGCGGACGGCACCATGTGGTCCTGGGGCAGTAATGAATACGGGCAGCTTGGTGACGGTACCAGGGAAGAACGTCACTTCCCTGTGCAGATAAAAAATATTAGCAGAATTACCGCCGTGGCTGGCGGCAGGGAGCATACCGTGGTGCTGAAGGCCGATGGAACGGTATGGTCCTGGGGTAGGAATGATGTGGGACAACTGGGGGACGGTACCACTGTTGACCGGGTTGATCCGGTTCAGGTTGCAGGTATATCCGGTGTCAGCACCATAGCCAAGGCCAGGGATCATACACTGGCCCTAAAAAATGACGGAACCGTTTGGGCCTGGGGGAAAAATGACATGGGCCAGTTAGGAAACGGAACCAATAAAGATAGCCTGGTACCCGTGAAGGTACACGATATAACCGGCGTTGTCGCCGTTGCCGGGGGCGGCTGGCATACGCTCGCCCTGAAGGCCGACAGTACAGTCTGGGCATGGGGAAGCAATAATAACGGCCAACTGGGCGACGGGACATGTACGGATAGACAAGTTCCAGTTCAGTGTATTGGCGGCGATACTTAATTAACGCAATATGTAAGGCTCGACGGCACCGTTGAGGCTAAAGACTTTTCCCCATGTTTGAACTGACCGTGGTAGGGTTGGAAAGGGCAGTGGGCAGATTGAAGGTCAATAAATAGAAATGCAATAATATTCAGAAATATTAAAAGGATTAATAGGGTGGCATACAGAACTCAATATTATCATAATTTGTGGGGAGTTGAAAGCATGGATAATGACATTACCATTGACGCCCGAAACAGGACAGGTGGCTATTTTAAAACTGGATATAACTGTGCCGAGTCTATTTTTCTGGCCTTCAGAGAGATACTTGCACCTGATGTTCCAGAGGACATGGTGCGTATGTTCACAGGCCTGGGAGGCGGTCTTGGCCATGCCGGATGCATGTGCGGCGCCCTTACCGGCTCAGCGCTGATGCTGAGTCTGCTCAAAGGGCGTACAAACCATGAACAGAACACTGAGCCGGCTTATGATTTGTCCAGGGAGTTTCACGACCGCTTTGAGCAAAAGTTTGGCTATACCTGCTGCAGAAGTCTTAATACAGCCCCCTTCGAGTCGCCCGAGCATCTGCGGACTTGCCTGAAAATAACCGGTAATACCGGTAAGCTGTTAATGGAATTTTTACAGGAGAAGGGTCTGGTAGATAAATAATTTCCAGTGCCTGGAAGGATTTGCCATGACTATTAAAAGGCTTTCGCTGGGGCGGGCTGGTGAAGACCAGGCCGCTCAGTATTTAAAAGATATGGGTTACATCATTGTGGAGCGGAATTACCGCTGCAGGCTGGGAGAAATAGATATTGTAGCCAGGGACGGGCCGGTAATGGTTTTCGTAGAGGTAAGGACCAGATCCGGTAGTGGTTTCGGCACAGCCCTGGAGAGCGTGGTGTACAAAAAGCAGCTTAAAGTCCGGCAGGTGGCCAGTCAATATCTTCAGCACAGAGAATGCTTCGGCGGGCCCGTGCGTTTTGACGTACTTGCCCTGACTCTGGTGCCGGGCAGTGCGGCTGAAGTAGAGCATGTAAAAAACGCTTTCTAGTAGGCCGTTGAAAAACTGCGTCTGGCATTTAAGGTCAGGGGACACACCTTCTGTGTTGTCTTAATTCTTACCTTTTAACAAATTCCTCGAAGGAATGTCCCCAACGAATGCTCGCCGTCCAGTATTAATTGGGGACATTCCTCCGAAGGAGGTGTGTCCCCTGACATCTGACCTATCAGTACGCTCCGCGCTGTCCGGCTTCTCCTTCCGCGCCATACTTGTTTTTGAACGGCCTAAAGGATTCTGTAGGAGGCCGCTTCCAAAACTGCGTCTGGCACTCACCTCTCAATTCTTAGGATTGCTTACGCAAACCCGATTATGTGCGTTTTGCAATTGTCTTCTAGCGCCAGGGCTTTTAGATATGATATTAAGCTATGTAAAGATAGGCAGGCTGCGGGCCTGTCATCTTTGTCTTCAATAGCATCATTTGTCAAATCCGGTATTTGTGTTAGTATAGTATACAACCTAGTAAAATGAGGTGGCACATGATAGTGGGGTTATTGACACTGGAGCTGTTTATCGGAGAAGCTGAATCCCTCAAAGATAAGCGCAGGGTGTTGAAAAGCATTATCGACAAAATGAAGGCTAAATTTAATATATCCGTAGCCGAAGTGGGCAAACAGGATTCCTGGCAGTTTTCCACCGTGGGGGTGTCCTGCGTTTCCAACGAGCCCTCCCATGTCCACCAGATGCTTTCCGCGGCGGTCAAGTTCGTGGAAAACCAGGGAACGGTGGAAATAGTGGAAATACATACGGAATTGCTCTAATATCTCAATGGAGGGGGTTTAATTTTGAGTCCGGGCGAAAAAATTGGCCTTGTAATTGCATGTGTACACCGGTGACATCATCCGGAGTGTAGAATTGATTGCATTTGGCCAGGATAAGATTTTAGTATTATCGATTCTTAAAGAATTCAGACAGGGGTGATAGCGGTGTCTATTATGGATAAGGCAGCGGAGTTAGGCAGGATGCTGGGGAAGTCCGATGAATACCGGGATATGAAAGAAGCGGAAGCCCTGCTCAAGCAGGATCAGGAGGCGGAAACTCTTATCCAGCAATTTTCCATGCTGCAGCAGTCCTACGAGAGAATGCACATGATGGGGCACGAAATAACGCCACAACACATTGATAAGCTTAAGGAAGCAGAACAAAACATGATGACCAATAAAAATGTGAAAATTTACTATAAATCCAAAACCCGGTTTAACAATCTTTTTAATAAAGTAAACGAGAAGATCAGGGTGAGTATGGAGGAAGTCAATCAATCTTAATTGGAAGTTTCCGATTAATGGCAATGCTACGCCGGACGGGAGCATTGCCATTATGGTAAGGTCAGTTTTCTGAGTTCAATACCGAAGAGATATACACTGTGGCGGTAGAGCCGTCATATTGGACGTCACATCCCAGTTCCTCCGCGAGGAACCGCAGGGGAACAAAGACCTTGTCGCCCTTCATTGCAGGGGCGGTGTCCATTTCCTTTTTAACTCCATTAACCATGCAGTATTTTTGGTCCACATAAAGGTTGATGGTTTTATCCACGCTTTTGACAGTGATATTGTCCGGTTCTGCCCAAACAACCTCACACCCCAGGGCTTCCGCCAGACTTCTCAGGGGCACCATGATCCTGTCACTGTCCATGTATGGGGCGGCGTCAAAGGCCACGGTTTCTTTGTCCACCACAATATTGATTTTCTGTTGAGTGCAGGCTTCCTCGCCCTCAACGGACGAAAATAAGTCCTCCATATATGTACTGTTGCTTGGGTTAAGAACCGGGATGTCAATCGGTATATTAGGAGCTGCCTTGGTTTGCTGATTTACTTTCATTATCAGGTCCAGAATTAATTTATTGCTTGAGAGTTCTTTGGCATTAACGGATAAAGTGCCTTTATAGTCTATTTCCGTGGGGGAGTTGTTGAATCCCCCGGCGAACTTCAGGGTAAAATCCGCATCAGAGTTCTGATCCTTTACGCTCAGAGAGATATCGAAATCCCCGGAGAGGTTACTTTGACCGCCCCGGGTATTAATCATTATGTCTAATTGGTCTTTCCCGCCAGCCTCGTCATCAATTTTAAAAATGGCGGTATTTTTTCCCGACCCCCCGGGTAACAGGGGGAATTCAAAGCACAGCTTTTCCACCTCAAGACCGTCCATTCCCTCTGCTACGGCCTCCGGGCTTTCGGGATAGTCGCCGTACCTAAACCCCTCTTCTATTTCATGCAATATTTCTCTTTTCATGAATCCGCTATCGGAATCCGGAGATATAACTGTGGCGATACCGGTTATAATTGTGGCGAATCTTTCTTTTTCATTGTCGATTTTATTAAAAACCGAATATATTATATCCGCCAGTCCTTCATTGTCTATATCAAGTATAATTTTCTGGTCAGCCAGGGAAAACGAATAATATTTTTCAGGCACCGCCTCAAGTATGAATGACATCAACTTTGCTGTTTCAGGAGTGAGAGTCCTTCCCCCGGACCGGTTGAAAATTGTCCAGAGCTGGGACATTTCCGGATCCGAGGTATATACATAGTCCGGCATTTTATCGAAACTACTTAAGGGTTGCACGTCCGGGAATAAAGCAACCAACAGCTGGATAATACCGGTGGAAAGAATAATTTTGTCTCTATACATGTAAAACGTGCCGGCACATTGTTTGTCCATGAGTGATAGTGAATAATCAAGCCCTATCTTTCTCTCCAGGGGATTGAATTTACTATTAGCGGATATTTTAAAGCCATCAAATTTTTTTAAAACTTCATCGACGATTTCTTCATCGCCCTTCAGTGATTCAATTTCCAGTTTGAAAGTACCGGTGTACCCGTCATAAAATTTATTTTCCTTGGGAAAGTCTTGCTTTTGCACGCTGTTAAGCAAAATCTGCTTTGCAGAAAGGGGTATTTCGGCTGCAGCAGGCAGAGCTATACTCAAACACATAATAAAACAAAGGAGTGCGGCGATATATTTTTTTTTCATAATCAAACCTCCCAAAACAGGTATTATATTCCTTTACTATAATTCTACAACAATTTTCGCCAGCCCTTTATTTATTGATAAAAAAACAGTGTCAGCGGCTGCCCTAATAAATGCATGGACGCCGAATCAACTGCCTTGACGCCATATTCTTTATATGCTACTATAAATTCTGCAGCATTAAGATGCGGGCGTGGCGGAACGGCAGACGCGCTGGACTTAGGATCCAGTGGGAGCGATCCCGTGGAGGTTCAAGTCCTCTCGCCCGCACCAGTAAAGCCCTCCAGGGTTTGGAGGGCTTGTCTGTTTTGGTCAGATTTCAATTTTAGTAACATAACAGTAACATAGGGTTTTATGATGGTCATTTCTGCGAACTGGTCGAAGTGGAGCTCATGGAGACCCTGATCCGGTCGGGGCACTGACCGGATACCGCTCTCCCGGAAACATGAGTTGATTGAGGTTATCGCCGACCTTTGCGGTCATTCCAGTGTTGAAACTTCCCGAATTTATGTGACGCCGAGTTGTTACAAATCTGCAAGTTCCTTTAATTTATTGGCAAACCAAGCTGTATGAAAGTCCTCATCTAATAGATTGTCCCAAAGAACTGCAAAAAGACGGGGATCATTACCCACCCGGAGTAATAAATCCTTATAATCTTTCATGGCTTTTTCTTCTAAGGTGATATTTGCTTTAAGTAACATTTGAGGACCCAGTGCTCCGGTAAGGGTTCCGAAAGCTTTCCCCACAATAGGTGCTATAACATCACCCAATATGTTAGGTTCTCCACCCACCCTTTTAATTTCCGCAGCCATGTTGTCCACATGTTGCTGCTCAATTACAGCGATTCTGGCCAGGGCTTTGGATAGATAAATATCTTCTGTTGCCTTAGATTGGGCGGTATATAGGTCTACCTGTTCCAATTCCAAACTGTAAAACCAATTGAGCTTTGCAATAAGGGTATCATTACGCATTTTATCTCTACCTCAATCACATATTTTTCACCGAGATGGTTGGCATGCATTAAGAATATCTTCCCCTAAAGGATTTTAGTTTATCAAAACCTTTCGAGGCGAAAATAAAACACAATACCAAGTTGCGGAAAAAAAGACCCGGGGTTAATTCCCCGGGTTGTCATTTTCATTTAGCAGGGCATTATTAACGGTTCCCCATTATTTACCAGACAATACTATCAGTGGTAGGTATAGATGTCCAAAAGATGGGTTACCATATTTTAATTATTAGCAATCGTGTTCATTCTTTAAGTACTTGATAAAATGCCTGGACAGGGTGCTGTCATTGATAAACCACCACTTTTTATTTGTCGCCTGAATAAACAATCCCTGTGTTCCTTTGAAACAAGAATATAGCTTTCCTTTGGTGAAGACGCATTTCTTTGTGGAATCTTGGGTTAAGGACAGGCTGTTGGTGCATTTTACCAAGTTGTAGTATCCGGATTTATTTTCATTCGGCATAAGTTACACCCCGTATTATGTAAAATGTCGCATCGTCTCCCGTAATTATATTTTAGCGGTTATTCTGTATTTGTAGTATAAGCGGGCACTCCCAAATAGAAGGGACTCGGGTTATAAAATTATATGAGGGGCTATACCCAGGCCGATAATCATGGCTGCTTTGGGAATAGATGTTTGTAAAACATACTGTGGATAAGAGTATGGTTGTTATTGGGGGCAGTTCAGCTTTTTCAAGGACCGGTTATGCAGCCACGAAAGTAGCAAAAGCGATGTAACGGCGCCACATAAGGCCAGAAACATATCCCACTGTGTGTCCCAGATGTCGCCCTGTGTCCCGAGGAAAGCCTCTGCGGCGGTGCCGGTGGCCATAGCCACCCACCACTCAATCAGTTCGTAAAAAGCGCTGATAGCCAGGCATATGCTGATAATGATAACGGAGAGCAATTTACCTCTCTTTAATGGCGAGGTCCTCAGAAGTATTTCCCGTGCAACAATTGCCGGTATAAATCCCTGGGCGAAATGCCCCACTCTGTCGTAATGGTTGCGGCTTAAATCCAAAATTTCTTTAATCCAGTTAAATAGGGGTACCTGGGCATAGGTATAATGGCCGCCCACCATGAGAATGATCATGTGCGTGGCCATGAGGGCATAGCAAAGAGTGGTGAATTTGAACCGGCGGTAAGTAAAAACAAGTATTAAAATACCGAGCAGGGCCGGTAAAACCTCTAAAATCCAGGTGAACCGGTCATGGGGGTTGATACCTGACCACAGCAGGACTGATAAAACCAGAAATAGCATTCCGGTATGCGTTGTTCTTTCTCTCATTGTTTGTTCCTCCGGTTGGAAAATATTTAAAGGATTTGTCTTAAACCCAGGTGCTAAAGTTATTATAGCCTTAAGACGAAGGGCCGCCCTGGAGGGCGGTCCTTCGTCTTATAGCTCTTTCTTATCCGATTGACTTTGGCGACAGAAATAATTCTTTGCCGGATAGTAATATTTTATTACAAAAGAATTGAGACAAGGGAAGCGTAGTTTCATTTTTCGCAAAAGTGCGGGCAAGGAGAATGGCCTGGCAAGTCAGTCGTAAAGTCATGCTGCCTGCCGGAGGCGGGGCTAATAATTATGAGGGTGATTTTGTATCGCGGATTTCCGGTATGCTTAGTTCGGGTATGCAGCGGTCAATTTTTACAGGCTGTTCCCTGAGTAGCATATATTTTTCAATAAAGTGCTTGCTAAGCCTTCTAAGTATCGTTTGTTTTTTCAAAAAGCTCACTCCTCTATTGGCATTATAGGACAATGAGCAATAAATTTCAATTGCCATCCATGGAAGACAGTGGTTTCATCGTGTAAAATAACCTTTGAAAACCCGGGTTTTAGACAGGTACAAAAAATAAAAAGCTTGCCGGTATATTACTGACCCAGATAGCCCGGCGGAGGGGAGAGTTGAAGAGTCCCAGAAAAATATTGTAAATAAATAGAACCCGGCATAAAATTAACGGTGCCGGGTAGAGTTTTTATCTTTTTATCTCGAACCGGATAAGCCCTTATGAAGATAACAGAAGTATCAGGAGTAACCTCATGCCTGCCAATAACCTTATTTTCATATTGCTATGTGCCTCATTGTTTGTGGAAGCCCTATTGTATGGTCTGATTGTTCCTATCGTACCTCATTACGCCCGGGTGCTGCACGCTGATTCCGGGCAACTGGGATTAATTTTTGCTGTGTATTCCCTGGCCCTTCTGCTGGGCAGCTTTCCAGCCGGTATCGCCTGCGATCGTTTCGGCCGCAGGCCGGTGCTTTTGACAGGACTGGTGGTGCTGGTGACTTCCACGCTGTTGTTTGCCTGGGTAGATAGTGTCTGGCTGCTGGTGTTATCCCGTATTTTTCAGGGGGCGGCCGGTGCGGCTATCTGGACTGCTGGATTGGCCGCCGCCGCCGCTATGTTTCCCCAGGAAGAGCGGGGCAGACGGCTGGGATTAATGATGGCCGTTACCGGGCTTGGTACCATAGCCGGACCCGTTTTCAGCGGCATGGTTTATAGTGCCTGGGGCTACAGGGCTACTTTTTACATTACGGCTCTGGCCATATTGCCCGTTGTTCTGGCGTTCCTACGGTTTCCTTTGCCGGAGCCGGAGCGGGCGGTCAAAGGGGCGGAGCCGGGTTTTAACGCATTTCTCAGAACCCTGGGCAACCCGGAAATGGCCCTGGTGATGCTGCTGATTATCGCCTGCAGTTTCGGCTTTGGCATGCTGGAGCCTCTGATTCCCCTGCATCTGTCCCGGGAATTCAATCTGGACAGCCGGGCTATAGGATTTTTTTTCGGTGCGTTAAGCCTGTCCTATTCTATAGTGCAGCCCCTCTGGGGGTACGCCTCGGACCGGATCGGGTACCGGCCGGTTATTCTCGCCGGTCTGGCAGCTACGGTTCTGGTGGCGCCGGCTCTAGCCCTGGCACCCGGTGTATCTTATGTCTATGTAGCTGGCTGCATGTTCAGCATAGCTATCTGTGCCATGATGACCCCTTGCCTGCCACTGCTGGCGGAGTACTCGGAAAACAGTGGCACAGAATCTTACGGTAGAAGTTTCGGGATGGTAAACGCAGCCTATTCCATGGGCCTGCTGCTGGGCCCGGCGGTGGGAGGGCTGGTGGCCCGCCAGTTTTCCTTCCTGGGTGCCACGGCTGTCTACTCCGTCATGCTGTTGCTGATTGGCGCGAGAATAATCAGTTTAAGGTCGGGGGTGCCGGCCAAATAAATATATGTAAATAACCAGTTTGCAAATTAAAAAGCCCCGGATATCCGGAGCTTTTTTTGGTGAGCCATCCGCGACTCGAACGCGGGACACCCTGATTAAAAGTCAGGTGCTCTACCAACTGAGCTAATGGCCCAAACAATATTAAAATTGGCTGGGGCGGCTGGATTCGAACCAACGAATGCCGATTCCAAAGACCGGTGCCTTACCGCTTGGCGACGCCCCATTATTTATGGGGTGGATGATGGGACTCGAACCCACGGCCCCCAGAGCCACAATCTGGTGCTCTAACCATCTGAGCTACACCCACCATAATAACACTGCGTAACTTTTGCTTCATATCCGGGCTTGTGCCCGTTATTAAACGATTGTCCCGTCAGCAAAGACTATTTTAACAAAGGGAATACTAAAAGTCAAGGAAAAACCAACCCGGAAATTATTACCTGCGTGTGAGAAAATTTTAACCCTGCAGGCTTCATTATTATTTATATTATAGTGCAAGTTTAATCGCAAATATAGTGATAAGGGTCTGAACTTGCCAAAGTGAACCTCCTCCGGGACAAGCCCGGAGGCTTCTCCACGAAAATTTCTCATTTCAATGAGAGCTGCCATGCCAAAGCAAGGTCTTACGCTCCCTCTTGAGCTACAGCACTGCTTTCGCAGCCTTGGCCCGGTCCATGGGCATCTACTACTTTGCCATAGTGGCTACGTAGATACGTGCTTTCTTCAAAAGCACCAATCTCTTTCGGGAATCAGTTTTACGCAGCAGCCCATTGATCTGCTGCAACCCCATACTGATTGTCAAAGAGCACAGGAATATTATACCATGCAAACGGGTGTTTGTGAAGGGCATTTATCGCCCTACGGGCGATGCCTCTTTCATCCTACGGCTCAAGGCAGTAGGTTTTCAGAGGCGGAATTCTATAAAAAGGCGCCTGAAGCGCCGGTTATTAATGATGGTGGCCGTGGGACGGGGTAATTTCTTTGGGGGCTTTTTCCACTGCTTCCCAGTTCCTGGCCTGATACATTACGCCGCCTGCCACCAGTAGGGCTGCTATGATGCTGAAATATATTGCTATGCTTGTATCAATAATAACTTCCATATTATACCCACCTCCTCGTATCATATATAAAAAGGGATTCTATTTTTCGCCTGAAAATCCTGCCGGTATTTGAGTTAACAGAATCATAATTTGCTGGAGGTGAAGGAATCTGGTAATGGCACGCCGATCTGTTGCGGTCGTAGCAAGATTCATTTAAATGTGATAAATGGAAAACGGCTGGTTCGATTGTGGACTGGCCGTTTTTTTTGGGGGAAGGTGCTTTTCATTTTCTCTGCCTACCATAATTGGTCGCGCGAAGTGATTTTGGTTGACTGCCGTCAATATCTGAAAATCCGTGTAAATAATAAAATTTTTCAGTTATGAAAAGCATGTGTCTTTATAAAACGTTGCCAAATTTCGCATTTTCATAAAAAAACCAATAAAAAGCTTCTCTATGACAAGCTGTTGTCATAGAGAAGCTTTAGTATTAATAAAAACAAAAAATTATCACATTTCCTTTTGTACCTATATATAAACAATATTCTAAAAATTATCTGATTATGGGAGGGATTTACAAATAAAATAACGAATTTTAATTGCTAAATTTAATAAAAAGGACAAAAATTTGCCAAGGGAGGGATAAAATCAGATTAATGGTTTATATTGATGCTAAATTTCCACTTATCGGAAGACATATACCGGTTGATCATGGCTATTTTCTTTTTGCAGCAATTTCAAGTGTACTTCCGGAACTGCACAACGATAAAGAAGGCCACGGAAGGTAAATATGTGGGGAGGAGCAAGTCTAATAAGTGTCACTATCCAGACTGCAGATACGCACAAAAGATTGCTCCGGAGAAAAGGGTTTGGTTTAAGTATGAGGCAACTGTCCGGGCAGCAGGTTGTGAGCCGTGTCGCGTGTGCAATATTACTATTACGACAATAGAAGGTGCTCGCATTTAAGAATAACCAATATAGTCGAGGAAGTGATTAAACATGCAGCCTAAAATTGACGTTAGGTTTGCATTAATTGGAAATCAGATTCCGGTTGACCATGGCTACTTGTTATTTTCCGCCATTTCTAAGATCTTTCCTTTTATTCACACTAACCGTCAGGTAGCTATACATCCGATTAATGGTCCATGTTCAGGCAACAGGTTGATGGATATTAATAGAAAAAGTTATCTTACCCTGAGAGTTCCGACTTCTATGGTTCCAGAAATAATCCAGTTATCTGGTTCGCTGATTAATATTGGCGACTATGAGGTAAGAGTAGGCGTACCAAGCACCCAACCGTTTATACCAACAGCACGCCTGTACAGTCGGCTAGTGGTAATTAAGGGATCAATAGAACCTGAGAGCTTTATTGAGGTGGTTCATAAGCAGATGTGCGATTTAAATGTTAAAGGAAAGCCAATGCTCATCTGGCAGCCAGAAATTGTGATGGAAAACGAAGGGAAACCTTCCGGAACACACTCATCTTTTTTAAGACGTACACTACGAATTAAAGATAAAAATATAGTTGGATATGCATTGAAAATTGAAAACCTAACTGCTGAAGAATCAATCCGAATCCAGGAAAACGGTATTGGTGGGAGACAACGTTTTGGGTGCGGTGTCTTTGTGCCGGTGAGGTAGTAAGTGGAGAAAAAAATAGTTTTAGCAAAGAGTCCCAAAGATACCAGCAAGGTTAGGTGGGAAGAAACCTTGACTGGTCACACGGAAAAGGTTATTGAAAGCTTTAGAGCAATTTTTGGAACTTTAGAAAAACCAACGTACATTGCTATGCAGTGGCTTAAGTTTTTTAAACTTGGCCCGGACCAGTTCAAGATATTTTATGTTAACGGTATTGCTTCCTGCGCTCTCCACGATATCGGAAAAGCTAATGATGGAATGGATAACGCTTTAAATCGAAAAGGTAGTCAGGTTATTCGGCACGAGCACCTAAGCGGGCTAATCCTGATGCTGTCAGAGGTAACAAAGAACCTTTCTGCTAACAGGGATATAAATTTTAATATAGTAATATCCTCCGTAATCGGGCACCACCTCAAGGCTAGTATAGATGACTTTGCAAACTCCAAAAGTGACCGTGAAGCATTCACAGTTTATTTTTACGGTGTGCAAGAGTGCTTCAGGCTGTTACAGCGTCACATTGACTTGCCCGATGTTAATTTTGCACAAGATATTGAACTATGGTCCCTGGCTGGACAGTATGGACGTAATTATTCAGAACTGAAAGAGGAATTGGAAACAACCCTGTACCGTTGGTGGCGAAAAAACCGCAAAGACCCTATTGTTAGGAAACTATTACTGGCCGTTATGTCATCACTTATAGTGTCCGATAGTGCTGGCTCAGGGATAGTCCGGGAAGGAAAAGACCTAGATGAATGGCTTTCAAAAGCTTTTAGCGAGGACAACATCCTATATGATTCTGATATTGAACAAAAAATAATTAAACCTCGCATCAGACAAATTGAAGCAACTGGCCGTGAGTTTAGATGGAACGATTTTCAAAACGCTGTGGAAGGTTTACCCTCCCCCCTTCTGCTTTTAGCTGCCTGTGGAGCAGGAAAAACGCTGGCGGCTTGGCGCTGGATAAAGGGACAACTATCACAGAAAAGGCGTTCACGAGTAATCTTTCTATACCCTACAAGGGCTACAGCTACTGAAGGCTTTAAGGATTATGTTTCATGGGCTCCGGAAGCAGACGCGGCTTTAATCCACGGCACATCAGAGTATGAGCTAGAAGACATGTTTAATGACCCGGATGATGAGAGGTCTGGAAGGGATTTTACCACAGAAGAAAGGCTTTTTGCCTTAGCATACTGGCATAAAAGGATTTATACGGCCACCGTCGATCAGTTTCTGGGTTTTCTCCAGAATTCCTATGCTTCAATATGTTTACTGCCAGTACTTGTAGACAGTGTTATAGTCATAGATGAGGTTCATAGCTTTGATAAATCGTTATTTTCTGCTTTAAAAGAATTCATTACTGAATTTGACATTCCAGTTCTCTGTATGACTGCTAGTTTACCAGAGCGAAGAGTCAACGATTTAATAAAATGTGGCGTAGCAGTGTTTCCTGATAAAGAAAACTTTACCGATTTAGTTAATATCTCAGACATGCCACGATATAAAATTAATTTACTAGAAAGCGAAGCAAAGGCAATTGACATAGCAAAAAAAGCTCTGGAAAAGAATAAAAAAGTTTTGTGGGTTGTAAACTCGGTAGACCGTTGTCAGCAGATAGCACAAAAATTTAAGACTCATTGTTATCACAGCCGTTTTAAGCTGGATGACCGAAAAAACCGCCATGAGGAAGTAATTAAGGTATTTAGGAAGAAGGGAAAACCCGTCCTGGTAATCACCACCCAAGTTTGCGAGATGTCAATAGATATAGATTCTGATGTGCTCATTTCAGAGTTATGCCCGATAACGGCTATGATACAACGAATGGGAAGAAATAACCGCCATGCCAAGCCTGATGAGGGGAAGTTAGGTGAAGTATATTTTTATCTTCCGGTAAGCACTACTCCTTATACAGAGGAGGAAATGGTTGGCACTCAACAATTTATTGATGAACTAATAAAAATGGATGTCGTAAGCCAGTCAACTCTGCAAGACCTGCTTGAACTATTGGGGCCGAGCGAAAAAGAAAACAAGCGCTATACGGCATTCCTGGAAGATGGACCTTGGGTTAGTGCCAGGGGGCAATCTTTAAGAGATACTAACGATTATACGGTTCCTACAGTCCTTGACACCGACATTGAACGATACCTAAAGTTGAAATCATCTAGAGAGCCAATTGACGGGTTAATCGTTTCTGTGCCTAGAAAATTTGTAAATACAGACAGCAGGTTGGGTAAATATCCACTGGTAGCTCCAGGAGCGCATTATTCCCCTGTGTTTGGTTTTTATAATAAACCGGTGGAGGTGAACAATGAGTAATATTTCGAATGAAGGCAATTCAATAGTCATTCAATATCACCTGTACGAATTACCAACGGTGCAGCACAAAGCAGGATTAGTGGGTCTTCTTCTGTTTATAGATGCCATGGCGGAAAGGGAAATGTATCCACGGCCAGAGGTTTTAAATGTAAGCCCTACTTCCGCAAAAATTAGCTTTTCCGAGGAAAGTTTAATCAAAACCTTTAATTATCTGTACGATGCAGTCCTAATTGAACAGGCTGTAAAGCAAAAATGGCAGGGTGAAGAACCTAAAAAGGTAGAAGAGATTATTAACTCCGATGGTAAACACGAGAAAAGGTTTGTCTACGATACAATGCAGCCGTCCGGGAATTTCCTTGAAATATTTTACCGGGATGGTAATGGTATTTGGCTTAAACTGTGGAGAGACATGCTCTGGAGTGTAATTAGAAACTCACCTAAGTCACGGACACCTTACAAAGAGCGATTAAATAAAAAAGACTCATCAATTGCCAAAAAACTCTGGGCCAATTTTCTGAAGAAATGTAAAAGGCCGACTACTCTGTTTCTTGAGAACCTTTCGAGTTCAGTGTTAGTGGGGGCTCAGTCCTGCAATACTGAACTGGTAGACTTCACGGGGGACGTGGTAGAAAATCTCCTCCTCCACTTCTGGCAGATAACAAGCATGGTTTACGTGCCAAGGGGCGTAAAGATAGTTAAAAACAAAGCAACCGGAAGCTTAGAGGTGGAAAGAGAAGAACTGGGCTATGTACTTGCTATTCCCGAGCCTTTAGACCTGGAGTTGTTCGTTGATGAGTATAAAGACCTTTTACGAAATCTTGAATTAAATGATAATACCTTCTGGCGTCCAAAAAAGGCACTTATCGATATACCGGCTGAAGCAGGCCTGGAGTTTATTTACCGGCTGGCTAGCAGTAAAGCAGCTCAAAAGAGAGGATTGAGATTCTGCTTATCGTCTGTGGAAATTTACCATCTTGAAAGGCGTAGAAACAATGTAAAAGTTCATGTAGCTGATAGAATTGTTTCGGATAGGAGTATATTGGTGGCCTACAGTAGGCTTCAAGAAGGAAAATATATAAACCCCTTATATAAGTCACAACGCATTAAAAATATTCTTGATAAGAAGCCTTGGTACGAGGGGATGGACATTCTACTTAACCAATATGACTGGCAGTTCTTCGTGCGGGTAAATGGGCAGACACCAGAAAAAATCCCTTTCTTTGGCTATAACGTACTTAAGAAGTTTTCCGATACCGAGAAGGACCTGGAAGTCTTTAAAGGAGATGGGAAAATGAAGGAAAAAAACGAGGCAAAACCTTTGGAGGAACAATTGGAGTTATTGATCTATAAGATTGTTCAGAGTTATATTTGGGCAAAAACCGATGAAAAGTCTGAGATTAAGTATAAAAGTTTTAAAGATAACAAAGATGAAAATCAAAAGACCAAGTATCCCCCAGAATATTTTGAGGCTAGGGCAAAAGTATGCAAGGATGCGTTCTTAGCCGTCAGGGGTCGAAAGTCTCAAGCATTCTTGGATTACTTCACTGGGACTATATGTTCTATTCCACAATATCTACCGGCGGAAGATTACCAACTAGTGAGCAAAGCCCTTATAAATGATTGGGAAAAGGTAAAAACACTTACCCTTCTTGCCATATCCGCAAATTCCTAAAGTTTTGAAAGGTGGTTTTAAAATGAATCTCTTTGCAACCATTATAACAAACACTCAGCCAAGCTCTAATTACCGTGGGGAAAGCGCCGAAAACAGGACTATTATCCAGAAAATCACAAAAGGGAGGTTTGAATATGCTATCATATCCCCGGAAGCATTCAGAAACGCTTTACGTGAAACCATGGCGGCCCTCAATTTGCCCTGCAACCGTAAAAGGGTACATGACGAAGACCAACTTGCGGTAGAGTTTAGTGATTTTAACGACGCCTCATCCTATGCAGACGACTTTTTCATGGGGTGGATGATAGCTGCTAAACCAGCGGATAAAACTAAGCTGTTAAATGCTATTAAAGAAAAACACGGGGAACAAAGAGCCAATGAATTTGAGTTTAAGCGGGATAGTGTTTTAAGAACGAACCTTGCTGTGGCCACAGAACCTTACCGTTATGACACTGTTTTTACGCAGTCACCCAAAATGTTGGGTCCTTGGAGTAACGCAGATAATTCCCAACTGCTCTACAGGGAAGTTAGTTATACGGCTTATCAATTCCCTTTCGCAATTAATTTAGAAGAATGTCGTTCTCACCCAGATTGGACAAAGGTGCTGTTAGAAGCCATCGGTCAGCTAAATGACGTTGCAGGAAACCATGCTCGCTCATATTTCGAAATGGCACCTGCCAGTATTGTAGTTCGTTTAACAAACAGACTCGCAGCTGGTTATCAAACGTATGGGTTTAAAGTTGACGAGGATGAGAGACACACCTTCCCGGAAATTATCGAAGGAATTATTAATGACGATTTGCCGGGCGAGGAGTTTTGCCTGGGCGGTAAGCTGGTACTTAGTCTTGATGAAGGAACCAAAGGTGCTTTAAAAGGTAAAAAAGTTAAGCTCTACAATAATTGCCAGAAGTTACTTGACTTGGTGGCCAGCAATGTATATGAATACTTAACCAGCCCTAAGGGGGAGTAATGGTGCTGTATCTTTATGTAGTAGCTCCCTTTGCTGCCTTTAGAACATTTTCAACGGGTAGCTATCGGCCAACCGCATGGTTTATTACCCATTCGGCTGCATATGGGCTTTTGCTAAACATTGCTGGAATAGAAATGCGGTATAATGATGGTAAGTCACCCATGACCTTAATTAAAAAAGAGCTACCAATTGTTAAAATTGCGCTGGGTGCGCTTGAAATGCCACAGCAGCAAACAATATACCAACAGCTACACAACTATCCGGTAGGTTCAACAAATAAGGAAAAGCTTGAACGAACTAAATATAATAAAAATAATATTGCACCTGTTCGGAGAGCCTTTTTATCATCTTTGAATGCTTATATTTGTATGAAAGATAATTATGAATTGGAACAAAGCATATTGGAAGGTCTATTGGGTAATAGCCCGAGAACGTACGGACTGCCTTTTTTGGGAGATAATAATTTTCTCCCGGACAAGTTTGAAGCGGTGGATGTTTTACAGCCTGCTATTTGGTTTGTTAAATTAAATCCAAAATCTATGGATATAAATGATCGGTTAGAACGTTTAACGACGATGATTGACCGGGCCAATATGGCGAATACATCTTCCGACATCTTTTCACCTACTAAAATCCCTTCTATAGATATTCCAGAGGAGGCGTGGGTGGAAATAAAGTATTAGTTCCTTGATAGATTAATATTCAGTCTTTGGAGATGAAGATGTGAATACTCTTAACGAGCCACCAATCCGTGTTATGGCACTGCACGCGCTGGCTTATTGCGAGCGGTTGTTCTATCTGGAAGAAGTTGAAGAAATACGCTTGGCTGATGCTTCAGTATATGCCGGGCGAAGCTTGCATTTGGAGTTAAAACAAGCTGAAGATGAATTTGCTGAATGGACAACCTTTGAGCTTTCTAGTGAAGCATTGGGCTTGACAGGAAAAGTTGATAGCCTGCGCCGCCGTGATGGTAGCTTTATACCTTATGAGCATAAAAGAGGCAAATCCCGGCGTGAGGGAAAAAAAACGGCTGCCTGGCCAGCGGATACTTTGCAGGTATGTGCCTACGGAATGCTCATTGAGGAAGAAACAGGCCAGTGCATTAAAGAGGGCCGTATACGATACCATGCCGATAATATTACGATACGTGTACCTTTAGATGAAACTGCCAGAAAAGGTGTTATCGACGCTGTGGCACACGCACGCCAGTTGCGTAATTCCACTAACCGGCCACCTATAACTGTAAATGATCGCCTGTGTATGCACTGTTCATTGGCTCCGGTCTGCCTTCCTGAAGAAGAGCGTTTAGCCGGTAACCCTGGTTGGGAGCCCATCAGATTATTTCCGGCTGACCGGGAAGCAAAAACTATTCATGTAGTTGAACAAAGAGCCCGTATATCTAAATCAGGCGATACTTTGCAAATAAGTGTGGGAGATTCTGAGTTGAAAACATTTCCTGTCCGTGAGGTAGGTGCACTGGTGTTACATGGCTACCCCCAAATAACTACCCAAGCCTTGCATATGTGTGCCCGCAATGAAATTTTGATTCACTGGATTTCCTGGGGGGAATATTATGTAGCCGGATTAACACCTGGCAGTGGAGTAGTGCAGAGAAGATTGAGACAATATCAAGCCCTTTCTGAGCCAGGAATTTGTTTGCGTTTAGGGCGGAAACTTACAATGGCTAAAGTAGAGACTGCTCTGCGATATTTATTGCGGGCTACACGTGGCCGGGATCGGCAGGTAGCAAGTATTGATGAATCAATTAAAACAATGCGTTCCTCTTTAAAGCTCATATCTAGGGCGGAGGGAATAGATACCCTGCGCGGGCATGAAGGATTGGCAGGTAGGGCCTATTTTCATGCGCTGTCTTCTCTAATTAAAGACGAGACACCTGAAACATTAAAGTTTTCAGGTCGCAACCGCCATCCGCCAAGGGACCGTTTTAATGCTTTGTTGAGTTATGGATATGCTTTATTATATCAGGCAGTCATGCAGGCAATAATGTCGGTTGGATTGGAACCGGCACTGGGTTTTTTCCATACACCCAGATCTTCGGCGTACCCGCTGGTGATGGATGTTATGGAATTGTTTCGGGTAACATTATGGGATATGGTTTTAATTGGTTCAATTAACCGATTGCAATGGCATCCGGATGATGATTTCGATGTGACCCGGGGACGTGTCTGGTTGTCATCTGCGGGGCGCAAGAAGGCTATTACACTTTTTGAAAAACGGCTGGAAGAGACATGGAAACATCCGGTGGTGGGATATTCACTTTCCTATGCACGAATGATTGAATTGGAGGTCCGGTTGCTGGAAAAAGAATGGACGGGACAAGCAGGATTATTTGCTAAAATGAGGATAAGATAGCTATGGGACAAAATAAATTGTGGTATCTTGTTGCTTATGACATTAGGGATCCTGTACGATTAAAGCGTGTTGCAAAACATCTTAAGGGTTACGGTGAAAGGATACAATTTAGCATTTTTCGCTGTCGTCTTAGTAGTCGTGAGGTTGAGCGCCTGCGCTGGGAGTTATTGAGATTAATGTCAGATGAAGATGATTTGCTTATAATCGGATTGTGTGCTTCCTGTATTAGTCGGCTACATAAAAAAACAGGTAATGATTGGCCAGAGGTACCTTCTGGCTATGAAATCATTTAGAGGTGTTTTCAAGCATCTGTGAATGTCATTGAATTTTCTTTATAATAAACGCTGCATTGCCTGAATTATATGGAACAATTGATGTATTTAGATTTTTTGGATGCTTGAAGAACTTATAATGCCCAATTTATCCATGTTTTTAGATTATTTATTGTGTTTTGTTAGGGTTTATTTTTACTTAGCAGAACATCATACACTTTCATGGATAATACCTTGAAAAGGAATAGGCAAAAGCCTTATAGAATAGGACCTCAGGACGTATGCGATGCAAAAACCTCTGATGCCGTAAGGCGTTGAGCACGCACGGATCACCGGCGCCCCCTGATGGCATGCCGAGGGGATGCAAAAACCTCTGATGCCGTAAGGCGTTGAGCACTAAATCCATGGCCAACGGTTGACTGTGGCTGCGGATGCAAAAACCTCTGATGCCGTAAGGCGTTGAGCACATTGGTAAGTGAACCCCTGCGACACAAATTGAGTTATGCAAAAACCTCTGATGCCGTAAGGCGTTGAGCACGCGCAAGAGTGGCGGAACTGCTGCGGATGGTGCAGGATGCAAAAACCTCTGATGCCGTAAGGCGTTGAGCACAAGCTGGTTAGGTCAGCCTCCCGGAGTCCGTTTCCAAATGCAAAAACCTCTGATGCCGTAAGGCGTTGAGCACGTGCAGGATACCAGGACTGCCGGAGTTGTCAATTGACCGCATGCAAAAACCTCTGATGCCGTAAGGCGTTGAGCACATATTTACAAAGAGTTTATACCATGGGAGAGCAAGGATGCAAAAACCTCTGATGCCGTAAGGCGTTGAGCACGTAACAGCAATGCCGCAACCAACTACAATAAGACCGATGCAAAAACCTCTGATGCCGTAAGGCGTTGAGCACATCCTTCTGCCAGCGTTTCCTTGCTCACATCCGGCATGCAAAAACCTCTGATGCCGTAAGGCGTTGAGCACGTGACATCCATTTTGTAGCCGATTCGGCCTTTTTCATGCAAAAACCTCTGATGCCGTAAGGCGTTGAGCACACATGAGCATACCGGTAATGAGTTTGAGCGTATCGGATGCAAAAACCTCTGATGCCGTAAGGCGTTGAGCACCTAACCTGAGCGGTGCTAACCTGAGCCGTGCTGACCGCATGCAAAAACCTCTGATGCCGTAAGGCGTTGAGCACTACGAAGATACCTTTGCACATGAAACTTACTTGTTATGCAAAAACCTCTGATGCCGTAAGGCGTTGAGCACAGACAAGCCTTTCTTTGGTAGTTACAATTTCTTTTATGCAAAAACCTCTGATGCCGTAAGGCGTTGAGCACCGGTCAATCTCTGCTTCTGCGGCTTCTGCGGACTATATGCAAAAACCTCTGATGCCGTAAGGCGTTGAGCACTAGTCTCTTACCTTTCCATGCTCGCTGTCGGTGAGATGCAAAAACCTCTGATGCCGTAAGGCGTTGAGCACTTCCTGATTTGCACGAGTTGGGGCAGGCATTAGGATGCAAAAACCTCTGATGCCGTAAGGCGTTGAGCACTAGGGTACATCCTTAGGAGTCCGGGACGTTTTGTGATGCAAAAACCTCTGATGCCGTAAGGCGTTGAGCACTTGTTCGGCCAGGCTGTACGTTTCCCGCCACTTTATGCAAAAACCTCTGATGCCGTAAGGCGTTGAGCACAAGACTGACCGCATCAAGGCCCAGGCTGACAAGGACAATGCAAAAACCTCTGATGCCGTAAGGCGTTGAGCACATTCGGAAGGTGCGGCTGGATCACCTCCTTTCTAAGATGCAAAAACCTCTGATGCCGTAAGGCGTTGAGCACATAGAGTCGTATTTCATCTCCAAGTAGCGCGGCCCGATGCAAAAACCTCTGATGCCGTAAGGCGTTGAGCACTGTTGGTTTGGTCATGTTCTCGCCAGCCAGGGGAATGCAAAAACCTCTGATGCCGTAAGGCGTTGAGCACATAAATGGTTTAGAGGAGAAAAGAAAGTTTTAACAGAATGCAAAAACCTCTGATGCCGTAAGGCGTTGAGCACAGTTTGTTCGCCGCCAGCACCACCCGGTTACTGCTATGCAAAAACCTCTGATGCCGTAAGGCGTTGAGCACCAAGTCATCGGCGCGGGACTACTCAAGTCTCCCGATGCAAAAACCTCTGATGCCGTCGTTGAGCACTAAGCCAGTACGCCATCAAGCAGTGTTTGGATTACGATGCAAAAACCTCTGTTGTTGTAATGCACGACTTGCGTCGTGAAGATGTGTTGATCCCCGGGGGGCCAAACCACAGGGTTAACACCTCTTTATTTTTTTGTCATATTTCTTCCTAAAAAAGAAAAAACCCTTGCACGGGTCATGTAATTCTGGCAATTAATGCTGATTTAGATTCAAATAATGTTGGCCGCAACAGTATACAACGTGCACCGGGCCGTAGTGCCCGGTGAGGATTGAAGTTATTAAATTATAGGTATTGGAGGAGTAACTATTATCTAATTTAGCCCCCTTCTTGGCCGTGCATCTATTGTAAATATTTGGTTTTTGGCGGTTAAAATTGATCTGAAGAGGAAATAAAGAAGTGAATCTTTTTTTGTGGTTACTATTTGGCCATTTAATTGGTGACTTTTTTCTCCAGGTATATAAGTTGTGGAGACTAAAAAGAAAAAACATTTACTTTTTGTTAATCCATGTTTTTCTTTACAGTCTTAGTGTAACAATAGTATTATATTTTACCGGATTGTTTGCCTGGTGGAAACCAGTTATTCTGGCAGCCAGCCATTTCACCGTAGATTATTGTAAATGTTATGTGTTTCGTCATAGAACACTACAAGGGTACATAATTGATCAGGCAATTCATATTGCTGTGATTGTTTTGTTGCTTATTTGGTAGCACCTGAATGTGACGCCCGGCGGGGATGGAGACGAGTGGGATGCAATAAAGTCGGACGGATAGCATGAGTAGCACCGGGTCGTAGCGCCCGGTGAGGATTGAAACAGCATCGAGGGTAAAAAAGTTTGGCTATGGTACCGTAGTAACAAACCTATATCTGCTCAGCAAAAATATTAGCAGGATATCAACAATTAATGGAGAATAATGGTTTATCTGTTACGTTTTGTTGTGTGGTGAATGTCGTTGTTTCTGCAATATATCGATTTCTGCCTTTTTGTAATTTTGTTAGTCCTCTTTTTTTATGTGCTGGCGGTAAACAGGATAACTCTTCTGCACAAGGTGTATCTGGGCTTTCATTTCCTTATGATGTTGTGGCCAGCCAGCCAGTTTTTCATCAATATAGTCCCTGACCCCAAATATCAGTGGCTTTTCTTAAATATTGCCTTCGTCGGTATGTGCTTTCTGGGGTATGGCTGGGTTGTTTCTGCTTTTGTTATGACTAAAAAAGTAGATGGCCTGCAAAAATCAATCATTTTCCTCCTGTCTCTGCCGGCCGTGGCCAGCTCCATTCTGGTAACCACCAATCCGTGGCATTTTCTTTTTACAAGTCCTTACGATGCTGATTCTGATTGGGCGGTGCGTAGCTACGGGCCTTTCTTTTGGCTCTTTGTTTTTTCCGGCATCTTATACCTGGCTGTGGCCACCACGATTATGTTGAGAACTATGAAAGCATCTTCCGGGACGATTGTAAAAAAGCAGTTGTCCCTGTGCATTTTGGGGGTATTGCTTCTGCTGGGGTTTTCCCTGACGGATATTATGTTGAATGTTGTTTTGTTTCCAAAATTCGGCGTAGTTCCCGGGCTGACCTCTGCCGGCATTATTGTTTCGGTGGTATGTTTTGTGATAGCTATACAAAAACATGATTTATTCAGTATAGTGACCATCGCCCGGCAGGAAGTAATAGACAGCATGTCTACGGGCATGATTGTTCTTGACCGGGACGACATAGTCCTGGGCTTTAACGCCAGCGCCAAAAATTTTGTTGGTATCCGTCCGGGACAGCTCTTAAACATCGGCAGGCTTCTTTTTTCTTCGTCGGCCACGGGTGCAAACTCCGTTTTCCTTGAGGAATATAACAGGGATAAATCCAAAAGTTTGCAGACGGAAATAACACTTATGGGTGACGATATCTGGCACGTTTCCATAAACGTTTCTCCGTTGCTGGACCGGAAGAAGAATTTACTGGGCAGGGTTATTGCCCTGAATGATGTAACAGAGCTACGCTGTCTGGTGGACAAAATTAACGAAAAAAACCTGGCGCTGCAGTTGCAGAATGAAGAATTGCTGCGGGTTCAGGGGGAGCTTTTCGAAGCGAACAAAAAGCTGGAACAGCTGTCGGAAACCGACGAACTGACCGGATGTTACAACAGGCGCTATCTATTGCGTCAATTGGAATATGATATTGCTATGAGCCAGCGTTATAATATGCCTTTTTCCCTGCTCCTTTTTGACATGGATAATTTTAAACTGATTAACGATACATACGGGCATCTGGTAGGGGACGATGTTTTACGTGTCGTGGTGAAAATTGTGGGCAGGAATCTGCGCCGGACAGATATTCTGGCCAGGTTCGGAGGGGAAGAATTTATCGTTTATATGCCACACACGGACAGGGAAGGCGCTGAAATACTGGCTGAGAAAATAAGGTCTGCTGTTCAGTATGGAGCGCTTATTGTCTGCGGTTTGAATTTGTGTGCAACTGTCAGTATCGGCCTGGTCAGCGTTGATGCCGGCACGGAGGCTGATGAAGACCCGAAAAGCTTGCTAAATGCGCTGCTGGCCAGGGCGGACAGTGCCCTATACCAGGCCAAAGCCAAGGGGCGCAATTGTGTGGCGGTTGCGGATTAAACATTAGTTGGGGACATTCCTCTGACCCTAAAGCCAGGCATAAATTGGGGACATTCCTCCGACCCCAAAGCCAGACCCAAAATAGAGGTGTGTCCCCATACCGCTGAAGAGGTGTGTCCCCTGACCTCTATAAAAAAATCACCGGTCACCGGGAAAACCCGGGCGGCCGGTGATTTCTATATGGGGATGAGGAGGTTGCTGCTGTTTATTTTTGCCTGGCTACATTGAATTCAAGCCCGCCGCTTCCAGCGGAGAGCTGCACGGTTTCCCCGGTGGATATTTCCCCTTTAACCATCATCCGGCTGAGGGGGGTTTCAATTTCCTGCTGGATCAGCCGTTTTAGCGGGCGGGCGCCGTAGGCCGGTTCGTAGCCCTTGCCGGCCAGATGATTCAGGGCGCTTTCCTCCCAGGCCAGGGTTACGCCAGTGCCGGCATATATGCGCTTGCCCAGCCTTTCCAGCAGCAGTCCGGCGATTTGCCGCACATGCGCCCGGCTGAGGGCATGGAATACCACTATTTCGTCCACCCGGTTGAGAAATTCCGGGCGGAAGTGGCTGCGCAGTATGCCCAGTACGCTGTCTTTCATCTCCTGAAAGTCGCCGCTCCGCTCCTGCTGGACCAGTATTTCGTGGCTGCCTATGTTCGAGGTCATGATCACCACAGTGTTGCGGAAATTTACCGTGCGGCCCTGGCCGTCGGTCAGCCGGCCGTCGTCCAGCAGTTGCAGCAGTACGTTAAATACGTCGTGGTGGGCCTTTTCTATTTCGTCCAGCAGTATCACCGAGTAGGGTTTGCGCCGCACAGACTCGGTAAGCTGGCCGCCTTCCTCGTAGCCCACGTAGCCCGGAGGCGCTCCGATGAGTCTGGCCACGGTGTGTTTTTCCATGTATTCGGACATGTCCAGCCGGGTAATGCTGCGCTCGTCGTCGAACAGCGCCTGGGCCAGCGCCCGGGCCAGTTCGGTTTTACCCACCCCGGTGGGTCCCAGGAAGATAAAGCTGCCTATGGGGCGGTTGGGATCTTTGATGCCCGCCCGGGCCCGCAGCACTGCATCGGCCACGGCCCGCACAGCCTCATCCTGGCCGATGACTCTTTTGTGCAGTTCATCGTCCAGGTGAATTAATTTTTCCTTTTCACCCTCCATCAGCTTGCTCACCGGTACGCCGGTCCAGCGGCTGACTACTTTGGCGATGTCCTCTTCTTCCACTTCTTCTTTCAGCAGCATGCTGTGCTTCTGCTTGTCGGCCAGTGTTTCTTCCTCCGCCTTCAGGCGGCGCTCCAGCTCGTTTAGCCGGCCGTATTTCAGTTCGGCCAGGCGGTTGAGATCGTAGTCCCGCTCGGCCCGCTCGATTTCCTGGCGGGTTTCTTCAATTTCCTTTTTCAGTTGCCGCACCCGGGAGATGGCCTGCTTTTCCACCTGCCACTGGGCTTTCATGGCATTGCTTTCCCCGCGCAGGTCCGCGAGCTGCCGCTTTATTTTCTCCAGGCGTTCCTGGGAGGAGCGGTCCTTTTCCTTGTTCAGGGCCGCCTCCTCAATCTCCAGTTGCATTCTACGCCGGGTGATTTCGTCCAAATCCGTGGGCATGCTGTCTATTTCCGTACGCAGCCGGGCTGCCGCCTCGTCCATGAGGTCAATGGCTTTGTCCGGCAGGAAGCGGTCGGAAATGTAGCGGTCGGAGAGGGTAGCCGCAGCCACCAGCGCACCGTCCTGGATGCGCACCCCGTGGTGCACCTCGTACCTTTCCTTTAGCCCCCGCAGGATGGAGATGGTGTCCTCCACCGAGGGAGGGTTGACCATCACCGGCTGGAAGCGTCTTTCCAGGGCGGCGTCTTTTTCCACGTGTTTGCGGTATTCGTCCAGGGTGGTGGCCCCGATGGTTCGCAGTTCGCCCCGGGCCAGCATGGGCTTGAGCAGGTTGCCCGCGTCCATGGCGCCTTCGGCGGCGCCGGCCCCCACCACCGTGTGCAGTTCATCTATAAACAGCATAATCCTGCCCTGGGACTGCTGTACCTCTTTGAGGACAGCTTTTAAACGCTCCTCAAATTCCCCACGGTATTTGGCCCCGGCCACCAAGGAGCCCATGTCCAGGGCGATCAGTTTTTTCTCTTTCAATCCCTCCGGCACGTCCTTGGCCACGATGCGGCGGGCCAGCCCCTCCACGATAGCTGTTTTGCCCACCCCTGGCTCGCCTATCAGCACAGGGTTGTTTTTGGTGCGTCTGGAAAGTATTACCATTACCCGGCGTATTTCGTTATCCCTGCCGATTACGGGATCCAGTTTGCCCTCGGCAGCCAGTTTGGTGAGGTCCCGGCCATAGCGTTCCAGGGACTCGTAAGTATCCTCCGGGTTTTCCCCTGTTACCCGCTGATTACCCCGCACCGTCCGCAGAGAGTTCAAAAGGGCGTCCCGGGTCAGGCCTGATTGTCGCAGGGCTTCCCTGGTTTCCGGCTCGCCTTCCTCCAGTAGGGCCAGCAGCAGGTGCTCTACGCTGACGTAGTCGTCCTTCATGTCCCGGGCTTCCTTCTCCGCCCTGCCCAGTACCCTGGCCAGGGCGGTGCCCAGGTGCAGGGAGCCTTCGTAGCCCGTTACCACGGGAATTTTCTTGAGCAGTTCCTCAGTCTTGGCGCTAAGTGCGGTGGTGCTTACCCCGGCGTGCTCCAGGAACCGTGGTATTATGCCGCCCTCCTGGGTAAGCAGGGAGGCCAGCAGGTGCTTGCCGCTTACCTCCTGGTGATGCCTGCCGGCAGCCAGCTGCTGGGCCGAATTTATAGCATCCCTTGATTTTTGGGTACAACGGTTAATATCCATAAATTATCCCCGGCGTGTTACCGGGTGTTCACCTCCTTTTAAGCCTGGCAACTTCTTCCTGAAGTTCTTCCATTTTGTCCAGTAAGTCCATGATGATGGCGGCTCCGGGCAAATTAACGCCCAGATTGTGGCGTATACGCAGCAGCTTTTGCAGGCGCCGTACTTGACGGGCCGGCACATGGCCGCGGTAAAAATCCACCACTCCCATTTCGGCCAGATACCCGGCAATGTCCGGATGGATGCCCAGACTGGTTACGTCCACCCAGTTATCTTCATCATCCACGGAGGGGGTGTGGGAATATATCTGGATAAAATATTTTTTCATATCTTTACACCCCTTTCCTCAGTTCGGCCAGTTGCCGGTACAGTTCCTGCTCTTGATCCGAGAGGTTGTCGGGAATGTCTATTTTAATGCGCACGTACTGATCCCCCCGGCCTTCTTTCCGGGGCAGCCCTTTCTCCCTGAGTCGCAGCCGCCTGCCGGCCCGGAAGCCGGCGGGCACCTTCATGTTGACCGGGCCGTCCAGGGTGGGGACAGCAATCTGGTCGCCCAGTACCGCCTGTTCCGGGCGCAGGGTGACCTCTGTTTCCAAATCGTAACCGTCAATTTTGTAAATAGGGTGAGGTGCCAGGTGTATTTTCATGTACAGGTCGCCCCGGGCGCCCCCGGTCATGCCCTCGCCGCCCTGTCCCTTCAGGCGGATGCGGCTGCCGTCCTGCACCCCGGGCGGTATTTTTACCGTCAGGGTTCTGGTGGTATTGTTGGTCCCGGTACCGCCGCAGCGGTTGCAGAAGGCGTTGTTGACGATACCGGCCCCGCCGCAGGCAGGACATATTTCCCGGGAGGACATTTGGATGGTCTTTTCGCCTCCCCGGTAAGCTTCCTCCAGGGTCAATTCCAGCTCGCTTTCCACGTCCTGGCCCCTCAGCGGCCCCTGACGGGGTGCCCAGCCGGCCCGGCCAGCCCGGCTGAAGGGTGAGCCGCCCGCCCCGCCAAAAAGTGTCTCGAAAAAGTCGCTGAAACCGCCCGCTCCGCCGCCCCCTGCATTAGTATAATATTGAAAACCGTCCATGTCCGGCGGGGGAGTAAAGTCCTGGCCGGCCCGCCAGTTGGCGCCCAGGCGGTCGTATTTGGACCTTTTATCCGCATCGCTTAGCACTTCGTAGGCTTCGTTAATATGTTTGAATTTTTCCTCCGCCGCTTCTTTGTCCTTGCCGCTGTGCAGGTCCGGGTGCCATTTGCGGGCCAGTTTACGGTAGGCGGTTTTTATTTCCTTGTCCGTGGCCTTGCGGCTTACGCCAAGGGTTTCATAATAGTCCTGAAAAGTAACAGCCATATATTATATCACCTGCCATATCGGAGCATTTTATTTTTCTTCGAATTCCGCATCCACTACATCTTCGCCTTTTTTGCTCCCGCCTCCGCCAGCACAGGTTCCACCGCTGCAACCACCGGCGTCGCCCTGCTGGGATGCCGCCTGGGAGAGGGCGTAGGCCGTCTGCTGCAGGTCGCTTTGCAGGCTGCGGATACGGTCCGCCGGGGCGTTTTCCTTCAGGGCTGCCTTCAGGTCGCTCAGCAGTTGCTCAATACGGGATTTTTCGTGAACCGGAACCTTATCACCCAGTTCTTTAAGCTGACGGTCCACCTGGTAAACCAGGGTGTCGGCCTCGTTCCGGGCTTCAGCTTCCTGTTTGCGTTTTTTATCTTCAGCGGCGTTGGCTTCCGCCTCGCGCACCATGCGGTCTATATCGCCCTTATCCAGGCTGGTGGAGCCGCTGATGGTGATGGTCTGCTCCTTGCCGCTGGCCTTGTCCCGGGCGCTTACCTTGAGTATGCCGTTGGCGTCGATGTCGAAGGTCACTTCAATTTCAGGCACGCCTCTGGGCGCCGGGGGTATGCCATCCAGTTTAAACTGCCCCAGGGAGCGGTTGTCCCTGGCCATTTCCCGCTCACCCTGCAGCACGTGGATGTCCACGGCGGGCTGGCTGTCTTCGGCGGTGGAGAATATCTGACTCCGCCGTACGGGTATGGTGGTGTTGCGCTCTATTATTTTGGACATTATGCTGCCCATGGTTTCCACACCCAGGGACAGCGGGGTTACGTCCAGCAGCAGTACGTCCTTTACTTCTCCGGCCAGCACTCCGCCCTGGATGGCGGCCCCTATGGCCACTACCTCGTCGGGGTTGACCCCCTGGTGCGGGTCCTTGCCGCCGGTGAGCTGGCGGACCAGTTTTTGCACAGCCGGTATCCGGCTGGAGCCTCCCACCAGGATTACCTCATCAATATCCTTCTCGGTCAACTTGGCGTCGGCCAGTGCCGCCATCACAGGACCCCGGCAGCGCTCCACCAGGTGATTGGTGATGTCTTCAAATTTTGCCCTGGTCAGCTTGTTCTCCAGATGCTTGGGCCCTGAGGCGTCGGCGGTAATAAAGGGCAAGCTGATTTGGGTTTCCGTGGTGGTGGAAAGTTCGATCTTGGCCTTCTCAGCCGCTTCGGTCAGCCTTTGCAGGGACTGTTTGTCATTGCGCAGGTTGATGACGTAGTCTTTTTTGAATTCTTCTGCCAGCCAGTCTACGATGGCTTTGTCGAAGTTATCGCCGCCCAGGTGGGTATCCCCGTTGGTGGACTTCACCTCGAATACGCCGTCGCCAACTTCCAGTACGGAAACATCAAAGGTTCCGCCCCCCAGGTCGAACACCAGAATGGTCTGGTTGGCCTTTTTGTCCAGGCCGTAGGCCAGGGCGGCCGCCGTGGGTTCGTTGATGATGCGCAGCACGTTCAGTCCGGCAATCTTGCCGGCGTCTTTGGTGGCCTGCCGCTGGGCGTCATTGAAATAGGCGGGCACGGTGACTACCGCGTCAGTTACCTTTTCCCCCAGGTATTTGGAGGCGTCATCCGCCAGCTTGCGCAGCACCATGGCCGATATTTCTTCCGGTGAGTAAAGTTTACCCCTTATGTCAAATTTTACCGCATCGTTGGGGCCGCTGACAACCTTATAAGGGACCAGATTGCGTTCTTCTGCCACTTCAGGGTAGCGGCGGCCAATAAAACGTTTTACCGAATACAGGGTGTTTTCGGGATTAAGCACGGACTGGCGCCGGGCCACCTGGCCCACCAGTCTTTCCCCGTCTTCCTTGAATGCCACCACCGAGGGGGTGGTGCGATTCCCCTCAGTATTTATTATAACGGCGGGCTTACCGCCCTCCATCACAGCCACCACCGAGTTGGTGGTGCCAAGGTCGATGCCTACAGTTTTACCCATTAGTAAACCCTCCTTTAAATTAATAGCTATGGTTTCCGGCTTTTAAATATTGTTTATCTTACATATCGGGGCTATACCTCTTATTGCCAGCAGTGCGCCAAAGTCAGTACTCCCGGCTGTCTAACCTTGACCATCTTTGACCTTATCTTAGAATAATCAATTGCCCCTGTCAATAGATTTTTTTATAATTTTTTCCTGGCCGGTGGTATTCAATTCTGATTGAAATATTTCACATGAAAATATTATATTTAGGGGCTAATCAGCAAAGATAACTTTTTAAGGCATAGTTTATGATTATCCTGATTGCCCCATGAACCTTGTATTTGTAAGGTTTACATTGATACTTGGACGTATCTGAATTTAAGTTAATTATAAAACATATTTTTCACAAGGTCTATGACTTTTACCAATTTTGGATAATTATCAATTGATTCGATTATGATAAATTGCCTGGTGTTTGAAATACATTAAAGCATGTATGGGCAGATTAATCCCGGGAGGAATTTGCGAGGTATGGATCTGGAAGATAAAGATGTCATTAAATCATTGCGCCAACAGGTGACACGGCTAGCCATAAATATGGAGAAGATGAAACTGGCCGAGTATGTGGACCTGCTGCACAGCCCCTGGCGGCTGCTGTGGGTAAATTTCACCTCCGGCATAGCCCGGGGCCTCGGGATAGCGGTGGGTTTCGCGATACTCGGGGCGATGGTGGTTATAATTCTGAAATGGCTTGTGGGGCTTAACCTGCCGCTGATAGGCGGTTTTATAGCCCAGATAGTGTTGATTGTACAGGAGCAGCTAAAAACTGGGCGGTACTAGCCGCACGGTGTTAGCCGGTATCTGCAATAAAGACGTGGGGGGATATGCCAGTGCTGAGCAAGGAGAAACAGCAATATTTCAAGCGGCGTCTGCTGGAGGAAAGAAAGCACCTGGAGAACAGGATAGAAAGCTACGAGGAGGGTGGGCTCCGGGAGCCCATGGGGTATGTCATAAGCGAGCTTTCATTATATGATAATCATCCCGGGGACGTGGGATCTGAGCTGTTTGATCGGGAAAAGGATTTTGCCCTGCGGGAGGAAGCGGTTGAACTACTGAGTGAAGTTGACGGCGTCCTGGAAAGAATAAAAAGGGGAGATTACGGCAACTGTGAAGTTTGCGGAGACCAAATCTCCATAGACCGGCTGGAGGCAGTACCCTATACTTCCCTTTGCCTGCGTTGTAAAAAGGAAAGTGAGGAGATGCCTCAGACCCGGGTCAGGCCGGTGGAGGAAAAGGTGCTGGAAGAGATTTATGAACACGGCTTGGATAAAGACAAGAATTATTACGACTGGGAGGACACCTGGCAGGATGTTGCCCGCTGGAATGAAAACACTCCCTTTTCCAAAAGCGGCTCATATTACGGTGAAGACGACCTGGTGACCGAGGATAGAGGGGCGGTGGAGCAAGTAGACAGCATCCCTGTGGAGAAGGATGAGGAAGGGATAATATATCAGAGTTTCAAGGACATGGATAATAAAACCTCTGAGGGGGGCCTATAGCTGAAAGCCTATAATGACAATGTAAATCATTGTCATTAATACACCTTGTCCGGGACAAACAGTGCATGCTATACTACGCGTATAGTCAGGCCGGTACAAGACGGCCGGGCCTTATGGCAGCGGTAAAGCCCGTGGGACTTCATCCAGGCCTTTTTCAGGATGTTGGCTCCGGGTATTATTTTTTGTGGAGGGAGAAGTATGAACGATGAAAAGATAAAAGTTGCCAGTATTTCCATCTTGTCAAATTTTACCCTGACTGCGGGAAAGCTGGCTGCGGGCCTGATCATGGGTTCGGTAAGCGTCATTTCGGAAGCCATACATTCGGGACTGGACTTGGTGGCATCTGTGGTGGCTTATTACTCCCTGCGGCAATCAGGTAAGCCCGCAGATGAGGTGCACCATTACGGCCATGGCAAATTTGAAAATGTAGCCGCCATCGTTGAGGCGTTGTTGATACTGGTGGCCGCGGCGGCCATCGTCTGGCAGGCGATTAATAAACTTTACCGGGGCGGCGGTATGGAATCCCTAAATCTGGGAATTATGGTCATGGGCGTTTCTGCAGTGGTAAATTTTGCAGTCTCGGAGATGTTAATGAGGACCGCCAGGAAGACGGAATCGCCCGCGCTGGAGGCTGATGCATGGCACCTGCGCACAGACGTTTATACTTCCCTGGGGGTGTTTGCGGGTATAATCGTGATCAAAATTACCGGTTTTAACCAGCTTGACCCCGTTATTGCCCTGTTGGTATCGGCTCTGATTGTCAGGGCAGCCTTCAAGCTGCTTTCGAATTCCGCCAGCAGCATTGTGGATGCCCGCCTGTCCGACGAAGAGGAGAGATTACTCCTTGAGATACTTGATAAATACGCCGGTGAGTATGTCCATTTTCACAAATTGCGTACCAGGAGGTCCGGGCCGGAGCGTCATGTTGACCTGCACCTGGTGGTGCCCAGGAAAAAAAGGATTTATCTTGCCCACGAACTTTGTGACCGCATAGAAAGAGATTTTCGCCAGAACATGCAGGGAGTTCACGTTTTGATACATGCCGAGCCTTGCCAGCCCTGTAACGAATACTGCACCAGTTGCAGTGTGGTCCCGGCCGGCAGTTTGAGTGACGCTAATAAAAATAACGGCAGTCCGGTTGGGTGTGATGGATGCAGCGGCTGCGACCAGTGAAGGGCTCCGTTTAAAAAGCCCATTATCGAGCAGGCGAAGAATAGACCCCATTGTCCGGGCATGATCCTGGTAATTTAAGCTGGAGCATGTAATACTGACGGATAAAAGCGGGACCGCCAACCAAAATAGCGATTGATTTTCGGTGCGTTTTATGGTTATAATAATAAATAATCAGGCCATGAAGGTCTGGTAAGGTTTTACCTGCAAATTTTATATTGACGGAACAGGCCATGAAGGTCATTACCCGGCACGGACGGGTTTGATTGTCATGGTCTTTTTGTTATCTTTTGCCGCTAAAGGAGATATTACTGATGGAAAATGCAGCTTTTTATGCTAGCACTGACTCAATACTGAATAGGATCGACCCGAGAATTAAGATACTGTCAGTTTTTGGTTTTGTCGCTATAATTTCTTCCCTTACCACCATTCAAGGATTAGCTCCAGCTCTTTTGCTAATGCTGGCCGTTATTCCCGTGGCTGGTATCGGCTTTTTGTCTATCGCCCGCCGCCTGCTCTGGGTGCTGCCTTTCGCGGGCGTAATGGTGGTGCTATTCCCCTTTATGGTGCCCGGAGAGGCAGCCTTAACTCTGAGTCTGGGACCGCTGGCGTTGGAGGCTACCCGGGAAGGGCTGCATCATGCCGCAGTGTTGTCGCTGAGGATACTTACGGCGGTTCTGGCCATCAATATTCTTGTTTTATCTACCGGCTTCCGTAACCTTACGGCGGCGCTGGTACAGTTAAAGGTGCCCGTGGTACTAATCCAGATTGTTGAATTTACTGTTCGCTACATATTTGTGCTGACTGATGAATTGCAGCGCATGCGGGTAGCCCGCAAGGCCAGGGGCTTTGAGGCCGGCCGTAGCCTGTTCAGCCTGCATACATACAGAACCCTTGGCTTGCTAATTGGCGTGCTCTTTGTCCGCTCCTGGGAGAGGGGAGAAAGGATCCACCAGGCCATGCTGGCCAGATGCTATTCCGGAAAAGGGGAGACCGGCAAGGAGCAGAGCCTGAAAACAGCTGACCTGTGCTGGGGATTTACTGTGGTGGCAGTGGCTGTTAGCCTGCACCTGGCGGAAAGAATGGTTTTTTAAGGGGCGGGGGAAACTAAATCTTACTTGTACCGCGTGCTTATGAGTAAGAAGTAAAATCACCGCATGAAAGACTCGGATTAAATGGCGGGAGTAATGATATGTCCGGTATTATTGAAATAGAAGATTTATATTACAGCTATAGAGACGGCACCGAGGCCCTGAGGGGCCTCTCACTTTATGTTGACGAAAATGAAAGGGTTGCCCTGCTGGGCCCCAATGGAGCCGGGAAATCTACTTTGCTGCTGCACCTGAATGGCATCAACCTGCCCGGGCAGGGCGTGGTGAGGGTATTAGGGAAGGAAATTAACTCTAAAACGGAGAAGTGGGTCAGGACGAAGGTCGGGCTGGTATTCCAGGACCCCGATGATCAGGTTTTCTCCTACACGGTCCATGAGGATGTGGCCTTCGGCCCGAGAAACATGGGCCTCAGCCCCCCTGAGGTGGAGGAAAGGGTGGAACAGGCCCTGGAGGCGGTGGGGATGAGCAATTATGCCGGTCACCCGCCCTATCATCTAAGCTACGGCCAAAAGAAAAGGGTAGCCATAGCCGGTGTACTGGCCATGGGACCGCCGGTAATTGTGCTGGACGAGCCCATGGCTTACCTTGACCCCCGGGGCAAGGAGACCTTGCTGGAAATACTGAACCGGCTGCATAAATCCGGCGCCACCATCATAATCGCCACCCACGACGTTGATTTCGCCGCCGAGTGGGCCGACCGGGTAGTGATCATCAAAGATGGCCGCACCTTACGCCAGGGGGATACTTCCCTGCTCACCGATGAAGAGGTGGTCAGTGAGGCGCACCTGCGTTTCCCTGTGGTTACGCAGATATTCAAGAGGCTGGGTGATAGCAATACGGAAAATCTTCCCCTTACGGTTTCCGGGGCTGTGGAAGCCATCCGGAGGTTGCTGTCCGGTGGGGGATGTAATAATGGTAATTGAGACGGAGGTTAGTTAAATATGACGGTTTCAGTGCCGGATGTTGCCAGGGGTTATGCGGTCTGGCTGGAGCCCGCCCACCTGCATTTTCACAGCGGGGGAAAGGCGGAAGTAAGGGCTTACTGGGGCTCGATGATGCAGCGGGACGGGCAGGGGCAGTCTGAAAATTGGCGGGCCTATGTAATTGACCCGGCCGGAACGGAAATCCCGGCAAGTATAGAAATCGGTGAAGTTTTGTTCCATACCGTGGCCTTCCAGGCGAACGCCGAGGGCCTTTATACGGTGGTGTTGGAAAATAACGCTGGCATTTACTGCACCCTGCCGGACGGTAGTTGGGTCCGGGATGGCGGGCCGGTTTTACCTCAGGGTGCCCGCTGCTCCAGATATGTGCAATGGGCCAGGGTGGCCGCGCCGGTGGGCCACCATGTACATGGGACCCCTCCCGGGACAATTAGCGGGGGACTGGATATTATCCCGGGCAGTCACCATGATTTTGCACCCGGGGACAGGCTGGGACTCCGGGTATATTTCAGGGGCAAGCCCCTTCCGGGCGCTGTGTTGAAGGGCACCAGCCACCTGTTTAACGGCAGTGAATATCCTCTCACCGGGGTTGCCGGGCAGGAGGGGGAGGCTGAGTTCACCTTCAGCGCCAAAGGTCACTGGATGTTCACGGTAACCTACACTGATGATAAGGATGCGAAGGAAGGACTTTACCACAGTACCGTACATACAACAACCCTGGTGGTGCCCGGGGTGAGATGATTAAAGCAGGTTTAAGGCTGCCGGTTAACCGGCAGCCTTAAATGTTGTTTTTTAATGGTGGCAGTGTTATACTTTTTCCGGATTGAGCTAATGGAGGTTGTAAAAATGCTTACGATGCACTGTATATCAATTCCTACCCCGTATCCTGTGGGTCCGGTTAACGCCTACCTGGTCAAGGGAGAACCCTTAACTCTGGTGGATTGCGGCCCCGACACCCCTGAAGGCAGGGAAGCTTTGACCGCAGGGCTGAAGGAACACGGCACTGGGCCGGAAGAAATTAAAAGGGTGGTAATTACCCACGCCCATCCGGATCACAGCGGACTTGCCCAATGGATCTGGCAGGCCTCCGGGGCGGAGGTTTACGTCCACCCCTACGAATACAAGAAAATCACCGGAGAGCAGGATTTTATCAAAGAGAGACTTCCTTTTATCGTAAAGATGGGTATTCCTATGCGTGTCCTGATAGAAATGGCAGGAGAGAAGGATATACTGCCCCGGTCCACCCTCAGTGAAGTCAGCATTAAGCCGTTGACCGGGGGTGAAAAACTCAACTTTCAGGGTGGCGCTATAGAAATGTTGCATTTTCCCGGTCATGCCACAGGGCATATATGTGTTTATGACCAGGAGTCGGGAAATCTGATTTCCGGTGATTTCCTCCTGCCCCACATTACTCCCAATCCGCTGCTGGAAGCCGACCCTGAGGATCCCTCCCGGCGCTATCCCAGCCTGAGCAGATATTTAGAGGGACTGGATTTTCTGGAGGGTATGCATATCAAAAGGGCTTTACCCGGTCACGGTGAAATAATTGAAAACCCCGGGGAGGTTATTAATGCTGCCCGGGAGCACCATCATAAACGTTTCGGGGTGGTGCTGGATATTCTGGAAAAGGGCGGCAAGATGAGTACGTACCAAATCAGCAGCGCCATGTACCCTGATTTGCAAGGTTTTGAAATATTTCTGGGGCTGTCCGAGGTACAGGCCCACCTGGATGTTCTGCTGGAGAGGGGTAGTATAAAGCTGGAGTTTAGTAACGGTGTGGTCCATTACATGAAAGTGAATTAGACCCCCATGCTGCCGTGAGCGGCACCAGCAGTGGGATGAAAAAGTTAATAAGTTAGGTGCCTGGCACCTAACTTATTAACTTACGCTAATGAGGCTAATTTCATATTTTATTTTTTTGGATATAATGGGAAGTGTGTGCAGTTTAAGGAGAGATTCTTTTGAAATTGAGGTTTATCCTTGCCCTTTGGGTCGCCCGGCTGGTCATGTTCGCCAGCAGGATTTCGGGACGGGGGAAGGGTTCTGCACTGCCCGGCAGGGTGGCTTTAAAAATATACCCGGGATTGTTGCGGGAACTGGGGCGGCAAGTCCGGCGGGGGATAATTATTGTTACCGGAACCAACGGTAAAACCACTACCAACAACATGATTGCCGGGGTGCTGGAGGGCGCCGGTTACAGCCTGGTTTTAAACCGCGAGGGGGCCAACCTGATCACGGGGGTTACGTCAGCGTTCATCAAGGTTGCGGGACTGTCCGGCAGGATTAACCGCGATTACGCCTGTCTGGAGGTGGATGAAGCATCTTTCCCGGGAGTTGTCCGGGAAGTTGCTCCCTCCATAGTGGTGGTGACCAACTTTTTTCGGGACCAACTGGACCGCTACGGCGAATTGGATAAAACCATTGCTCTGGTAAGAGATGCCCTTGCCAGCCTGGGGGGAATATGCCTTGTGCTGAATGCCGACGACCCCCTGGTGGCCCAGTTGGGCAGGGTTACCGGCAAGACCGCCGTTTATTACGGGCTGGCCGAGCACGGGGGAGTGACCCGAACCGGGTCGGCGGCCAGGGAGGCCAAATTTTGCCCCTTTTGCGGTGTGGAGCTGAGCTACAGGTATTACCATTATAGCCAGTTGGGCAGATATAGTTGCTCCGGTTGCGGTTTTGCACGGCCGGAGGTTGATGTCGAGGGAGTGGAACCCGGGGCGGAGCAACTAGCGATTTCCTGCCAGGTGCGTTTTCGCCGGGGAGACAGGCATTCCCTCAGTATTCCCGTAAGCGGGCTGTACAACCTCTATAACGGTCTGGCGGCTTGCTCGGTAGGGCTGCTGTTGGATATAGAGATTGATGGGATCATATTTTCCCTGTCCGGCTATCGCCCGGCTACCGGCAGAATGGAAAAGTTTATTTATCTTGGCAAGACGGTACTGCTGAACCTGGTTAAAAACCCTACCGGCTTTAACGAGGGGCTTTCCGCTCTGCTGTCCGTGCCTGCCGGGCGGGTCAATGTGCTCATTGCCATCAATGATAACGACGCCGACGGCAGGGATATATCCTGGCTGTGGGATGTTGATTTTGAGGTATTGGAGCATTCCTCCGGAAAATTTAGCGGGTTTGTGTGCACCGGCAGGAGGGCCTGGGATATGGCAGTACGTCTGAAATATGCCGGTGTACCGGGGACCTGCATAACCGTTCTGGAGGACTTCGGCGATGCGGTGCGGGCGGCGTTGGAGGGGACCGGTGAAATGTCCTATTTTCTGGCCACTTATACGGCACTTTGGCCTGTGGAGAGGATTTTGAGTGGATATGCCCAAAGAGAAAAGTTGCAGCCTGAAAATATACCATCTGTATCCCGATCTGTTAAATCTGTACGGTGACAGGGGTAATGTGATGGCCTTGGCCCGCCGCTGCCACTGGCGTGGTATTGACGTAAGCGTCTGTCAAGTCAGCCTTGGGGACAGGGTTGATTTTAAGGAAGCAGATTTTTTGTTTCTGGGTGGCGGGTCTGACCGGGAGCAAAACCTGATGGCCGGAGATCTGGCTGCCAGGAGCGATTTGCTGCGGGAGGCGATAGATGGCGGGCTGGTAGTGCTGGCTATATGCGGGGGCTACCAGTTGTTGGGAAAATATTACCTTACCCTGGAGGGCAAGAAGATACCGGGGCTGGATATACTGGACCTATTTACCGAGGGAGGTAATAAAAGACTAATAGGTAACGTGGCGGTGGAAGTGGATATAGAGGGGACGGTATATAAACTGGTGGGTTTTGAAAACCATTCCGGCAGGACTTTCCTTGGGGATTTGCAGCCACTAGGGAGGGTGCTGGCCGGGCACGGCAACAATGGCCGGGACGGCTTTGAGGGCGCCCGCTATAAAAATGTTTTTTGTTCGTACCTGCACGGACCGCTGCTGCCCAAAAATTCTGTACTGGCCGATTACCTTATCACCCTGGCTTTAAAGAGACGGGGCTGGCAGGGGGAATTGGCGCCCCTGGATGACAGTTTTGAAAAAACCGCCGTAAGCACAATGCTGCAGCGGATACTATGATTGCGGCTGAAGTTTTATAATCCGCTATAGACCACTTCACCCTGAACCATGGTGAGCTTAACATTGAGTTCTTCATCCAGCAGTACTATATCCGCATCCATACCAGGCGCGATGGTGCCTTTCTGGTCCTCTATGCCCAGCACCCTGGCCGGATTCAGGCTGGCCATGTGTATGGCCTCCTGCAGGGGCAGGCCGGCCAGGCGGATCATATTACTTACGGCATCCGCCATGGTGATGGTGCTGCCCACGAGTGTGCCGTCTTCCAGTTCCGCCCGGCCCCCGCTTATATCAATTTCCCGTCCGGCGAATTTATATTTTCCGTCTCCCAATCCTGCTGCCCCCATAGCGTCGGTAACCAGCACCAGGCTCCGTTTGCCTTTTATTTCCCTGAGCAACATCAGCATAGAAGGGTGCAGGTGGTGGCCGTCGGCAATGACCTCAGCACTTACTTCCCTGCTGGTCAGTACCGCACCCACAAGGCCGGGGCGCCGGTGGTGCAGAGGGGCAGAGGCGTTAAAGAGGTGAATGGCATGGCGCATACCGGCCCGGATGGCGTCCCTAGTTTGTTCGTAAGTGGCCAGGGAATGTCCAGCTGATACCACGATGCCCTCCCTGTTCAGCAGCCTTATTATTTCCGTGGCGCCGGGCAGTTCAGGCGCCAGCGTCACCATTTTCAGACAGCCGTCGGCGGTGGTAATAAACTTTTCCATTTCCTGCACATCCGGGGCGCGAAAATAAGATTTGTTCTGACCTCCGGCTTTACCCGGATTCAGGTAGGGGCCTTCCAGGTGGGCACCCAGTATGCCTGCCCCCCCGGTGGTTCTTAAATATTGTGCAGACACAGCGGCCAGGGCCTTTTCCATCACCTTGGGCGGGCCTGCGGCAATGGTGGGCAAAAATGAAGTAGTGCCTCCCCGGGCATGGAACAAAGCCATTTTTCTCAGGGAGGTTGTGTTGCCTTCCGCAGTGTCGAATCCACCCCCGCCGTGCATGTGCAGATCGATAAAGCCGGGAGATATGTACAACCCTTCGGCGTTAATCATTTCATAATCGTCTTCGTTGATCGCGCCTGCTCCGTTGCCGGGATTATGGCTTGGAATATTTCTGGCGGGATTTTCCGGAGGGTTTTTGGCGGACGAAAAGAAATTTAATGAACAAGACAGGCCGGCATACAGGCTGTCAGGCTTCATGGCCCCGGGCAAGGCTATTTTTCCGCGCATGATTACCAGGCCTTTATTGGGCACCGGTCCACCGGAGGTAATTAGCTCCCCGCCTTTGATCAGATAATCTTTCATCAGTTACCTCTTGTATATGGCGTTGTATAATGATTGCACTGCAAGTGGGGTTGCTGTTATAATCTCCCCGGGATCTGTTTTTAATATGGATACTGTGTAGTCATTAATAAATTGGCTGCCATGGACAAAAATCCTCTTTCTGATGTGTTCCTCTTCTATCTTGCAAAACGCGTACCATTACTACTCATTTCGGAGGTGCTTATGTACAGGGATTATATAGAATTTTACGGCATACTGGTGGCTTATATTTTTGCCGGAATAGTGGTTTCCTGGCTGGCGGGCTGGCTCTGGATAAGGGTGCTGGGCTTTTTAACCTTCGGCGCCAGGGGCTTGCCTGGTGAAAAGCTTACCCGGCTATCTAACCGTCCGTTTAAATATGCAATTTTTTTCCTGATAGTTATGTGGGGTGCCTCTTATGCCGATAATTTCGAAATGTTCAAAGGGTCAAAACTGCTATTCAGGCTGGATCAGATTGCCCACGTAGCCATTGTTGTGGTGGCGGCCTGGTGGGCTGTCAGGTTAATAGAAGGCCTAATCGAGTGGTACATGGAAAAATCGGCGGAGGGGCAGGATTCCACCGTAGAGGAGCATGTTGCCCTGATCGCCAAGCAGATTAGCAAATTTGTGGTGTATTTTGTAGCCTTCACCATTATACTCAGCTATTTCAATATATCCATCAGCGGGCTGGTGGCCACGGCCGGGGTGGCTTCACTGGCCATTGCCCTGGCGGCCCAGGAGACTCTGGGCAATATGCTGGCGGGGGTAATGATTATACTTGACAAGCCGTTCAGGGTTGGGGACCGGATCGAGACCAATGGGCTGATTGGCGATGTTATTGATATCGGGCCCCGTTCCACCAGGATCCGGACTTTCGATCATACAGTGATGGTGGTGCCTAATAAGGACCTGGCTTCCAGCAGGATAATCAATCACGTCTTTCCCAGTCCCCAGGTGACTATAAGACTCAAAATAGGTGTGGCTTACGGTACCGACTTACAGCGGACAAAGGATGTTTTGCTGGGGATTATGAATATCCACCAGGATGTTATGGATGACCCGGAGCCGGGGGTGTATTTTACGGAATTTGGTGATTCCTCCCTGAACCTGCTGGCTACCTGCTCCATACCGGATTACAGGGATAAGTTCCGGGTTCTGGATGAATTAAACATGTCCGTAAAAGAGCAGTTTGAAGGCCTGGGTATTGAGATACCCTTTCCCCAGCGGGATGTTCATTTTTATTATACCGGGGATGCCGATGATCATGATGAGGGGATAAAAAATGGTATAGGTGGTCAGAATAATAATGCTACAGGTAGTAGCAGTAAACCAGCCTCCTAAATCTCTCTCAGTGCCCCGCCGTACAGGCGGGGTTTTTTTTTCCAAGGGTTTCATGGTTTGCTGTATGGTTAGTATGCCAATTAGTATGCCAGTAGGGGTTTTATGGTACCTGTGGGCTATGGGAAACGTTACCTGCCACTTGGTGCCATGCTCATTTTACACAGCAATAGTATAAAAGCTTATAATCATAGAAAAATTCCATGTCATATTACTGGAAAATATTATTTACTTCTAAAGGAAATAACTATTACCTTGTCGTATTTCGTCATTAAAGAATTTTGTGAAGGTGATAATATGACAGGTAAAAAAGAAATTCCAAAAGTTTTTATTTCATATAGCTGGTCTTCAGTGAAACATGAACAATGGGTGTTGGAGTTAGCTGAAAGACTTATGAGTGATGGTATTTGGATTGTATTAGATAAATGGGATTTAAAAGAAGGTCAGGATAAATATAAATTTATGGAACAAATGGTAACAGATAGTGGGATAAACAATGTATTAGTTATTTGCGATAAAACATATCAGACAAAGGCAAGTCTCAATGAAGGTGGTGTAGGAACTGAATCTCAGATAATATCAAAAAAAATGTATGAGGATACCGGTCAGAGCAAATTTATTCCTATAGTTACTGAGCTTGATGAAAATAATCAACCATATTTACCTTTATTCATGGATAGCCGTATGTATTTAGACTTCTCCTCAGAAGAGATTTTTGAACATAGTTACGAAAAACTTTTAAGAAATCTTTATAATAGGCCAAGTTTAAAAAGACCCCCCTTGGGTGTGCCACCTTTATATTTATTTGATGATGAGCCGGTAATTATTAAAACGGCTAATTACGCAAGCAAGATAAAATATTCTTTACAGAACAGCCCTAAAGCGGTTAATGGGCTTTTAAGGGATTATGTTGCCGATTATTTTATTTCATTAGAAGACTTCAGAATTACAAGAAATAATGATGCTGAATTTGATGAACAAGTGATTGAGAGCATTCAAAAATTATTGCCACTAAGAGACAGCTTTATTAATATTGTAATATCCGTATATAAATATTACGATGGTGTTGATAATGACATTTTTTACAATTTCTTTCAAGAGCTAATATCATACAAGCATAGGCCTCACAATATTTCCACATGGAGAGAAAACGACTTTGATAATTATCAATTTTTTATATATGAGTTATTCCTTTACTTTATAACAGTTCTCCTGAAACTTGGTAAATATGCAGAGGCATCTTACTTCATCCACTCGGTATATTTCTTTAGGTATGATAATTCTGGCCAACTTCATGCTTCTAATATAGCGATTTTTTACGCTTATGTTCCAACGCTTGATGATATCCGTAATCGTCGATTAAGTCTGAATAGAATTTCTGTTACAGCAGATACCGTGAAGCAGAGGGCTATTTATCCGGATATTAGCTTTGAAACATTAATAGATACAGAAATTATTCTGTATTTTATAACCTCACTGCAATTTAATGATGATTACTACAATATTTGGTTTCCTAGATGTTCATTATTCTTCAAAAGAGAAAGACCCGAACTATTTGAAAAAGCTATCTCCAAAAGCCATTTTGAGAAAATTAAAGTACTCTTTAAAGTTAAAGATGGAAATGAATTTATCGAGTTAGTTGCTAATGCTATTAGCATTAATAAACAACAAAGCCTCGGCTTTGATTACAGAAGAGTTCCTAGTTTACAGTCAATGATTGATATGAATAATATTGCGAAGTTATAAAGCCTTGGATTTTAAATATCATCAATAAACAAAAACCTCTTGGTTATAAATAGCCAGGAACTTTTTAAAAATGAGCTTCTGAAACAATTGCCTCTATCCAATTATTGGGGGAAATAAGGGTAATCCTGAGGATTGGCGAATAGATGTTCTTTAGGTTGAGAAGGGCTTGAAAAACCTTAAAAACAATTCTGTGCGGATTACTATTTGGGATATAAAAGACAATGTTCAAAAATCCTAATTCATTTAATGATGATATTGCTCCATTTTACGTGGCGTCATCGCAAAGAAGCCCACTGATACGTATGAAATAAACAAAGAACCGGCCTAAAAATATGGCCGGTTCTTCTGCATATCGGAACCCCTGAAGGGAATAACAGGGAATTGTCGAAATATTATCTTAAAGTGAAAAAGGATTTATCCGATTCTTTTATAACGATAAGGTCAATGTCGCTATAGTCATGAATCTCTCCATTAGCTAAGGAGCCAAATAAAATTACTTTTAGGGGATTGTAGTTATCAATAAGGATATTCACGATACGGGATAATTCGCTCTCAGTGCCCCGCGAAACTGCGGGGCTTCTTTTTTTCGCCAACACTTAGGGCAGCAGTACCTCGTTAAGTTTTATCCAGCCCAGCAGGTCAAGCGTATCGGCCATTTGGTCAAATAACTCCTTCAATTCCTCCAGACTTAATTGATGAAACTTGGCCGCACACTCTGACTTCAGTCATGAGTTAGGTCAATTTTTTGGCAACTAAAACTAGTTGCCAAAAAACCACTCCCAAACCGAACTAATGTTTCATTTCTACGGCAACGTATGTTATAATATACGCAGAGGTGAAAACCATGCCAGTCAATAAGGGACGAGGTTACGTATATTATCTGCGCTACCACATAGTCTTCTGCACAAAATACCGCCACAAGATTTTCGAAGGCTCAGTAGAAGCCAGGATAAAAGAGATGTTTCAGTCACTGGCAAAATTCCATAAATTCGAGATAGTTACAATGGAAGTAATACCGGATCACGTCCACCTGTTGGTAGACTGTACCCCACAGCACTATATTCCCGACATACTGAAGGCCCTTAAAGGCAACACCGCACGGTTTTTGTTCAAAGAATTCCCCGGTATGAAAAAGAAACTTTGGGGCGGGCACCTCTGGAACCCGTCATACTTTGTAGCCAGTGTAGGTGAAAACACCGAGGAAGCGGTTAAGAAGTATATTGACTCCCAGAAAAAAGAAGGTGATGGGCATGACTGAGCCGGTAAAGAAAGCGTTCAAGGTGCGCATCTATCCAACCCCGGATCAACAAGCACAGATTAATAAGACTATTGGTTGTGCCCGTTGGGTGTATAACCACTTCTTGGCGTGGCACGTTGAGGTTTACAAAGCTGAAAAACGGTACATGAGCTATACCGAATGCTCGGCAATGCTCACCCAGATCAAAGCCACCCCCAATACCGGGTGGCTTGCTGAAGTAGACAAGTTTGCTTTGCAAAACAGCCTCAAAGACCTGGATGAATCATATAAGAACTTTTTTGAAGGCCGGGCAGGCTACCCGAAATTCAAGAGTAAACGTGGACCGAAGCAGTCTTATCAAACCAATCTTACAAACAATAATATCCGTATAGATGTAAAGCATCACCGGATCAAGCTGCCGAAAGTGGGCTGGGTAGAATACGCGGCAGACGGCAGGGAAATAGGCAACATTATCAATGTAACCGTGAGTCGGACACCTTCCGGTAAATACTCCGCCTCCATTCTGTGTCAAGTAAAAATCAAACCATTAAATGTTGCCACCGGTGAAGTCGGTATAGACATGGGCCTCAAGAAGTTTGCCATCCTCTCCAGCGATGAGGTGGTTGAGAACCCGCAGTATTACGTTAAAGCCCAGGAGAAGTTAACCAAACTGCAGCGCACCTACTCTAAAAAGAAGAAAGGTTCCAAAAACCGTGAGAAAGCCCGTATAAAAGTAGCCCGACAGCATGAGAAGGTCGTAAACCAGCGCAGGGACTTTCAGCATAAGGTATCCAAAAAGCTGGTAGACGAAAACAAAGTCATCAGCATGGAGGACTTGCGGATAAAAAACATGGTCAAGAACCGTAAAGTGGCAAAGGCCATATCCGATGCTGGCTGGGGTGAGTTCCGGCGCATGGTGGAGTATAAAGCAACCTGGTACGGCAGGACGGTGGTCATAATCGACACGTTTTACCCGTCGTCTAAGCTGTGCGGAAAATGCGGCACTAAGAATGCCATGCTAACGCTTTCTGTCCGTGAGTGGCAGTGCCCGGTTTGCGGAACGATTCATGACCGCGATATAAATGCAGCAAGAAACATATTAGCTGAAGGAAAACGTATTTTAGCCAGTTAGGCCAGATTAGTTAAGATGAACCGCAGGAACTGTGGGGATGGCCTGTGAAGGCCCGGTAAGACCAACCGCAAGGAAGGCTCGGCCCGATGAAGCAGGAATCAATGAAGCGCTGGGGTCCGGGGTTCCAGAATCCCGCGACTTTAGTCGTGGAGAGGTTCAATCAGTTCCAAAACCAGTTCTTCCACCTTGGACAAAAAAATCACCCCCTAATTAAAATAAAATAATCAAACGGGGGTGTCAAATGCTAGGTTAAATTAGGCAAATTGCTAATATTATACCTCGCACTGGTATATTCTAAAGCGCCTGGTTTGTTCACCCTCAAAGACACGGGTGATTATCTTGAGCATGACACTGTTGTCCTCATGTATTTGAGATAGGTCGGCCTCATGGTAGCCGTTTTTAATCAGGTTCTTGATGGCTTCCAGCATCATCAGGGAATCCAGTCCCCTGTGCCTGAGTTCGGGGACCACGCCCATTATGGCTGCCCGCACTGATTTTAATCCCGGGCGTGAGGGGAAGGGTGAGGGAGTGAAAAGAAGTATTCCGGCAGGTTGTTTGTCGACCAGTACGGCCAGCAATAAATCGGGGTCGGCAGAACCGGCGCAGAAGCTCAACATGGCCGCTACCTCTGCCCGGGTAAGGGGTATAAATCCCCAGTTGGCCGACATGGACTGGTTATACACAGTTCTTACCAAATCCACATCCGCTGCGGGGTGGTAAAGATTAATTCTGCGCAGGGTTACCCCGGGGTTTCTGGCTGCCCTGCCCGCAACAGCGGCGACTTTTGCGGGTATGCCCTGTTCCCGGCGCCAGCGGAAGGTAAGCAGATCGGTCAGTTTCTCCATGCCGGCGGCTGCCATTAATTCCGGGTAATACTGGGGATTGAAGGGCATCATGTATTGATAGCCTTTTTCAAATCCTTCAACCAGCATGCCCACCTTCTGGTTGGTATTAAAAGTGGCCGGGCCGATCATTCTGGTGCAGCCCTCTTCCCGCAGCCAGTCCCGGGCCCCGTCCAATAAAGCAGTGGCGGCCCCGGGATCATTCAGGCACTCGAAGCAGCCAAAGAAACCCGTGGCCGGGTCAGGATTAAGCAGATCCCTGGTGGCGGCCACCCTGCCCACTAATTTGCCGTCCCTGAAAACCAACAGGTTGCAGCCCTCCAGGTGCTGCATGACCGGGTTTTGGGTTGGATTGAAAATTCCCGTGGGGTCGTTTATGTTGTTGGGGTTTTCGGAGCGGCTGTATATTCTGGTGGGAAATACGCAAAAATCCACAAGCTGGCGGTGGTTTGCCACCGTTAATACTTCCACTGACATCGCCAGGACCTCCGGTACAGAAAATATACTTCAACATATGTTGGCGTTTGAAAATAGGTTATAAAACCGGAAGGATTTCTGGCGCGAAGGGGTGAAAGTATATAAAAAGATGCGGGGGTGCATATATGGAAGGTAATAAGCTGCCCGGTCCGGCTTTGATTGCGCTGGGGATACTGGCCTGGGCGCTGGTGCTGTGGATTTTTACCCTGGGCAATCCTTCCTTTGTGCCAGTGGCTCGGTTTATATTTATGGTGCTGGTGCTTCCTATGGCTGCGGCGGAGTGGCTGAGGATAAAAGGCTTGCTAAAAAAGCAGCTTATCTTGCCAGTTAGGCTTTTAATCATAGCTACAGCTCTGGCTATATGGTATAAAAACATATAAAACCCCGGTATTCCGGGGTTTTATCATTTAAACTCTTATTGGGGACATTCCTTCCCCAGCACTATTCAGATATTCCTGACTACTGTTATTTTCGCCGGTTCTCTTATTCTGACTCCTTGACTTCTCACCTCTTACTTCTGAAACAAAGGTGTGTCCCCTGACATAAGTTGGGGACATTCCTCCGAAGGAGGTGTGTCCCCTTTCCTTAGATCAGTTGTCCCGCTGCCAGGCCTGCGGTCACGGCCACTGCCACGCTCACCAAAACCCAGAGCATATCTTTTTTTACCCTGCCCACAATTTTATCCATATTGTCGTTGCTGGGGTATTCCGGGGCAGTTACTGATTTTCCACTGGCCAATTTGCCGTTCCTCCTTTGTATTAAACAGGGAGAGCATTAGCATAATATAAAAAAATGAGACGCACCGGGAGTCACTCTATTCTTGATTAAGTAAATAATTAGTGCTGTACCCTGCCATTGGACTGCTCTTCTACCTTTTCAAGTACTTCTGCGATAGGTTTTACAAAAATCACTGCCAATACACCGATACCCAGGCATATGCCGGAAAAAAGATAAAAAATGCTAAAGTCAAACATGATATTCCCTCCCCGTAATGGCACTATATATATTATCTTTTAAAATGTAACACCGGGCTATAGACAAGTCAACCCCCAATCAATTTCCTGCAGGCCGGGAGTAATTAATGTTGTTTGTCCGGTGGCTGTTCTGCGGCTGTTATCGTGTGTGTGTCTGCCGGGCCGACGGACCGGAGTTTACTGGGATCCGGAATCAAAAGTTTGCTGGTATTGATCCAGGGACATTAAAATCGACCTGGGCTTGCTGCCCTCAAAACCCCCCACGATACCCTTCCTTTCCATAATGTCCACCAGTCTGGCCGCTCTGGCGTAGCCTATATGCATCCTGCGCTGGAGTAAGGATATGGACGCCGTACCGCTTTCAATAAATATCTGCACCGCCTGGGGTAGCAGCTCGTCTTCGAAATTGGCGGAGTCGTTTTTCTCTTCTGCCGGGGGCGTTTTAAGTACCTGCTCGTCGTAAACCGGCTGGGCCTGTTCTTTGAGATAGCCCACCAGGGCTTCTACCTCCTGATCAGACAGGTATGCCCCCTGTAGCCTCACCGGTTTGGGGGCGCCCACCGGGAAAAACAGCATGTCTCCTTTGCCCAGCAGTTTTTCGGCCCCTCCCATATCCAAAATGGTACGGGAGTCCATATGTGATGATACCGCAAAAGATACCCGGGAAGGAATATTGGCTTTAATCAGTCCCGTAATCACGTCCACGGAGGGCCTCTGGGTAGCCACTACCAGGTGCATACCGGCGGCTCTGGCCATCTGGGCCAGGCGGCAGATGGAATCCTCAACGTCTGCGGGCGCTACCATCATCAAATCCGCTAGCTCGTCAATAATTATCACCACAAAGGGAAGGGGGGTGTCCGGGGAGTCCACGGCAGCGCCGCAAAGCTTGTTATACCTGGCTATATCCCTTACCCCTGTTTGGGCGAACAGTTCGTACCTCTTTTCCATTTCCTTGACCGCCCAGCGCAGGGTACCAGCCGCTTTTTTGGCATCGGTGACTACCGGGGCGATCAAATGAGGAACGCCGTTATAGGTGGTCAGTTCCACCATTTTGGGATCTATCATCAAAAATTTTACTTCATCGGGAGTAGCCCTGAAAAGTATGCTTGACACCAGAGTGTTTATACAAACGCTTTTTCCGGAGCCGGTGGCGCCAGCCACCAGCAGGTGAGGCATTTTACCAAGGTCAGCTACTACCGGGGCGCCCGCGATATCCTTACCCAGCACAACAGTCAGGCGGGAGGCCGGGGTGGTGAACTCCCTGCTTTCCAGAAGCTCCCGCAGCCCTACCATGGAGATTTCGCGATTGGGGACTTCTATACCTACCGCCGCCTTGCCCGGTATAGGAGCCTCAATGCGTACACCGGGCGCGGCAAGACTAAGGGCAATATCATCAGCCAGTCCCACGATGCGGCTTACTTTTACGCCCGGGGGGGGTTGTATTTCATAACGGGTTATAGCCGGTCCTACGGATACTTCCGTGACCCGGGCGGCAATGCTGAAGTTTTCCAGGGTTTCTTCCAGAATACGGGTGCGTTCGGCAATCTCGCTGTTGGAAGCCCCGGATTTTTTGTTTTTAAGCCCGGCCAGCAGGGATACCGGGGGTAACCTGTAAGTCTTACCGTCAGAGAGGGCAAGGGGGGCCAGCTCAATTACCAGATCGTCCTGAGGGTCATATTTTTCTTTATGTTTTCTTGGCGCCGGGGGAGGGCTGTCCAACCGGTCATCCGTCCCTGAAGCTTTCCCGGCTGGCTCCCCTTCTTCCGGGTTGGCGTCGCCGCCGTTAATTTTTACAATGCCGCTTTTCCGGTCTTTATCTATTGAGCCCTTACGTATTTCTCTTTCCGGGTCGACTTCTTCGAAAAGAAAACTTACAATGTTACTGCCCACCCTGCTGCCCATGGCTCTGGCCCGCAGGGTGGCAACCATACCTAGTTGCCCCAGGGTAGAGCCGGTGATCAGTATCAGGGCAACCAGACCCAGGGCCGCCAATACTATATATGTGCCCACCCGACCAAACAAAAGATTCAGCAGGTAGGTTCCGGCGGCACCCAGAAAGCCGCCACCCTGACCCAACAGGGCGGCCTTGAAATACTGGGAGGGTATAATATCCATATGCAGATAAAAAAGAACCGTCATGTACAGCACGAATATGCCGGTGACCCGGGCATTAAGTCTAAACCGCTGCTCCCCGGTCAACATTTTTATGCCCGCCAGGGCAAGCAGCAACGGCAGTACATACCGGCCCTCTCCGGTCAGCACCAGCATGGTCCGTTCAATGATGCGGCCCAGCATGCCCGGAGAGTTAGTAAAAAAGGTGGCCATACCCAGTGCAGCCAGAGCCATTATGGCGATACCCAGCAGTTGGCATTTTATATGTTCGCGGTGGGATGGCCTGGTAGAGGATTTTTTTCCATTTGGGGCAGAATTCCTGCCTCGGCCTTTCATGTGGGAGCACCCCGTTATCGACAGATTTTTGCTATATTACCATATTTGAGCTTAACACAAAAATAGCCCGCTAGCAAGCAGGATGCCTTTTTGCCGGCCCTCCGCCTGCCTTTTGCTGCAGGCTGTGCGGGGTAACGTCTGACCATGGCATCTTTCATGCGGGGCGGTGGAGGAGTATGGCCGGCTTTTTTAACGTGCCATTTTTCCGGCCTTACGCCTGGTGTAAAATAAACCGGTTATGCCGATAACGAAAAGCAGTGCGCTAACCAGTTGGGCTACCCGGATGGGACCCAGCATGAGGCTGTCTGTGCGCATCCCCTCAATAAAAAACCTGCCCAGGGAATACAACGACAGGTAGAGTAGGGTTATCTGTCCGGAGAAATCACGTTTCCTCCATTTATACAGGAGTACTCCGAATACGGCAAAATTCCACAGCGACTCGTACAGAAAGGTAGGATGATAATATACGCCGTTAATTAACATCTGGTTCTGAATGAAAGCCGGGAAGTGAGAGATAAATTCCCGGGATACGGGTCCGCCGTGGGCTTCCTGATTAAAAAAGTTGCCCCAGCGACCGATGGCCTGTCCCAGTATGACACTAGGCGCCAGTATATCGGCGGTTTGCCAGAACGGCAGCCTGTATTTTCTGATATACCACAGCCCGGCCAGGATGCCCCCCAGTAGTCCCCCATGTATGGCCAGCCCGCCCTGCCATATGGCCAGAATGTCCAGTGGGTTGAGACGGTACGCTTCCCATTCAAAAATAACAAAATACAACCTCGCCCCGATGATGGACATGGGGATGATTAATGTTATCATGTTTATCAGGTGGTCGGTATCGTAGCCCTGGCTCTGAGCCCTGCGGTAGGCCAGCCCGATGCCCAGCAAGAAGGCGGTGGCCATGATTACACCGTACCATTTGATGGTTAGAGGCCCGAAAGCTATTACTACGGGGTCATACAATGATATCACCTCTCTGGAATAAAAATTCCCGCCTGGGCGGGAATTGATCAAGCTTACTCCAAGTTACCCTTGGGCCATAAGGCTCACCTCCAATTATAGCATGCCCTTCATGAAAAAAATTAAATAAGGGTAAAAATTATGGGTGTAGCTGAATCAGGACACCTTTTGCACCACAGGTTCCTGCTTACTTTTTTTATTGGCCAGTTCCTCCGCATAATCGGTGGCTATCAGATAAACCCCCACCCAAAGGTCGTGCTCATTGATTTTACCATCCAGCTCCCTGGATACATCTTTAAATTTTTTCTCCACTCTGTCTTTGAAGGCAGAGAATTCAACCAGAAAATCTATTACATCACGCTGGTTAAAAGATGCGCCGTCCTTGATGGTTTTTGACATAGAATCACCCCCATTATTATTTACTAAAATTATAGTAATAATGGTAAAAAATGTTAAGGGGTAAATATTGTCTAATACGGTCTTTACGAAAAAAAAACAGACCCGGCCATAATGACCGGGTTGTACACTTCCTATATAGTATGGGGAATTTTTACCTGAATCCGTACTGGTTTGCCTGGTACGGTGTATAGGTACTCTGGAGCAGGGCATTGGCATTATTACCCATAGATGAAAAGGGAGTGGTAGCCGACATAATAGCAGTGTTCTGTCCGCCCGGCAAATTAGTTGCATAACTTTGCTGGTATGAGCCGGGGAAGGAAGAACCCGGCTGATTTAAGTTGCTCTGACCTAATTGCCACGCATTTGTGCCGGTCTGGCCGGACAGCCCGGAATAAATGCCGCTTTGACCTGCAAATGCGCCCTGTCCTGCAAAGCTTCCGGTTTGGCCCCAAGCCCCGGTGCTTGGATAGGGGTTAAAGCCTGAAGACAGGTTGGCAAAGTTGGTGGAGAAGGTCCTGTTTTGCATTTGCCCGGCCATCTGCTGGGCAATGCTGCTGATTTGGTTGATCTCCTGGTTCAATGAATTGGCAGCCTGCTGAATCCGGCGCAGTCCCTGGGTGGCGATAACCTCTTTTTGCTGAAGTTGCTGCAGTTGCATGGTGTTGACTTGCTCGGACTGTTGCAGCGCGTTGCAAACCTGGGAAATGTCGTTGATCTCCTGGCGCAGGCGCTGAATTTGTTGTTGCAGTTGGAATGCTTGATCCATTGTTGTGCCTCCTTTGAAAAATTTAGCCATGTTGGCTTCCGGGTTTATTATCTACAAAATATTGGGGTTTATTACCGGAATATTTTGGTTATTGCATAATGAATATATTAATGTGTCTCTACGTCTTTGCCGCCAGAATTACGTAGTATTTTGGCGGCCTCATCTATCTTTCCCTGATCACAGCGCACAGTCACCATGATATTGCCCTGCTTCACCTTGTCTTCGTAAAAACGGCCCCTTTCCGCCGGTATTCCCCAGTCTACCAGACCTCCGGCGATGCCCCCGGTGGCGGCCCCGGAAAGAAGCCCTGCGATGGGCCCGGCGGCCAGCACCGGTCCGATGCCCGGTATAGCCAGGGCACCCACCCCTGCAGCAAGGCCAATGATCCCGCCTACGGTTCCGCCGGTGCCCGCCCCATTCATCACCGGATCTCCTCCGGTGGCAGGAGCATGCTTATTATCAACCCAGTCATCCTTTTGATTTTCTCTGGAAATCATCGATATTTCATTTTCAAATCCCTTGCTTCTCAGTTCCTGAATAGCCCTCTCCGCGCTATCCCGGGTGGGGAAGGTGGCTAGTATGGTTTTTTGCATGCGATAACCCCCTTAAATATTGAAGTCGCTTGCCTTAAAATCATTAAATATATTCCCTCTGCGAGGGGATAACTATGCACCGGAGAAAATAAATAGTTTTTCAGGAAAAACAAAAATTAATTGTTGTTTTTTAGCATGCAGGTGGTATAATTTTTATTGTTTGTTTGAGGTTATACTATTTTCGGAAGGGGATTTATCATGCTACCGACGCCGAAAAAATATTTTTTAACCGCTGCCGCTGCAGAGGGGGACAGTACTCTGACGGCTTTTGACAACGCCCTGCTGGCCGGCAGAATCGGTAATATCAACTTAATCAGGGTAAGCAGCATTTTGCCGCCGGAAGCTGAGATTGATCCTGAGTTGGTTATTCCACCGGGCTCACTGGTGCCTACCGCTTACGGCTATATCGTTAGCCAGGAACCGGGCCAGCTGATAGCGGCCGCTGTAGGTGTGGGAATTTCCGCCGACACCTTCGGGGTGATCATGGAATTTTCCGGGGTGTGTGGCAAGGAGGAAGCCCGGGACAGGATCAGGGCTATGCTGGAAGAGTCTTTTCGCTCCCGGGGAATGGATCTGAAAGACATAAAAATTGCCGCAGTGGAGCACAGGGTGGTTAAAACCGGGTGCGCCCTTGCTGCCGTACCCATGTGGTATTGATTTAGGAGGGTTATGTATGGAATTGTGGGTTACCGAAATGCAAACCAAAGATCTGACCATTGGTTGCCGGGTAGCCAAAACGCTACACTATGAGGAAACACCCTATCAAAAGCTGGCGGTGGTTGATACCCACCAGTTCGGCCGTATGCTGCTGCTGGACAGCATTATACAGACCACCATCGCAGACGAGTTTGTATACCATGAGATGATCACCCACGTCGGTTTGAATACCCTGCCCAACCCCCGCCGGGTGCTGGTTATAGGCGGCGGGGACGGCGGCTCCATCCGTGAGATTATCAAGCATAAATCCGTGGAAAAGGCGACTCTGGTGGAGATAGACGGCAAGGTAGTCGAGGCGGCCAAAAAATATTTGCCGGAAATTAGCTGTGCCCTGGACGATCCCCGGGTAGAGGTGCTGGTTGCCGACGGCATCAGACACGTTAAGGAGCATAAAAACACTTACGATATGATCGTGGTGGACTCCACCGACCCTATCGGGCCGGCGGAAGGGCTTTTCGGGGCGGCCTTCTACAAGGATGTGCATGACGCCCTGACCGGGGACGGCATATTTGTGGCCCAGACGGAATCACCGTTTTTCAATAGGGATCTGATACCCCGGATATACAAAGACGTATCGGGAATCTTTCCCGTAACCAGGCTATTTTTGGGTAACGTGCCTACCTACCCGGGAGGGCTGTGGTCATTCACCATGGGCAGCAAGAAGCATGACCCGCTTAAGGTGGATATCAGCAAATTACCGGATCTCAACACCCGTTATTACAGCCCTGAAATACATCGCACGTGTTTTGTTCTTCCGCCTTTCGTACAGGAACTGCTTAAATAGAATCATAAAATCCGGGCGGCAGAGATGCCGCCTTAAGTATTGTTTCAGTATTTGGGAGGGTTATGCATGGGTTTGGAAAGGTTTAACGGATTTATGGGGAGTTCCCCCGATTATGGCAAAGCGGATATTGTGATTATGGGAGCCCCAATGGATATTACGGTAAGTTTCCGGCCGGGTGCCCGCTTTGGTCCGCATCACATCAGATTGGTAAGCGTCGGGCTGGAGGAGTACAGTCCGGTTGCGGAGAGGGATTTGTCCGATTATGTTTATCATGATCTTGGTGACGTTGAGATAGTGCCCGGCAGGGTGGAAAAAAACCTGGAGTATATTGCCGAAGCCATGGATGGAGTTCTGTCTGATAGAAAATTTCCTGTATTGCTGGGGGGAGAACACCTGGTGACTCTGCCGGCGGTGGAAAAGGCTGCTTCCCATTATCCCGGCCTGGTGGTGGTGCAACTGGACGCCCATGCCGATTTGCGGGATGAGTATCTGGGGGAAAAACTTTCCCATGCCACGGTAATGCGCAGGGTGGCTGAAGTGGTGGGAGGCAGGAACATTTTTCAGTGTGGCATACGTTCCGGAGCCCGGGAGGAGTTTCGCTTCGCCCGGGAGGAAACCAACCTGTATCACGAGGTGAACGGTGAAAATATTGAAAATATCATCGCCGGGGTGGCCGGCAGGCCGGTATACTTAACCCTGGATATAGACGTGGTGGATCCCGCCTACGCGTCAGGGACGGGTACACCGGAACCCGGCGGGTGTTCGGCAAAGGAAATACTACAGGCTCTCCATATGCTGGCCCGCCTGCCGGTGGTGGGTTTTGACCTGGTGGAGGTATGTCCGGTATATGACCCAGGGGAAAGTACCTCGCTGCTGGCAGCCAAACTGATCAGGGAGGCCATATTATTATTCGGCCATAATTTCATTGCAGGTCATAGTACTACAGCGTAATCTAAAGGTTGATGAAGCAAGGGGACGGTTCTCGTGCTTCATTGCTATTAATAATATTTGGCCCTACATTAATGGTGGGAGTGTCCCTGTTCTTCCATTTTGGTGGTAGCCAGTGTCATATCCTTGGCCGTGCCGCTAATGGTCATTACCACGAATGCGGCTACGAAAGCAAATCCCAGGGAAAGCAGTATTCCAGTGCCCAGACTCACAACTTACACCCCCTTTACCCTTATATTAATTATTGTTGTTTTTAAGCAAGGAAAAAAATATTCCCTCTTATATTATAGATATTTTACATAAAATCGAATAATCCTTCATTAAATTAGGGGACATTCCTTCGTGATCCTGTTAAAACGTAAGGATTTTAGACAAACAAGAAGGTGTGTCCCCCTTTCCTTTAAACCGGAGCGACAGTATTTTTCACAGTCTGGCGGTTATTTTTTTGATAAAATCATGCGTCTTTTCAAACAACAGCCCTGCCGCAAACCAGAGGGGGGCCATGTCCAGCCTGATTAGGCCGTTTATTTCCCACCGTCCCACGCCGGTGTAGTCCCAGGGGCTATACCCGGTAAACATACGTAGCAGGCCACCGGTGACGTATTCAATGGCCCATATTATAACCAGCCATATTATCCCTCTCAGCAGCCACGGCCAGTGCCTGATGTGCTGGTGTACGGGCTCCAGGAATACCGCCAGCCCGTAAATGGGAAACATCCAGAGATAGGTTGTGGAGCGCAGCCGGGGATCTCCCCCCAGGCCTGATTCCAGGCCCGTCCAGAACACCTCCAGAACCCAGCCCAGAAGTCCGTAGAATACAAATCTGAAGAACATGTAACTATTTTGCTTACCGGGGGGTAAATAATACGTTGTAGTATGAAATAATTTTTCATCAAATGACGGAAAGCCTGTATTTAGAGGAAGATAACTGCCGGGCGTTAGAATCAAAGGCCAGTATGTTATTGACAAATAATTAACATGCGAATATATTATCTATAATTGCAATTGGTAAGGAGTAATGACATGGAGGATTTTACCACTTTCCTGTGTTTCGAGGTCGGGGTGGCCGCCCGGAAGCTTCATAAATACTATAATAACCGCTTTAGCCAATACGGTATTACCGTTACCCAGTCTTTCATTCTTTTTGCTTTAATAATGCAAGACGGTCAGAATGTCAAAAACCTGGCCGAACGGCTTTCCCTGGAAAGTCCTGCCGTTACAGGACTGGTGGATCGTCTGGAAAAGGAAAAGATGGTGGAGAGGCGGAGCGATCCCGAAGACAGGCGGGCGTTGCGGGTTTTCCTAACGGAAAAGGGCAGGGGCCTGGCGGAAAAACTTATCACCGTGGCCGTGGAGTTTAACGACGTATTAAAGTCCAGGTTAAATATGCAGCAGGTCAAGGCTTTAAAGGATTTGCTGGCCAGCATTGATGGTACAGTATAATTTGCCCTAAAAGTTCCTGGTTTCAGTAAAAAGGAGCAGATGATTGCCATAGCCGTGCAGAAGGGCAAAGGATTATTATAATTAAACTAATTAACCTGAGAGGGCTGGCTCAATGAGTCGGTCTTTTTTTCTATAGGTTTTGCCGATTATACCGCCGGGTTTGGTTTTGGCCTGCTTTTTGTTTTAATAAAGCTATAAGCCAGCCCTCCCAGCAGGAGGAAGCCGGCGATGCCCACACCAGCGTAAAGGAAACGTACCAGGGTGGTGAATCCCAGCTGGCTGGCTGCTATTGCCGCTGCGGTTATGACCAGTACCAGCAGTTTGAAACGCCTGGTTCCCGGTCTGGTCAGCCTGGCCGCGAAGCCGTAAAGACCGCCCACGGCGGTGGTGTAAATGGCAGCCAGCAGCACTGCGGTATAGCCCAGGGACACGGCCGGGGAAAAGCCCGCGGCTATAAAACTCATGGGAATGGGGTAACTGAAGGAATCTGGAATTATAAGCAGCGCAAGGTTAATGGCCAGTATGCCTGCCCCCAGGCCCAGCCCTCCTAGAAGGGCGCCCTCCCAGCGCTGTTTCCGGTTTTCTGACATGCTGCCCATGGGTGCAAGTATAGCCACTGCCATTACCAGATTATAGGATACATAAATCAGTGCCGATAGGGGCCAGTATGGAATTACCGCCGCCCAGGGTTGCGTATAAATATTGATATGATTAAGGCCGGTCGGTGAGGAAAGTAGCACGGATAGGGAAACCCCAAAAATTCCCGCCATCATCACCGGCACCAGAAAGCTCAGGGCAGAAACTATTCCCGCCAGCCCAAAAAACACCGTGGCCAGCGATGACGCGGACATAATTAGCGCTCCCACCAGAGGTGGGAAGGCAAACTGTTGCTGCAGGCTTGCCCCGGCTCCCGCCAGCATGGCCACAAAAGCGCCGAAAAGGAAAAAGGTTATCACCAAGTCCACGGCCAGGCCGAGGTATTTACCGTTGGTGTAGTCCAGAATCTCCCGGTGCGACCGGGCTTGCAGCCTTGCCCCCAGATTTAGAATCATCCACCCGAAGACAATAAATAGCATGGCTGCCAGGGTGAGGGCTGGAAAGCTGTCCAGGCCGAAAAAGGAAAAATACTGAAGCACTTCCTGGCCGGAGGCGAATCCAGCCCCGATGGTTATACCGATATATGTGGCTGCAATTTGGAAACCATTGATTTTTTTGGTATTATCGCTCATATTATCATTATTTGGTGGTTCGGGGTTAAATATGTATAGCAGGGGGTTGACATACCGGTATATTGTATTTTTTTAATGAAGTAATAGCACTGGCAGGATTAAAGCCTGATGGCAGGGAATATATGGGGGGTAGAAAGGGGTGTCGAAAAATGACGGAAGAAAGAATAGAGTATCTCACACCGGTTTTTGTGGATGCGCACAACCTTCCCGATGCGTGGTATCAGTTGCAGAAAAAATTATGGGAAATTGACGCCTACGAGTATCCCGTGGAATGGGGAAGTTATCCGGGACAGTTAAGGCGGGAATTTGATTTTGTCTGCTGCAGGATAAAACATCCCGGGTTGAGGCCTCTTTGCGACGACATGCCCCCGGGTATGAGTATGCCGCCGCCGACTACCATGGACAGAATCGAGGAATATTTCAGTACCTATATTTTAAATCCCCATGTGGGCGAAAACGAGAAATATACCTATGGGAGCAGGATTTGTATCCAGGTGGACAGCCTCATTAACAGCTTTAAAGACCAGGGGTTCGGCCACGTCAAGTCCTGTATAGAAATAGCCAGGCCTGAAGATCTGGTGGATGGAAAATCTCAGCCTTGCCTTCGGCTAATTGATATAAAAGTAAAGAAAGACCGCATAGCCAATGTATACCGGCTGCATTTTATAGTATATTTCAGGGTATGGGATTTGTGGGGAGGCTTTCCCCAGAACCTGGGCGGTCTGCAGTTGTTTAAAGAGTGGCTGGTGGAGCAGATAGGCAATAACCCTAAAGACGGTTTACCCCTGGAGGACGGAGAGATGATCGTCATGTCCAAGAGTTTGAATGTTAGAGAGCACATGTTTGAATACTCCAAGGCCAGGGTATACCGATAGAATATTTTATCACACCTATTTTAACCATGGTTAACGCTGTGGCATCATTTTCAGGTGACCGGCTGGTGGCAGTTCGCATCAAGACCGGAAAGGTAAAGTAATGGTGGGAAAAACTATGCTCAATGAAAAAAAACCGGTTATCCTGATAGCCGGCGACGACAGGGCCGGTAGACTGTTGCTGAGGGAAGCCCTGGAGCGGGACGGGTATGAAGTCGTGGAAGCCGGGGACGGCGTTCATGCTGTGGAAATGTTCAAGGACTACGGGCCGCAAATTGTAGTGCTGGATATTGTTATGCCCCGGATGGACGGCATCGGTGCCTGCGCCAGGATACGGGAACTGCCTGGCGGCGAATGCGTGCCGGTTTTGATGATATTCGTCCCCGAAGACGATGAGTCGGTGCAGAGGGCTTATGAGACAGGTGCAGACGAGTTTATCACCAAGCCCGTTAATACGGCTTTGCTGCGGCACCGGGTGCGCCTGCTGCTGAAGGCTAAGCTAACAGAAGAAGCCCTTGCCCTGCAGGAAAAAAAATTGCGCAGTATTACTACTTCCTTGGGCGAGGGGGTATATGTTTTGGATCCGAACGGTAGGCTTACCTTTATGAACCCTGAGGCGGAACGCCTGCTGGGTGTCTGTGGGGAGGAACTGAAGGGCCGGGCTATTCATCAGCTTATCCATGGTTCCAGGCATGACGGGACGATGCTTCCGGCGGGAGACTGTCTTATGTTGCAGACTTTATCCACCGGCAAGGTCTACCATTCGGAAAACGAAGCTTTTACCTGCCAGGACGGCACAATATTTCCCGTGGCCGTTGTCTCCGCGCCCATTATTGAAAACGGTGAGATTACCGGCTGTGTCGTAACTTTCAGGGATATCACCAGGCGCAGGATGATGGAGCAGGAACTGTTGAGGGCCAAGGCCGAAGCCGAAATAGGCCTGACCAGACTGCGGGAGGTTCTATCCAGTATGCAGCAGGGAGTTATTTTTGTCGATACGCAGGACAATATTATCGAAATCAACCAGTTTGCCTCCCAGTTGGCGGGTAGAAGCCGCGAAGAAATGCTGAATCGCTCCCTGTGGGATTTTTATAACGGAGACCAGGGTGAGCGGCTGAGAATGGTGCTTGATGAATATAAAACAGGTCCAAATCGCGCCCCGGCGACGCTTTATAACTGGACTGGACGGGGAGAGATTACCGTTACGGTACAGCCTGTAATGAAAGAGGAGCACTACCTCGGGGCCTTGCTCTGTGCCATAGACCTAAGCCCCCTGATGGAAGCCCGCAGGGCACTGGAAATAGGGGAATGCCTGCAGGACAAAATACTGCAGACCGCAGCCACGGCTATATACATAGTCAATAGTTATGGTGAAATAGTCAATGTCAACGACGAATTCTACTCCATAACCGGTTTTCAGAAGGAAGAAATACTGGGGCGACACATCCTCATGCTCAAATCCAAATGCATGGAAAGATGCGCCATGTACGATGACTCCCGGACAGAGCCAATTTTAAAGCACCAGTGCACAATCACCAACAAAGACGGCAACCTGCTGTCTATTCTAAAAAATATTAATATATTGCGTGATGATGCAGGCCGGTTTACAGGCGCCATAATTTCATTTATTGATATATCAAAAATTGTTGAAGCCAAGGAGGAGGCTGAAAAGGCCCGGGAAAGGGCCGAGTACCTTGCCTCGGTGGACTACCTGACGGGCTTGCTGAACAGGCGGGTTTTCATGGAGAGGCTGGACCAGGAAATGGAGAGATGCAAAAGGGAAGGGACTTCTCTGAGTATTATCCTGGCGGATATCGACCACTTTAAAAAGGTTAACGATACATACGGTCACCAGGCCGGGGACGTGGTACTGCAGGTTTTTGCCTCCCGCCTGTCAGGTTTCAGTCGCACTTATGATTTTGTCGGACGTTACGGCGGGGAGGAATTCATAACCTGCCTTGTCGGCGCCAAATGTGAGCAGGCGGAAAGGATAGCGGAACGCATGCGTGTAGCGGTGGAGGAACAGTGCATACCCCTGCCGGGTGTTCCGGTATGCGTAAATATTACCTCTAGTTTCGGTGTGGCCTGTACGGAGCCAGGTATTGAGACAAATGTGGATGCCCTGATCGCCAGGGCAGACGAGGCCCTTTACCGGGCCAAGGCAGAGGGTAGGAACCGGGTCTGCCTGGCCGTGTAGTAGCAGCAGGGTCACTGCGGCTGAAATTGCCAGATGCGACAGCGGGGACGGTTCTCCGCTGTCGCATATAATCAGATTTATTAAGGATAATTAGGGACATTGTTGATATATTGTCTTTGTTTACCAAAAATTGTTTCCGGTGTCGGTAACTGAAAATAACTTCCAGCCAGCCAACTTGTTTCCCATGCCAATGATAGGTGAAGGAAAGAGTAAAATTAATGAGCCACGCTGCTTTCCTTTACTTTTTCTTCTTTCTGCATTGTCTTTCTATACGAGCAAAGTTCTTCCCTTTTCTTTTCTGCCAGGCCGCACCCCCAGTAGGTATTACCTGCGACAAAGCGGCGGTAATCACACCAAGTGCAGAAGGTATGGGCAATCTGCTCCTGTGTCATATCCTTTGCTTTTGTCATTTTCCTCTCCTCCTTTACTAGATACCTAGATTCTATTCTAAAAACGGTACAAACTATCTAATATTTTCTACTTCCCGGTGTGGATTCCTGCTCTAGTAGAATGGAAAAATTATCTCTTCTGCTGCCGATCTCATCGTCGTAAGGTCGTGCTTCGCCAGGTAGTACATCCTCAATAGTCCTATATGGAACTCCGAATCTGAAGATGGTCACACGGTACACCCTGCCGAACGAGGATGACCTCACCAGGGCTGTTGAGGAATTGTCCTGGCGATAAAAACGAAAGGCCGAGTTTAACGCTCGGCCTTTTTATACCCGACTCCACGAGATAGCTGGTAATTAACGTATTGGTTGAGGCTTACATTTTCTTCCTTTGCTTTCTCGGCAAGGATTCGGTGAAGGGATTTCGGTACTCTTATATTAAATTTACCTGAGTATTCTTCATCGGTTCTAGTAGGTCTAGGGATTGCAATGCCTTCTTCCATGGCAACTTCGAGCCAGCATATTTTAGCGTCCTCAATCATTTTAATAGCTTCCTCCAAGGTCTCACCCTGACTAATGCAACCAGGAAGGTCTGGAACTGAGACCACATACCCGCCTTCCTCTGCGGGGGTAAGGGTTACTTTATAAGGTAACGCGAGGTAATACTGAAGGTCTTTTTTATTCATTTTCCATCGCTCCTTCAAGGGCTATTATAACTTCTTTAACATAATGGGCTTTAATGTGAGGCTCATGGTAAGGAACACTTATAATCTTGTCTCCTTTTTTATAAACATAATGGCTTGAACCTTTATGTGATTGCCTTCTTTTAAAGCCTGCTTGACTTAATATTTTATCCAGTTCCTCAAATCTAACGTGTTTGGGTTGTTTTTAATTTTTTGAAATAGTTTTTCAAGTTTACCCACGGGTCTCACCTCATAAATATAGTACCATATTTAGTGGCAATTATCAAGACCGTTGTCTATCCCGGTGCTACGATAACCCGGACGAGGCTGGTCGGGTGGCAGCGGAGGCTAGGGCTAAAATGATGCCATATTTCACAGGAGGCCATAGAGGAGCAAGTTAAGACGCCGATGGGCGGTTTTTTATTTCCAGGGGTGATGTCTATTATCGTTTATCCATTTGTTCCTCGACTCCGGTGCATTTTCTGCCTGGAGGAAAAATATCGAGATTGACCTCGCCAAATATCCGGGCCAACCGTATCGGGAAATATGTCGTCCTGGACGTTATCGGGGACCCAGAAGCGACCGGATGGAATCTCCGCGGTGGCTATTTTGCCTATAATTCACCTTCCGGGGTTACTCCGAAGGCTCAAGGCGTGTCCTATCGATATGCCGGGGAAAACCTCACCGTGAACCAAACTGTAATTTTTATTTCCGAAATACAAACAAAGAAGGAGTACATTGTTCCCTGTGGAAATAATTACAATATTAAACTCACATATCGTGTTGCTGGATGATTTGCTAGGGTAAGGCTATGAGGGACCCTATGTTAGCAATCATACTAATAATGTTTAGCAAATTATCCGAAGTTAGGACGTAAAAAGGCTCAAGCCCGAATTCAGAGCTTGAGTAAATTAGCGGCAGTTTATGGGTGGAGAAGTTGCTTACCTAACTTTGGATAATTACATAGCACGAAACCGCTGGGAAGAAAATGCTATGGGGATTGAATATTTTCTTGAATGGATAAAATTAAATTTTAATAGAGAGCCAAGCTCAATAACCGGTGACTAATATTAATAGTAAGCAGCCGATAAGATAAAATGGACATAATTACCCCCTCCCCATAACAGGGCATTTTTTGAAGAATTTCTCACGTTATGCAGTTTTGATAATGGCGGGAGGAGATTTATCCAAGTACATGAAACGGCTAAGTTTATCCGAACCGCAGTAGGGGCATTTAGATAAATCCTTACCTGTAATTTTAAGAATAATTTGCAGTGTAGAGGCTTTGTCTTGTGTTACAACCGGCGTATGAGTTAGCTGCTTACAAAGCTTTAGTTTTGTATTCTTGTTTCGATTTCCTAGCAGGCCATAGTGTCGGATTTTCATAAACCTGCTTGGCAGAATATGAATAAGAAATCTACGGATAAA
>LADO01000038.1 GCA_000961595.1 Peptococcaceae bacterium BRH_c4b
GGGGGATGCTTTTTCCGATGGTAGTACGTAGCTTCATTTACGCCGACAATACGCAGCACGAAGGCTGCTGGGTATCCCCGGTCAATCCACTTATCGGCTATTTCTATCCTGTCTGAAAGCCGGGGTTTTTCTTTTTTATTAGGTCCCTCATAATGGCGATTTCAAGGTCTTTTTCGCCAAGGAGTTTTTTAAGTTTATCGTTTTCCTTTTCTAACTGTTTAAACTCTTGATTTGAGGGTATATAAACAGCTGTTTTCTTTGCTTCGCCGTTTGTGTGCTGCCATGCTTTGTGTTTCGACTGGCTAATCCAGCCGTATAGGGTCTTTGGGCTTATTTCATGGCGCTTGGCCACTTGCAAGACGTTTCCGATTTCTTGAGCTTCTTGAATTAGTTGATCTTTAAATTCTTTTGGGTATCTTTTACTTTTCATGTTTGTCATGACTTGCTTATCCCTCCTGTTTTTAAGTTTATATCATTTGGGGATAAGACTCAAATTCCTTAAAGGGGCTAAATAGAAATCCTTCACCCACCGGGCAATGCCGGCGTGGATAATTTTCCGATACTTTTGCATAGACTCAACTCGGCCAACTCCGAGATCCGATTGTCAGCAATTAAATCCGCCCATTCCTCGGCCTCCGATGTATAGTCCTGCCGGTCAACAGGTACCTGCTCAAGCCCCAGGTGCTGCGCTGCCAACAGACGCCCGTGGCCGCGAACTATAAAACCGCTTCTGGTCGAAACGGTTATTGGTGCTCGCCAACCCTGGGCTTTTATTATCTTGGCCAGCAGGTGTATTTGGTTTTCTGGGTGCTGGTTGGGGTTTCGGGGGTTGGGGATTAAGGCTGCTGTATCAACGATTTCGTCGAAAGCGCAGTGTATTGAGATGTTGGTTGTTTCTATGAGCACGCTCTTCACCTTCTCTCAGGCTTTGATGTCAAAAAGAAAAGAGCCTTCCAGCTCCAATAACTCATCTCTTCTGCATATTTACCAACAGTTCCGCTCCCACGCCCACATCTTCCGGGTTATTTTCCTTAATTAGGGTAATAAACTTTTCCTGCGGAATATTTGTTATCTTACTTGCTGCAGCAGAAAACTCTTGCACTAGCTGCTCCTTTTGTTCTTTATTCATCTTTGGACCCTCAAAGATAATTACTGGCATTGCCGCAACACTCCTTTAATTTTTACGTAAACTTTCGACTTAAAGAAGTCCATATCCTGCTGAAAAATAAGCAGGCCCCCGTCTTCCTCCCCCGAATATTCCCAGTGGATGTGTCGCCAGGCCTGCTCTGAAAGTTAAATACAGTATAACATCATTACAACCTAGGCGGCTCTCTATTAAGACCGAACCATCAATGAAAAGAGCCCGGAGGCTCTACTTTTCTTTTTTATCCTTCAACAACCTATAATACTCATTCAATACCTTGTTTAGTTCCTGGCTCGACCTGATAATCTCCGGGTCAGTCAGCTCCTTACTATCCGCCTCACCGTGCAGCTTGTTGCGCAGCTCATCGATCAGTTTTAGTATTGCCTCTATGTCCTTCGGCATATGTCCACCTCCGGGGTTAGTATACCCGGAAATAAAAGCAGGCCCCCGTTTCCCTCCCCTGGATTTTCCCGGTGAAGTTTCCTCCCTCGAGCATTCCCAGTTGATGTGTCGCTAAGCCTGCTTTGGATATTATATGCATCATAACCAGAAGCCGCCACCTGGGCGGCTCCCATAAGACCGCACCATAAAAAGAAAAGAGCCCGGAGGCTCTTATTGTAGCTTTGCTTATTTAAACTGCAATCTATTTTTTAATATTTGGTCCCAATAATAACGGCAAAAGGAAGGTTTTTCCTGTATAGTGAAAGCCAGCCATGTTTCTCTCGCCGGTCCCCTTGGGCGATGTTTCGCTAACCGGCCATGCTCCTTCAACAAACCCCTTCACTATATGTTTGCTTTCGTATGGCAAACTGAATTTTTTTCTCTGCTCTTTTTATATAACTCTGGACAGAAGCTTTTTTGCATTTGAGTATAGTAGCCGCCTGACCAAACGAATACCCCTGCCCCCGAACCAGCCAATAAGATTCCCTTTCCCTCTTTGTTAGGCACTTAAGCAATCCTCCAGTAAATCTATCGCTTCCTGAGAAGCGGACGGTGGTGGGGTCTGCGCATTAATGCTTCTGGCCATAACCTGCGGGTCCAACGGTATTTCCCGCTTCATCTTTGGCCAACGGGCCACAGACCATTTCGTCCCCGGTATCCTCCCGGTCTATGGATCTCGATGGCATACTGCGTATCCGACACCATACTGCCATATTCCACAGGCACCACCTTGGCCCGGCACAGTGTCCCCAATGACTGCCGGTACTCTTTGATTAAATCTTGCACCACTGCCACCCCCTAAAAAATAGAGACCAGAGCAGTTACGCCCTGGCCTCCCGTTTATCCGAGTCAGCCTTCCATGTTGTTTTTATTTCTCCCCAGACTACTTTGCCGTTTTGGACCTTTAGGACCACTTCGCCATGCTGTAGCCGGTCAATCTCCCCGACCTGTTTCTTTATCTCTGCCGTAAGCAGGTCCGATAGTTTCACCACCCCACGCACCCCCTGGAAAATTCTCCGCAGCCATGATATACTGCGGGTATCCTAAACTTTCCGGCTCCGCGAGGGGCTTTTTCTTATTTGTCTACCTCCCCCGATTCTTCCTCCATGATTCCTTAGCCATGAAATTCCTGACCTTTCGTTCGTTGCCCAGATAGCTCAGTTTGCCTTTACAAAAAATTAGTAATGTGTTAAAGTTAGCAGTTCATTAATTTAATTAGGAGGTTCAATCATTAGAAAAAAGAGTTTTAATAAAAAAACTACGGAAGATAGATCATTTAAACCAAGAACTTTCGTTGCAAGTTGTTCTTCCTGCGGTAAACAGTATATTCTGCCATTTCAACCGGACATTAATCAAAATCTGATATGCGTTGAGTGTTTACAAAAACAAAAGAACAACTAATTTCTAACCTTTTACCAAAACACGCACTACCCCGCCTCCCGTTCCTCCCAGGCTGTAAACGTGGCCACCAGCCACCCCATATTTGTCAATCTCACCGTGGCCCACAGCCAGGGGGTGACCTCCAGCCAGCCGGCACTGGTGTGATCCAGCACCAGGCCGACGGCCAGAGCTCCGTTTAGCTTCCCGGTCAGCACATTGATTAGCTTGGTTCGCTTTATTTCAATTCCGGACCGCTCCTGCCAGCGCTGCCAGGCATGGTCTGAAATAATAATTTCATGGTGCCGCTGCTTCATCCCGGCATGGTGGCCACCCCCCTCACCGCCATGGAACTATATCAACCAGCCTTCTTTGCCCGCCGCCGGCCACTGCCATCGTTCCGTAGCTTGTCAATCACCTCGTGTTGGAATGCCGTCAACCCCTCAACATACAGGCCAGGGTGATAGGCCTCCCCGATCTTGGCCAAGACATACGCATCAGCCTCGTCGTTGGTCCCGAATTCTTTATTCCAGCGCTTGTATATCGCCACGGCCATATCTTCTTTCTTTGCCGTGCCTTTCCCGGTGGCGAACTTTTTCACTTCCTGCTAAAAGCCCTGAAAACCCAGGCGGTTTCTATGATATATTTAGTTAACCAATCCGTTGTATGGTTCTGTGCATCTCCTGGAATTCCATTAACCCACGATTGGCGATGTTTAGCTCACCATCAAAACGGTACGCCCTGGGATCTGATTCGGAACCATACTCGGTTATGGTGGAAAAGTCTACACTACCCGTCAAATCTGCTATATCTTGCGACTTGGGATCCGAGGGAGTAAAGGTTCCGATACCTGCCCGGTTATCCTCGGATAGGAATACCCTTTCTACTATAACATTTTCAATTCTACCACCGTGCTCCGCTTCCACCATCATTCTGCAGGAGGGACAGAGTTCACCTTCGATGTAAATTCCGTATTCATCACTTATTTCCTGTCTCAAGTCCTTTGGAATCAAGTGCAGGGGTTCTTCATGCATGGGACAGCCCTTTATAGCATATATCGCTCCGGCACCGGTATAGCTGAACTTTTCCAGGCCTCTTTTCATCATTGCCACCAGGGTGGATTTCCCCCCGCTGACGGGACCCATTAACAGAAGGATCCGCTTACGCACATCAAGCCGTCTGGCTGCAGGGTGGAAATATTCCTCAACCAGCTTTTCCAAAGTTTTATCCAGGCCAAAAATTTCATTAACAAAAAAATTGTACCTCTTGCCCCCGTCTTCCAGTTGCTCAGCCCCTGCGTCTTTGATCATCTCGTATATTCTGGAGTGGGCTAACTGACATACATACGGCTTTTCCCTGACGATTCCCAAATAATCCTGAAAGGTCCCCTCCCAGGCCAATTGTTTTTCCAGCGAACGATGTTCCTCAAGCCTTTTGAAAAAATTCATCACCACTCACTCCTTTCTTTGGCAACAAATTAAACCCACCAAACACCAGGTTATACCCCCATGCCAAAAGAATACTACATTATATGCCGTCCCCCCGGAAAGAAGACTCCATCCCCTCTCTACAAATATGAAAAAAACGCCAATTTCGACAACTGGCGTAAGGTAATAAGATTAATCTTTATATTACTTATAATTCAAAAAAATTTAACTGATTCACACAGTAGTGAATTCCCTGCATTTTATTTGATTTGTTAAAAAATCCTAGCCGCCCCCGCAAGTCAGTCCTCCTGGTCATGCAGAACCAATCTCAGCATCTCTTTACATCCTTCCAATCCACCGGCCACCCCACTGCCGCTTGAAAAGAAATAAGCAGGTGTCACGCCTTACCGGCTAACCCAATATAATAGCAATAAATAACAACAAAGGAGGAAACATTATGTGTGATAAATGCGGCTGTGGCTACGGCGGGTATCCTTATTTTGACGGTAGCTTCATCCTTTTTTTGATCCTGATTCTGCTGGTTTTCTCCATGCCTTATTATGGAGGCGTCGGTTATAGAAGGTGAGGTAAAAAACCCAAATAACCTCCGGGTGAGGTTTATTATAGCGGCATAAAAATAGCCCCTGGAGAGAAGGCCCATATAGCCTCCGACTCCGGGGGTTTTAGCTTTCCCAATCCCCACCCACTCATTGGTGCTATCAGCATTCTAACTGCGCCGATAAGCCAGACCTTCGGCTACGGCAACTAATTTGCCATCTTCATCCATAACCTCGATTCGATATAGTCCGGTTTTCTTGGTTAAATTATCTTCACGGGCGATGGCAGTTAAAATAGTCCCTTCCGTGGTTGTTTGCAAAAAACTTATGTTAACGTTTAGTGCCAATGCCAAAGGACCATGTGCATTACTAGCAGCAGCAAATACAATGTCTGCCAAGCTAAAAATTGCACCACCATGAGTTACGCCTGCACCGTTAAGCAATTCAGGCCTCACTTTCATAGTTGCACGAGCATATCCGGGCTTTGCCTCAAGCAACTGAATGCCGAGATGATTTGCTAAGGCATCTTTTTTCTGAAAAAATCTAGCATATTCTTCCATAAACATATATTCTATATTCCCCTCCCATTTAAAGACACAATTCTTTATTGTAAGGAAATTACCTTCAAATGTAGGTATAATTTAATCCCACACCAGGTCGCAGGACAGCCCCTCCCACGTCTCACACCGGAGCCGGGGCTCCAGCCAGTACCGGTAGCGGAACCAGTACGGCTGCCGCTTTATGATCATGCTGATACTGGAGATATGATACCAGTGGCCGCGCCAGTTAAACTGTGCGGGGAGGCTGTCGGAACCTGGGATAACCTGGACTGGCTCGCAGTAGAGTTTGGACATTTTAATCATCTGGGGATATTATATCAGAACATTTGTTTGTTTCGATATTTGTTTTTGCAACGATCCGCCTGAGCCACCTTCAGACAATGCTGGAGGCACTGTGCATCTACCGCCAAAATAGTGAATTTTATGGCCCTGGTTATATCCAGGGTTATATAAATTGAACGACTGTGGGCGGAGTTTGGCGAGGTGCTGCGGGTGAGCCGGGCGTTGGATAGGTTGATTGTGCTAAAAAGCCCCCCTCCCCGGCCAGAGGGAAGAAGGCTTTTTATTGATCAGTGCATTCATTAAAAAACGCCAATTTCGACAACTGGCGTAAGGTAATAAGATTAATCTGTATATCACTTATAATACAAAAAAATTTACACAGAAACGAATTCCCTGCAGTTTATTTGATTTACGTTTATTATTTGCCCGGGGCTAAAACCAGGGATAAGGTAATGATCAGGATCTGTGGACAAAAGCTTCACCACCCTAAATGCCCCCGGGCCGCTATCTTCCACCAGCATATGCACATCGCCTACGTACAATTCCCGGGTAACCTGTGCGCACATTTTTTCCATACCTTCTACCACCAGTTCCAGTTGCATGGGAGTATAAAGGATCATTGCAGGGGCACCTCTTTCCCTTTCTTCCATTCCTCGATCATATGTTTTATTTTGGCAACCGCCTGGCCCAGTGCACCCACCTCGTCGATAAGGCCCTTGTCCACAGCCTCTTTGCCAATTAAAACCGTTCCAATATCCCGGGCCAGTTCACCCGTTCTGAACATAAGCTCCCGGAATGTTTCTTCCTTAACCTTTGAGTGACGGGTTACAAAGCGTACCACCCGGTCCTGCATTTTGTCAAGATATTCGTATGTCTGCGGAACGCCTATGACCAGACCGTTCAAACGAATGGGATGGATAGTCATACTGGCGGTTTCTGCAATAAAGCTGAAACTTGCCGCACAGGCCACGGGTACGCCGATACTATGCCCTCCCCCCAGCACAATGGAAACCGTCGGCTTGGACATGCTGGCGATCATTTCCGCTATAGCGAGCCCTGCCTCCACGTCCCCGCCCACAGTGTTTAATATAATCAGCACACCCTCTATCTCATTGGCCTGTTCCAGGGCCACCAGTTGAGGGATGACATGCTCATATTTGGTGGTTTTATTCTGAGGCGGCAGCACCAGATGTCCTTCAATTTGCCCAACTATACTCAAACAGTGTATATTGCTTTTTATTTCCGGCAGCGGACTGGCGCCCAGTTCCCTGATGGCTTCCAAACTACCTCCCTTGGACCGTCCCTGCACCCGGCGGGGGACCCTGGGGCATCCTTCGTCGTTGGGGTTATCGGGATCAACGGGGCATTCCGGGTCGTGCTCCGGTATGGTAGCGGGATCCGGTTCGATTTCCGGTGACTGGTCATGAAATTTTTGCTTTTCATTATTTGTTCTGTCAGACATAATTCAGCAATCTCCCATCCTGAAATAATACATTTAAATTGGCCGGCAGCTGTCGGCGCGGGGGCACTGTAGTTACCGTGCTAAGGCTTTATACCCGGACGGTTATAACCATTATGCACCGCAGCAGTTTACCTTAGTATGCTTAAAAAGCAAAAAAATACACGGGCTTTTATTAGCCCGTGTATTTCATGTAACCTACATTAAATTTCCATGATGATTGGCAATATCATCGGCCTTCTCCTGGTTTTTTCGTATAAAAATTTCCCCAGGGCGTCTCTTACCTGGGACTTCATGGCTGACCATTCGGTAATACCCCGCTCATTACACCTTTCCAGGGCGTTTCTAACCTTTTCCCTGGCTTCTTCCAACAATATTTCCGATTCCCTGACATAGACAAACCCCCTGGAAACAATATCGGGGCCTGCCATAATTAAGCCTGCCTCCCTGTTTATGGTGACCACCACGATTAATATACCGTCCTGGGAGAGTTGCTTCCTGTCCCGCAGCACTATATTTCCCACATCACCCACACCAAGCCCGTCCACCAGAACCCTGCCAGCGGTCACCCTTCCGGCCATACGTCCGGAGCGGCGGTTGAATTCCAGTATATGACCGTTTTCGGCCACAAAAACATTATTCGAAGGAATTCCCATATCCTTAGCCAACTGGGCGTGTTTAACCAACATACGGTATTCACCGTGTACCGGCACAAAAAAGCGGGGCTTGGTAAGGTTAATCATTAGTTTTAATTCTTCCTGACTGGGGTGTCCGCTAACATGAATGCCGGAAACTGCCTCATAAATGACATGGGCTCCCTGTTTGAAAAGCTGATCAATAATCCGGGCCACCAGCTTTTCGTTCCCCGGTATGGGAGTGGCGGAAATTATGATGGTATCTCCCGGTACAATCTCTACTTGGCGGTGATCGGACATGGCCATCCTGGTCAGGGCCGACATTGGCTCCCCCTGACTCCCGGTGGTGAGGTAAACCAGCCTGTTTTTGGGCAGGCGGGCTGCCTCTTCCGGCTCAACCAGGGTTCCCGGGGGAATATTGAGATAACCAAGTTCGCATGCCACACCGACAACGTTTACCATGCTTCTCCCCACCACCGCCACTTTGCGGTCATATCTGTGGGCCGTGGTGATGGCTTGCTGAAGCCGGTGCACATTAGAGGCAAAGGTAGCAACTATTATACGTTCCCTGGCCTCCCGGAAAGTCTCGTCGAAGGTTTGTCCAACAACTCGCTCGGACAAAGTAAACCCGGGTCGTTCCACATTAGTGCTGTCTGACATAAGGACCAATACACCCTTCTCCCCCAGTTGGGTGAAACGGTGAAAATCCGTAACCTCGCCGTCCACCGGTGTGAGATCCAACTTGAAATCGCCGGTATGCACTATCGTCCCCACCGGGGTATGTATAGCAATGGACACGGCATCAGGAACGCTATGAGAAACCCTGATAAATTCCACCTTAAACGGGCCTACCTGCACCATATCCCTGGGCTTTACGGTATTTAGTTCAATTTCCCGCTCCATACCCCGTTCTTTTAGTTTGCCAAGCAGCAAGCCAAGGGTGAGCCTTGTTCCGTATACCGGAACATTTAACTGTTTTAGCACGTAGGGGAGGGCGCCTATATGATCTTCATGGCCGTGGGTAAGCACAATGCCCCGTACCTGCTCCCTGTTTTCCAGTAGAAAGGTAATATCAGGTATTACCACGTCTATACCCAGCATCTCTTCTTCCGGAAACATCAGGCCGCAATCAATAACCAGAATATTTTCCCCAAATCTCACCGCCATCATGTTTTTGCCTATTTCCCCCAATCCCCCCAAGGGGATGAGGGCTAACTTCGGTTCTTTTGCCAAATCCGCACCTCCTGCGACTATAAATTATAATAGTTGTAAAAATAATACGTCTCGGTGAGAAAACCAGGAGAAGGTGGGAAATATAGGCGGTTATTGACTGCACCAAGCATAAAAATCCGATCAAAAACTTTCGCTAAAATATTATAATAAATTTTAGCGTCTTCAACAACTTGCGACATAGCACGCACGGCAAATTAATTCTTAAAAAAGCGGAAAGCAGCCTGATTAGACCACTGTAAAACTCAACCCTTAAAAACGGCTAACCGAAGAGAGACCTCAAAGGGTCTCTTCTTTTCCCGGCTTGCTATAGCAGATTTTTTTCAGCCAGTAACCCTTTTATAAATTCTTTTTCTTCCGCTGTGGCTTCCGCCAGGGGTAAGCGGGGAGCACCCGCCTGCCAGCCCAGCAGGTTCATGGCAGCCTTTACCGGCACCGGATTGGTGTTGATAAACATCCCCTTAATTACCGGAAACAACTGCAGGTGCAACTGTGTCGCTAAGGTGGTATTGCCCGAGGTAAAGGCGTCAACCATTTGTTTCATCTGGGGACCCACCACGTGGGCCACCACGCTGACCACGCCCTTGGCGCCCAGGGCCATCATGGGCAGGGTCATGGAATCGTCCCCGCTGTATATGGAAAATTCATCGGGCAGGGCCAGGCGCAATTCACTAACCTGGTCAAGACTGCCCGCTGCCTCCTTGATGGCCACAATATTGCTTATTTCAGCCAGCCTGGCCACCGTGGCGGGCAGCAGATTAACCCCGGTGCGGCTCGGGATATTGTATAACATCACCGGTAAATGTGTGCTTTTGGCAATTGCTTTAAAATGCTGAAAAAGTCCTTCCTGGGAAGGCTTATTATAATACGGGCAGACCAGCATCACCCCGTCAACCCCGACCTTCTCTGCAGCCTGGGTCAATTCTATGCTGGCGGCGGTATTGTTGCCTCCGGTGCCGGCAATAACTGTAGCCTCACCACCGACCTCTTCCACCACCACCCTGAAAAGTTCCAGCTTTTCATCCCTGGATAGCGTCGGAGATTCGCCAGTGGTGCCGCACACCACCAGGCCTTCGGATCCGGAATGCACCAGGTGACGGGCCAGTTTTCCGGCCACACCGTAATCAACGGTCAAATCTCTGGTAAAGGGAGTAATCATGGCGGTGAGCACCCGCCCGAAATCTTTGATCAAGACTTTCACCTTCCTTATCAGATGGTAATACCCGGTCTATAGGCAACCCGGTCATTATCTCGCTAACAGCCTGTAAGACCCCGTCCTCGAAGGTCGGGGACAACAGGCTGTATAGCTCGTTTAGTTGGGGACATTCCTCCGACCCCAAAGCCAGGCTCCAAATGGAGGTGTGTCCCCATACCTTTATGTTCGCTCTAAGGGTTCGGCAGGAGAATAACCCCTTCCGAACCCAAGGCTCACTTATATTAGTCCGCCAGGGCAAACTGACGGTGCAGCGCCCGCACTGCCTTCTCCATATCTTCCTTCTTCACCAGCAGCCAGATGGTGGTATAGGAGTCATTGGACTGCAATATCTGAATATCATCCCTGGTCAAAGCCTCCACAATGGCCGACATAATCCCCGGCAGGCCTGTCATACCGGCCCCCACCGCAGCCACCTTGGCACACCCGGCTGTGTATTCAACGTTGTTAATGCCGGTGGTTTCAATGACCTGTAGTACCTTTGAGGTCATATCATCTTTTACGGTGAACACAACCCTTTCCGGATAAACATTGATAAAGTCGAGGCTGATACCGGCCAGGGCCAGAGCCTTGAACAACCGGCGCTGGACCACCAGTCCCCCGGAGCCGTTATCTAGTGGTATCCGGAATTGGGTAAGGTTTGGTATCTGGGTTATGCCCGTTATAGTGCGGTCACGGGTAATATCTATCGTCCCCCTGTATACTTCACCAGTGCTGGTAACCAGCGTTCCCGGCGCATTACTGAATGTACATTTTACCCTCATGGGTATATTTTTCTGCATTACTATTTCCACGGCTCTGGGGTGCACCACCTTGGCCCCCTCATGGGCCAGTTGGCAGATTTCATCATAGGTTACTATATCCCTTAAACGGGCATTTTCGACTATCCTTGGATCAGCGGTCATGATACCTTCAACGTCTGTATATATATCCACAAATTCCGCACCCAGGGCCACGCCCAGAGCCGCCGCCGTGGTGTCGCTGCCGCCTCGTCCCAGGGTGGTTATATCCCCGTCCCCGGTTCGCCCCTGGAATCCCGCCACCACAACAATCTTGCCTTCCCGGGCATGTTTAATTATATTTTCGGGCTGTACCTTTAATATCCTGGCATCGTTAAAATTATTATCGGTAATTATACCGGCCTGCGCCCCGTTGAGAAAAATCGAACTGTAGCCAAGTTTCTGAAATGTACCGGCCATAACTACACCGGAAATTATTTCTCCGCAAGCCATTAGCATGTCCATTTCCCGGGATTCGATTTCACGGTGCACCTGTCTAACATAATTAATTAAAGTATCAGTGGCAAAGGGATCATTTTTTCTGCCGATGGCTGAGACCACCAGAACCGGAGTGTACCCCTCCTCCCTGGCATCAATGGCCTTGGCCGCCACCTGCTCCCGCAACTCCTGGGTTACCAGTGAGGTACCACCGAACTTTTGAATCAAAAATTTCATTATTATATCACCCGCAATTATCTCACCCGCAGGCATCCGTACCGGACCAGCAACTCGGCAATCTGAACCGCGTTGGTGGCAGCCCCCTTGCGGATTTGGTCCCCCACCACCCATATATTTAACCCACTGGTGATGGAGTTATCCTCACGAATTCGCCCCACAAATACTTCATCCTGGTCGGAACAGAACAGTGGCATAGGATATTTCTTGGCCTCAGGTTCGTCAGCCACCACGATGCCCGGAGCCTCCGCCAGAATCTTTTTGGCCTCCCCGGCGGACAATTTCTTATCCGTCTCGATATTGATCGATTCGGAGTGGCTGCGGAAAACCGGCACCCGCACAGTGGTAGCAGTAATGCCAATGCTGCTGTCGTGCATTATCTTGTGGGTTTCCTTCACCATCTTCCATTCCTCTTTAGTATAATCCATACCCTGGAATACATCTATATGAGGAATAAGATTAAAAGCAATCTGATATGGGAATTTGGAAGGGGGATACTCCCCTCCATTGATAATAGCCCCAGTCTGCCCCGATAGTTCTTCAATGCCTTCCGTCCCGGCCCCGGACACGGCCTGGTAGGTGGACACAACCACCCTTTTTATGCCGGCGGCATCATATATAGGTTTCAGCGCCACCACCATGATAATGGTAGAACAGTTGGGGTTGGCGATAATTCCTTTGTGCCATTTTACGTCTTCCGGGTTCACCTCCGGCACCACCAGGGGCACCTCCGGGTCCAGTCGGAAATTACTGCTGTTGTCAATCACCACGCAGCCGCACTCCACTGCAGCCGGCCCGAATTCCTTGCTGGCCGCACCACCAGCGAAAAAGGCAATATCCATACCTGTAAAAGAATCAGGGGTTGTTTCCTCCACGGTTATAGATTTATCCCTGTAATTCATAACCTTTCCGGCAGAGCGCGATGTGGCACACAGCTTTAGCTCTCCCACCGGAAAGTTCCTCTCATCAAGTACTTTAATCAACTCATGGCCAACAGCACCGGAAGCCCCGACTATTACAACATTGACGGAAGGCATCCCCGTTTGACCCCCGTTAGCCAAAGAGACGCCTTCCTTTCTCATGCCTTGCGACAAAATGCAATCCCTCCCAGATAAAATAATTACTATCCCTTCCGGTACCCCGCTTAACTTTATTTACTGGTAGGTTATTAAAACCGGCTGGAGTTGCTGCCCTTGCAGGGCCGTCAAAATAGTATCCGGTATTAATTCCATATTAGCCTTAAGAGAATTGGGCTTACCGGAGGGGCTATCTTGTCCGAACGGCACCATGTATACATTTTTGGTGTTGAGCAGCAGTCCTATGTTTTTTGCGTTAAGGCCAAGACCGTCATTGGTAGAGATGGCCAGCACCACCGGCCTCTGATTGCGCAAATGGGCCTTTACGGCCATTAATACCGGTGTGTCTGTAATGGCGTTGGCCAATTTGGCCAGCGTATTTCCTGTACAGGGGGCCACCACCAGCAAATCGAACATTTTATTGGGACCAACGGGCTCGGCTCCTGTAATGGAATTAATTATATCTTTACCGGTAATATTTTGTAAACGCTCTTTCCATTTGTCCGCCATCCCGAATCTGGTGTCGATACAATCCACGGATTGGCTAATGATGGAAGAAACATCTGCACCTTCATCAACTACTACTCTTTGTACCTGTACAAGCACTTCATCAATGGTACAATGGGATCCGGTCAAGGCAAAGCCGATTTTCAAATTCTTTAACCTCAACGACAGCACCTCCGTGATGCCGAAGGTCAGTTGAGTTTTAGGGCTAACCTCTCAGCCAGCAATCCAGGTACTACCCGTGCCAGTACCTTTCCAGCGGTTTTCGGAGCCACTTTGCCGGGTAAACCCGGCGCCAGGATTGCCTTAATTCCTAATTTTTCAGCCGCCGGGAAATCAGTACCGCCCGGTGACGAAGCTATATCGACAATTAGTGCTTCCCGGGGAATCCGGTTTAGCACCTTTTCGTTTAGCACCAGGGCTGGGACAGTATTGAAAATTATGTCGGCGCTATGCACCGCTCCCGGCAAATCGGTGAAATCAGCGGTATCCAGGCCCATTTCCAGGGCTCTGGCCCGGCTGGCTGAACCCCTGGCCACCACCATTGTTCCGGCTCCCAGGGCTTTAAGGGTTCTGGCCAGCGTCATACCCGTCCTGCCGAATCCAATTACCAGGGAATTACTGCCGTGAATGGTTATGGGAGTATTCTCCATGGCAATTTGCAGAGCGCCTTCAGCTGAAGGAATGGAATTAAGTATGGCTACCTCGTCCAGTTCCATTATTTCGATTAATACCAAACCGGCATCGGCCGCCATTTTTTTCAACAGCGGTTTGGCTATGCCCGTAAAAACCGGTGTCCCGGCGGGAAGCAGCTTAAAATGCTGCTCTGATAGAATCAACGGGCGGTCGAGATAAGCCGCATAAACCTGTCCCCTGTCGTTTATACCGGGTATAGGCAAAATTACGGCCTCAACTCCCTCCAGCCCATCAGCCGGGTCAAGGCAATGCTTGATATTAACCTGCTCCCTGACGGGTAATGCCACCACCCTTACAGTGGCTCCAAGAACCGCCAACCGCTCCGCCAGTATAACCTCCCTGGCGTCACCACCAATCACGGCTACGCTGAACCCTTTCAGGTCTGGCTGCATGACCGGCAAACCCTCCTCTTGACCTTCGTTCATATTTACCATCAATATATGAACCTTCATATGGAGAGGTGCGTACGGTTCAAACCGCTGGGAAACGTATTATGAAAACTGGATTTATTCGAATATAATATTTTCGAGGCCGTAAACAGCCTCTTTCAACCCCATAACCTTGCGTACGGCCAGCAGGACTCCGGGCATGAATGATTCCCGGGAAATGGAATCGTGCCTGATGCTTAGGGTCTGCCCCAGGCCTCCGAATATTACTTCCTGGTGGGCAACTAAACCTGGCAGTCTTACGCTGTGTATCCGAATACCGCCGCTGAAATCCCCTCCCCTGGCCCCAGGAATATTCTCTACCTCCAGAGGTGAACCCTGATTGAAATCTCCCCTTTTAGCAGCTATTACCTCCGCTGTCTTAACCGCCGTTCCCGACGGGGCGTCCAGCTTCTGGTCGTGATGCAGCTCTATTATTTCCACGTGGGGAAAGTATTTACAGGCCTCAGCGGCAAAACGTATCATAAGCAGGGCTCCTATGGCAAAGTTTGGCGCCACAATGCAGCCTGTCCTTAGCCCTGATGCAGTGTCCTTAATCTTTTGAATTTCCGCCGTGCTTAAACCGGTGGTTCCTACCACAGCCCGAACACCCTTTTCCAGGGCGATAATGGTATTCTCAAAAACAGTCCTGGGCGTGGTAAAGTCCACCATCACGTCCGGTCTGCTGCTTTCCAGGGCGGCAGTCAGGTCAGCTTTAACATCCAGCCCGATGGAGCCTATGCCCATCAATGAACCCGCATCCTCCCCCGCAGCCGGAGGATCAACCGCTGCCACCAATTCAGTGTCATCCGCATTCCATATTGTTTTCAGAACCTCCCGGCCCATTCGGCCAGCGGCTCCGCTTACCAGTACCTTAATCATCAGCAGCCGGCGCTATAAGTATTTGAAACGCCGTTTTTACCTCCTTCCGGGATTTGGGATATAATATTATGCCGGATTAATAACCCGGACAGTATTAAAGATTAATATAAAAAAATAAATACAACTTTAATTTTCATATATTGATTTTAATATGTCAAGGGGAAAAAGGCATAGTGTCATTTTTTAGTTATGACCGACCAGAAACAGGAAAGCTCCCTCAGGGTCATACCCTGTGGGAGCTTTTTTAATGTTTTAGCTTATAGCGAGTAGCGGTGAAAATTCAAATTTGTTTGATCAAGATCCACTATGATGACCTCATGCCCTATTTTTTTTACCGAGTCCCAGGGAATAATCATATTCTGCTTCTCAGCCCAGAAACTTATGAGATTGCCCCGCCTGGGGATAATTATGGAGCGCACCTGGCCGGAATCTTCATCTATGGCGAGATCGCTTTCTCCTACTACACCCAACCTTGCGCCATTACAAATATTAATTATTTCTTTTCCCGCCAGTTCTGCCATGCGCAATTTCTACCACCTCACACCTTTAGTGGTCAAAATTTGTGTTTCATTTGCCAGAGTCTGATCAAAAATGGCTGCATAATAGCCAGGGTAAAGGAAAACGCAGCCAGCGGCTCCAGCTCAAGTTTAAGCAGGTTTATTTTACCGGGCAACTGTACCTCCATAAATGAAAACAACATAACCAGGGAAAGGTAAATCCCTCCTGCGGTGCCGATCAGATTAGCAATGGCCTGGGATAGAGGGGACGATTTGGTCTCGGAACCATCCCACGCCCTCTCCCGGATCTCCTTAATCCTAATCCTTTCTCTGACGGATATAAGTATCAGAGCCAGTACCGCAACAACAATAATTAACGTCCCCGCAAACATTGTCCCACCCCCTCTAAAATTATATTGGTCAGGGATGGCTTCTATACCAGATAAAGGGTACATGAACGCAAAAAAAAATCCCGGCTTGAACGCCGGGCCGAGTAATTCAATGTTTATGGGATTATCCTGCCCGCTGCAACCTCCAGGAGCTTGCAGTCATCCCATGGACCCACGCTGGCCAGAGAGAAAAGCTCCGGCCGCAGCATTTCATTGGCAAGAAGTATGATATCTTCGTCTGTTACCCTTTCCACCCTGGCTACAATTTCCTCCGGTGGAATCACCTTCCGCAGATACAACTGCGACTTGCCCAGCCTGCTCATGCGGGTGTTTACACTTTCAAGGCTTAAAAGCAAATTACCTTTCAGCTGATCCTTGGCCCGGCGAAGCTCCTGACCAGTCACGCCGTTTTTCTGTATGTCCCGCACCTCTTTAAAAATCAATTCCATGGCCGGCTCCACGTTTTGTTTGGACAGTCCGGCATATATGCAGAACAGCCCCGCGTCGTGATAAGAGCTGTGATAAGAATATACTGAATAAACCAGGCCCCTTTGTTCCCTTATTTCCTGAAATAGCCTGGAGCTTAAGCCCCCGCCTAAAATTGTATTTACCAACTGGAATACGTATATTTTCTCGTGGTCCAAGGGCAAGCCCGGTGCACCGGCACAGATATGCACCTGCTCGGTATCCTTGCTCTTGCAGGTAACCTCCCTTTTGGGAGCCGGAGCCAGCAGCGTCCTGGAATTAGCCGTGCCTCTTACATTATCGAAGACAAGTTTTATTTTATCTTCCACCGCTTGATGATCAATATTTCCCGCTACGGAAACCACCATATTTGACGGTACGTAATGTTTGGCATAATAAGACATGATTTCGTCCCGGGTCATTTTCCCTATCACTTCAGCCTTGCCGATAATGGGTCTGCCTAGGGCATGCCCCTGCCAGAGTGTGCTGGCGAATATATCGTGCACCAGTTCGTCCGGGGCATCCTCATACATTTTAATTTCTTCAATGATGACATTTTTCTCTCTGTCTATGTCCTGAGCCGCAAAACGGGAATGAAAAATCATATCGGTGAGCACGTCCAGGGCCAGATCGAAATGCTCATCCAACACCTTGGCGTAATAGCAAGTATATTCCTTAGTGGTAAAGGCATTCAGCTGTCCACCTACCGCATCCAGGGCCTCGGCAATTTGTTTGGCAGTACGATTTTCCGTCCCCTTGAACATCAGGTGTTCTATAAAGTGAGATATGCCGCTAACCGATGTATCCTCATACCTGGAGCCAACGTTCACCCAAATCCCCACCGCCACCGAACGGACATGGGGAACATCTTCCGTCAAAAGGGATACCCCGTTTTCAAAAATTGTTTTGCGAATCATCAAGAGCCTCCTCATCGAGCTGCAGAACGTTTTAACCGTAAAAAATTCGCTTAAAAAAACTTTTTTCCTCTATTTTCGATATATTTTATTGCGAACCCGTGTCCTCTGTGTGCAGATGTTCCAGCATTCCAGACACCGTCACAAAATTGTAGCCCTTTTCCCGCAAACTTTTAATCATCTCGGGCAATGCCTGCACCGTGGGCCCGGTAGGATGCATCAGGACAATAGTACCGTTTTCAGCTTTATTCAACACCCGGCTAACGATTGTCTCCGGAGCGGGGCGCTGCCAGTCAATGGTGTCAACGGACCAGAGTATGGTGTTATAACCAGCCTCCCCGGCCGCCTGCAAAACAGCGGGACCCCTCTCGCCGTAGGGTGGCGCGAACAATTTAGGTCTCGTTCCGGTAACCTGATAAATCAGTGCCTCGGCCTTTTGTATTTCTTTTAAATTTGCTGATTTGGAAAGACTGTCGGGATGCGGGTGAGAGTAGCCGTGGCTGCCTATTTCATTACCGCCCCGCTGTATATTTTGGGTGATCCCGGGAAATTTTTTGACCCAGATACCGCCCATAAAAAATGTGGCCTTAACATTATTTTCCTTTAGAATATCCAACAACCCCGGTATATACTCCTCCCCCCAGAAAACATTAAAAGTAAGCGCTATTTCATTATAGCGGCTATCCCCGTGGTATACTGGCTGCCCCATGAAAACCGGCTGGGACCGGCCATTGTACAGGGAGTACATTCCCCCGGCAAAAAGCAGGGCGGCAATAACCAGCAAAAGAGCCCTTTTCCGGGCCTTACGCCTGTCAACAATATAAAAGCGCAACCTTTACGTCACCCCTTTCTATAATGGCATAATAAAAACTATGCGCTTTTACACCCCAACATGGCAAAAATGTTTACATTTATTATTTACCCGGATAAAAAAAATAACATGTTCCGGTTATTTTCATACCGGACATGTCTATATCTTATCCCCAGGCTTCGCCTGTCGTGATTATTTAATTTAACCAAAACAGAGATGAAATAGGGGAGAACCTAAGGCAGCTTAAATTTTCCGGCAATACTCTCAAGCTCCGTTGCCAACTGGGCTAAATCACTAGAGGTGGAAGAGACCTCCTCCATGGTGGCTGTTTGCTCCTGCGAAGCCGCAGCAACGTTTTGCACCGAGGAAGACATGTCTTCCATGGCCGTGACTGCCATCTGTATTTCTTCCGCCAGGCTATGTACGGCAATAATGATGCTCTCGAAGGTTTCACCCATCTTTTTCACGGTAACAGCGCCTTCTTCCACCTTTGAAGCCGCCTCGGCCATGCTTTGTACACCTTTACCGGATTCTTTTTGAATATTAGCGATAAGATTGTATATTTCTTTGGCCGCACTGGATGACTCTTCGGCCAGCTTTCTTACTTCTTCAGCCACCACCGCAAAGCCCCTGCCCTGCTCCCCCGCCCTTGCTGCTTCGATGGCGGCATTTAAGGCAAGCAGGTTTGTCTGATCGGCTATCTGAGTAATAAGTTCTACAATCTGCGATATTTTTTCAGCGGATTGGTTCAGCCCATTGATTACCTCTCTGCTATAGTCGGTGGCGTCCTGTATTTCCTCCATTTGCACGGTCACCTTACTGATGCCCTCACTGCCTTCTTTGGCATAGCCCGACGCTGCCCTGGAAGATTCCGCCATATGCCTGGCATTGGAGGTAACCTGTTCCACCTTTGCGGCTACATTGTTGATGTTGGCTGCAGTATCCGTAGCTCCTTCGGCAACATTTTCCGCACTGGCCGACAACTGGGCCGACGAAGCGGCAAGTGTCTGGGATTTCTCCACCAGTTGCCGAACAATTTTCCTTAAATTCGTCTGCATCTGGTTGAATGCCCCGGCCATCCTCATTATTTCGTCCCTGCTTCTGACCGATATCTCACTACCGGTCAGATCCCCTCCGGCTATCAGGGATGCCTTTGCGGAAACCAATTGAACAGGACCGGCAATTAAACGGATAAGCAGTAAGGCTACTGCAAACGCAAAAATCAGGGATAAACCAGCAGCAGCCAACGCCCAGTAACGAATATTGCCCACGCTGGCTGCAGTGTCGTTTATTTCTTTGCCCAGTATATTCTCACGGGCTTTTCTCATTTCGTCAGCCATACTGTTTAACTCACTGGTCAGTGGTACTCCCTCCGTGCGGGCCACTTTTATTGCCTCCTCATTCCTGCCGTCTTTAACGAGGGGAATAAGTTTATTCGAGCATACGTCAACAAACCTGTCCTGAAGTTCTTTTAACTTAACAGCCTTATCCCTATTGCTGGCCACTTTTGCTGTATCGATCAGGTTTTGTATAATATCCTTGTTTTCAGCGGCATATTTTTCAAACGCCTGTACGTATGCATCTTCCCTGTAATACAGAAACCCCCGAATGCTGGCCGTTTGCATCGCCATATTATAAGCGATGCGAGAATACTGGTTATTTCTATTAAATTGGTGTGGAATGTCCATTACCTGTCTCCGGGCACTGGTAGCATGACTGTAAATTATTCCTGCCGCCACGGCAAAAATAAAAGTGATTAAAACACAACCAGAGATAATCTTTGCCTTTAAAGACAAATTAATCCCTCCTCGAATTGCTTATATTTCTACTAGCTAGCAATTTGCATCCTCATTAAAAAGAGTAAAGCCGTAACTATTTTGCAAGCTGGAAACAGTCTTGATAAAGACATCCGCGATATCCGGATCAAACTGTGTTCCTTTACAGCTTTCTAATTCCTTTAGCGCGCAAATAAAATCTTTCGATTTCCGGTAAGGCCTGACATTGGTCATGGCATCAAAGCTGTCCACGACTGAGAGCACCCGAGACCCTAGAGGAATTTCCTCACCTTTCAGGCCTGCCGGATATCCTTTGCCGTCAAACCTTTCATGATGGTGTAAAATCAGAAAAACAACGTACTCCAGTTTTTCTATGGTCTGCACCATTTCCGCACCCCATTTCGGATGTTGTTTAACAATAGACCACTCTTCCGGGGTAAGTTGACTGATTTTGTTTAATATATAGCGGGGGATTTCAATTTTACCTACATCGTGTAAAAGGGCTGCAAGTTTTACGTCCCTTGCCTGTTCCTCGTTCAGGTTCAGGTTCCGCAACAGCAGTCCCGCATAATCCGCCACCTTTACCAAATGCATATATGTTTCCGTATCCTTAGCCTTAATGATGCCGAGTACGGTTTGGACGGCATTATACAGCTTTATATCTGTTTCTTGCAATTCATGCTGAAAATCTTGTGCAACCGGAATCTGCGCCCTCACTATACTCTTTTTACGGCGTTTAGACCGGTACATATCTTCATCGGCTATGGTTATCAGTTCTTCGGCTGTTTTTGCATTGTCAGGAAAAACAGCTATGCCAAGGCTTACGGTGATTTTACCCCTGGGCATAATATTTCTGTTGGGAAAAGTATGGTTTTCCACCGTATAACACAGTCTTTCCGCCAGCTTCTGGGCTGTCTCCCGGCCTGCATTGGGCAGAATCACCGCAAATTCATCACCCCCGTACCTTCCCAGAGTGTCTGTCTCCCTGACACATTTATTAATTAGCTGGCTAAACCGGTATAAAAAGTCATCCCCGGCCAGGTGGCCGAACCAATCATTATAAAATTTAAAATCATCTATATCCATCAGGAAAAAAGCAAGCGAATAATTATTGGCGGTGGCATTTTCAATCTCTTCCTTAAGCCTGCTTTTTAAATAACTCTGGTTATAAAGCCCCGTCAGACCGTCTCGCAAGGTCATTGCATACAGTTTTTCCTCCAGAATCTTTCTTTCGGAGATATCCCTTGCTACGATCAGAACCCCGCACGGCGCATGGTTATCCAGGGGCAAACAATCCACATTCAGCACGCACTTCCAGCCGTCCCCGTCAGCATAGGGCCTTTCCAGGTTACAAATGCCTATGCCTGTGGCATTGACCCTCGCCACAGGCAATTCCAAATCGATAAGCTTGCCTTTCCCCAGAACATCATTGTATTTTTTGTTGATTACCTCGTCCCCGACACCGAAAACGTTTTGGGCCGTATCGTTAACCGAGGTAATCCTGCCTTTTTCGTCTATGGTAACTGCTATATTTCTGGTTGTTTTCAAGATGCCGTTATATATTTTGTGGTTTTTGATAAACCTCGAACCCATGGTAAAGCTCAGGATCAGCCCTAGAGTTAACCCTACCAGGCTGAAGATTTCCGTGGTGCGGGTGGCGCTTGTACTGTTCTCCAGCGCGGCGGTCAGTATCGACAAGGTATCCCTTTGCCTTAAGGTCTGTATACTGGTGGCTAAATCCAGAAGGCGACCTTGTTGATTAATTATTTTTTGTTTAATATCAGCCGGTATCTCCCTACCCCCGGATATATTTGGCACTACATACTTTTCACAGGTTTGAACGTAGTCGTCATAAGAGGTTTTTAGCTGCCTGGCTATAGGTTTCCTTGAATCCCTTATGACTTTTATCAATTCCTGCTGGGCTGAGGAGTTTGCCCCGGTATAACTGCGGAACTCCGTCAGATATTGCCCTTTTCCGGTTAACATGTAAGAATTTAAGGCTGACGACTGCTGTAATATATGCTCTTTAATTTCCGATATTTTGATAATTTTATTTACCTGCATTGTAACTACATCAAACTGCAACTGGATGTTATGTATTTTCCAAACAATCAACATGGCCATAGCGGTGGCTATAATCACCACGCTTAAAAAAACTGCGGTCATATATTTGTTAATAAACTCCCACAACTTATACCCCCCCAAATGTGCCATTGTCGCTTTTTTCATTAAACAGAAATTTTTTGTGTAAAATTTCGACTATCCTCCTCACCTCTCTTTCCACGTATTCCTGGGATTCCGGACTGGATTGAGTTAATTTAAACAGTCCGTAAATTACTGTTATGGCGTTTATTATATCTTCAGCCATGATTTGGAAGTTTTCCCTCTGTTCCAAAGGGCATTACCTCCTTTGTTTTATCACTACAAAACCACGTTTATTTTGTGATTATTTTCACTTTTTATGGTACGTTTTGTCATCATTTTCTTCCTTAAATTCCGGTGTATGTATTCAGCAATTATCTTCAATTATCGAATCCTGTTGCAATGCATTTGATAATAAGTCACTTAGTGTCCTTGTGTTAGTACATTAGTTCACATACAAAAACAAAAACATCTTCCGGGGTTTTATTTATTTCTATGTAATGTGTATTTAGTCTAATTGTATAGGACTATATATACATTACATTACCATGAGTTCCATTATTTTTCAACAAAATATAACAAAAATTTATGTTTTCATAAAGGCAACCTGTAGGACAGTATGCTTATTCATTCTTTACCAGTAACTCTTTTTATTTCCTCTATGGAAATCAGACCCCGAGCTGCTTTTTCCATACCGTCCTCAAAAAGTGTTGCCATACCTTGCTTAACAGCTGCGTCCATAATTAATCGGGAGGAAGAATTTTTCCCCAACAAGTCCCTTATATCGTCAGCCACCACCAGTACTTCCTGAATCCCGGTTTGCCCGTGGTAACCGGTCCCGCCACAATTGCTGCACATATCCGGATCCGCAGACTCCCAATCTCCACGGTCATAACGGGAACGTAAAGTATTTGATTGCTTTCCGGCTGTACCGCCGCAAGTGCAACAGGTAACCCTGCAAAGACGTTGGGCTACCGCACCTAATACTGAAGACGCCACCCGGTAGGGCTCAATGCCCATCTCCAGCAGGCGGGTAAGCGTCCCGGCGGCATCCCCGGTGTGCAGGGTACTTAAAACCAGGTGGCCCGTTCCGGCCGCCCGGACAGCCAGATCCGCCGTTTCCCTGTCCCTGATTTCACCAACCATAATAATATCCGGATCCTGCCTGAGCACAGCCCTCATGCCAACGGCAAAATCCAGGCCCGCCCTGACGTTAATCTGGGTTTGACTAATTCCCTCCAGCACATATTCTACAGGGTCTTCCACGGTCATAATATTCCTGTATCCGTTTTTCAGATTATTCAGCATGGCATACATGGTGGTAGTTTTGCCACTGCCGGTAGGCCCTGTAATTAATAAAAGGCCGTTACCGTTCATCATCTGTAAAATTTTCTGCATATTGTTGCCGGAAAACCCCAGGCTGCTCAAATCCAGCAGGGGGCCGTGCCTGTCCAGCAGGCGCAGCACCATCCGCTCACCCTCTATGGTGGGCTGGGTGGAAACTCTAATATCTATTTCCCGATTAAGATTACTAACCGTGGCCCTTCCATCCTGGGGCAGCCTGCTCTGGGCTATGTCCATGCCGGACAATATTTTAATTGCCGATACCAAAGGCAGGGCCACTTCCGCAGTTAATTTCCCAGCTGCCAGTAAAAGCCCGTCCACCCTGAAGCGCACTGCCATGCCACGAGCTGCGGGCTCCAGGTGAACGTCCGTAGCGCCTTTCTCCAGCGCCCGGCGCACTATTTTATGAAATAGTTCCCCCATACCGGAATCCCCGGGAGTAAAATTAAAATAATCAGCTGCCATGCGGCCTCACCCTAAATCATAGATTAATGGCTCTTGCTATATCCCTTTCTTTAACGTCTTTTATTATCTCCACACTGCCCACGGCAGTGGGAAGAACAAAGGTCAGTGAACCGGAAATTACCTTTTTATCCCTGCGCAGCAAGGCTATAATTCTTTCTCTGTCCAGATTCGCAGGAAACGTTACCGGAAGTCCGGCCCTGGACAGCAACTTTTCAATCCTTGCGACTTCACTGTTTTTCAGCATACCCAGGTCTACCGCCAGCCTGGCGGCCATGACCATACCGATGGCCACCGCTTCCCCATGACGGTATGCTCTGTATTCCGTAAGGGCCTCTATGGCATGTCCCACCGTGTGTCCGAAATTCAAAATTGCCCGTTGCCCCTGCTCGGTCTCGTCGGCCTGTACTACCTCCGCTTTAATACAACAGGACTTTTCAACCAAATATTCCGTGGCTGCTGCTTCTACCCCCAGAACCCTCTCTAGATTATCCTCCAGCCAGTTAAAAAATCCGGCATCAGCGATCACGCCGCATTTAATTACTTCCGCCAGGCCGGCACGGATCTCCCTTGGGTCCAGGGTTAGCAAAGTTTCCGGATCGGTAAACACCGCCACCGGCTGATAGAAAGCCCCGATAATGTTTTTACCGGCCGGATGGTTTACCGCCACTTTGCCACCTACGCTGCTGTCCACCTGAGCCAGTAAAGTGGTGGGAACTTGGATAAAAGGTACCCCCCTGAGATAGGTGGACGCCACGAAGCCGGCAAGATCGCCTATCACACCGCCGCCCAGGGCAATTACCGGCGAGCGCCGGTCCAGTTCCCGGGAAAACGCTAAATCGTAAAGCTTTTCCGCCGTGGACAGCGCTTTGTACGCCTCCCCATCCGGCACGTTCCCCACCACTACCTCGAAGCCGCCTGCCTCCAGGCTTTTTATCACTTTTTCCCCGTACAATCCTAAAACTGTTGGGTTTGTAACCAGCAACAGGCGGCGGCTGAAGTTGAAACTATCCATGAAACCAGACAGGTTATTCAAAAATCCAGGCTGTATATATATTTTATAGCTTCTTTCTTTCAGTTCCACCTTAACCTCAGCCATTAAACAACTTCCTTTCCCTCAGGTAGAAAATTATCTGCTCTACCGCCTCTTCTTTATTCAAAGAGCTGGTATCCACGGTATAATCTGCTGCCCTGCGATAGAAATCTTCCCGCTCCCGCATTAATTTTTCTACCGTTCCCCTGACATCGCTCTGGTTTAGAAGAGGACGGTCGCGTTTCCTATCCACCCTACTGACAATAACCTCCGGCGCCGCCACGAGCCTGATCAGCACACCATTTCGTCTTAGCTCGGTGATGTTTTCAGGATCAAGCACCACACCGCCCCCGGTGGCTATAACCCTGCCCTTTTCCCCGGCGAGCTTTTTAATAGCCAGGGATTCCTCAGAGCGGAAGCGCACCACACCGTAACAGGAGAAAATTTCCTGTACCGTTTTACCCGTTATCCTTTCGATTTCGGCATCGGTATCGACGAAATCAAGGCCCAGCCGGGCGGCCAGCCGTCGCCCCACTGTGGTTTTGCCTGTGGCCATAAAGCCGATTAATACTACATTTTTCATTCGGATCACCGCCTTAAAACTGCCTGACCTTAGCCAGGTAAAGGGACCATCTTTCCTTTATTTCAGCCAGGGTATCCCCGCCGAATTTTTCCAGACAAGCCCCGGCGATTTCCCAGGCCACCGCCGCCTCACCCACCACGCAGGCAGCAGGAACCGCGCAAACATCCGACCTTTCCACAGAGGCCACGAACACCTCTTTGGTTTCTATATCTACACTCTGTTTAGGCTTGTAAAGGGTAGGAATAGGTTTCATGGCCGCTTTGACCACAACAGTCTCGCCATTGGTCATGCCGCCCTCTATTCCCCCCGCCCCATTGTCTTTCCTATAATAGCCCCTTTCCCCACTGTAGAAAATATCGTCATGAACCCGGGAACCCGGCATGGCTGCAGCTTCAAATCCCAGACCAACTTCTACCCCCTTGATGGCCTGGATACCCATCAAAGCCCCCGCCAGCCTGCCGTCCAGCCTTCGGTCCCACTGGGCAAAGCCACCTACGCCGGGAGGCAGTCCGTATACCCTTATTTCAAACACCCCGCCCAGAGAGTCTCCGTCCTCCCTGGCCTTGTCAATGGCTTTAATCATCTCTTTTTCCGCGATGGAATCCGGGCAATATAATTCTGACGCCGCTGCCATTCCCGCCAGTTGCTCCGGCGGCAATTCCCTGGGGTTCGACTGTACCTGCCCGATAGCTGTAACCAGACCTACAACCCGTACCCCCAGTTCTTCCAACAGCCGCCTGGCCAGCGCCCCTGCCGCCACCCGGGCAGCTGTCTCCCGGGCACTGGAGCGCTCCAGTACATTGCGCATATCCCTATGACTGTATTTTATGGCGCCCGGTAAATCCGCATGTCCCGGCCTGGGTCTGGTAACCACCCTTTCAGCCAACAGCGCCCCGGGACCAGGGTCCATTATTTCCCGCCAGTTGGCCCAGTCCCTGTTTTCTATGCTCAGGGAAATGGGGGAACCCAGCGTATATCCCCCCCTGATCCCCGAGAGGATAGCCACCCGATCACTTTCTATTTTCATCCTGCCGCCCCTGCCGTAACCACCCTGCCTTCTTTTCAACTGCTCATCGATATGTGTAGCGGTTACAGGCAGCCCTGCCGGAAAACCTTCCACAACGGCTGTCAAGACCGGGCCGTGGGACTCTCCGGCGGTAAGGAATCTAATCATCGGTCACACACCTCTCTGTCAACACCTTTCTCATAACTTCCACCGGGGCCGGCAGCCCCGTCCACATTTCCAGTGCCTGTACTCCCTGATACAACAACATGCCCAGGCCGCTGCAAACAGCGGCACCCTGGCCGGAGCAACGTTTCAGGAATTCCGTACGGGTCGGGTTATAAACCAAATCCACCGCCAGGTGCCCCGGCCCGAGAAGATGGTAGGGGAAATCCGGCCAGCTGTTGTGGCGGGGATGCATACCCAGGGTAGTGGTATGTACCACCAGTTCGGCTCTGGAAACCGCTTCCTCCCACTTTTCTATGAAACCGGCATCGTTATTGCCGGTTTCATAGAAATCCAGGGGGTAAGAAGAGCACTTTGTTTTGTCCCTGATAAGTCCACTCAGTTCTGCCGCCTTAGACACGGAACGGTTAGCGATGATGATTTCCGTAGCCCCGGCCAGCGCCAGGGAAATAGCCACCGCCCTAGCTGCCCCCCCGGCCCCCAGCATTAAAACTTTCCTGCCATTAACATTATATCCCGTATCTTCGGCCAGGGAACGTATAAACCCCGTACCATCGGTGTTATACCCCCAAAGCAAGCCATCTTTATGAACCACGGTATTCACCGCCCCGATTAGGACAGCTTCCGGTGATAGGCGGTCAAGATACCCGGGCACAGCCTGTTTATGAGGCACCGTGATATTTACCCCCGCCATGCCCAGAGCCCTTATCGCTGCTACGGCAGCGCCCAGTTTTTCCCCCTGCACACGGAACGGCAGGTAAATCCAGTCGATACCCAGTTCCCTGAAAGCAGCATTGTGCATGGCAGGGGAAAAGGAATGGGCCACCGGGTCGCCGTACAGGCCGCAAACCCTGATGGCCCCGCCGGTATATTCCTCCATTTTTCACTCGACCTCCCCAAAACCGGCAGTAGCGTTTCTTTTTAAACGTCTGATTACTAATCTTTCCAGCCTGCGGTTGATAAGCTCTGTGGCCCAGTACTCTTTACCTGGCAATGGGGTTACCAGAATGGTATATAAGCCCAGTCTGTTACCCCCCAGTATATCGGTGAATATCTGATCGCCAATGACGGCGGTTTCCCCCGAGGAAGTCCCTATAATCTCCATGGCCCTTTTAAAGGGCCTTTTCCTGGGTTTGACCGCCCGGCAAACGTAGGGCAACTCCAGCGGCCCGGCAAGGTACTGCAACCGTCTCGGGCCATTGTTGGAAACCACGCACATCTTAAAACCTCTGGCCTGCAGTTCGCCGAACCAGCTGGTAATTTGCGGTGAAAAAACATCGGCATCCCTGGGAATCACGGTGTTATCAAGATCGAAAAGCAAACCCCGTATGCCCTTTACGCTTAAAAAGTCGATATCAATATGATGAACAGACTCAACATACATGTTGGGAAACAACAACTTACGCAACAAACTATATCTCTCCGTCCTCCGCCACCCGCCTGGCAGCCGCCAATTCGTCCGGTGTATTGACATTAATGAAGCATTTATCGGAACCGGCACAGCGTTCCAGATCATTCCTGTCAATATATTTTACCCGGACCTGATCATAAAAGCCAGTAATCTTGCACCTTTTATCCTTCAGCATTTGCTCCATGGACTGTAGGCACCCCTTCCCATAAACGGCAAAAAGCGGCTCAAGATAGTCGCCATCCCGGGGTATTACCACGTCATGGTCCCGGGCATGGGGCAGTAGGCAGGCCATTAGTTCAGCCCGAACAAAGGGCATATCGCAACCCGCCACAAAAATGTATGGGGTCCGGGATGTTTTTAGCCCGGCGTGAATACCACCCAGCGGGCCACAACCGGGATAAATGTCGTCAATCAACGGTAGTCCCAGATAAGCATAGTCTTCTGTTTTACCAGCCACCAGCAAAATATTATTATATAGCCGGGCCATTTCCTGCACCACCCGGTCAATCATGCTCCGACCGGCAATATCCAGCAGTGCCTTATTGGTGCCCATGCGGCAACTCCTGCCGCCTGCCAGTACTACACCGGTGACATTATGGACGGGGTTCATCGTTATCAATCCCATCAGCTACCGTTTTGCAATGGTAATAGTTCCCGCACACACTCCAGTACTTGCTTACAGGTTTCCGGAGCTCCAGGCCGGCAGGACTGGTCTCTTTTAATCAGTACCACCGGGATCTTCAAACTGAGGGCAGCCTTTATTTTATTATCGGTACCGCTCCCCGGACCACCGTCCCGGGTAACCACCACTCCTGCTTTATAAGCCTGGAACATTGCTTTATTGAATTTGGCGGAAAAAGGCCCGTGCAGGGCAACTATATCCCGGGGTGAAACACCCATTTCCTGGCACTTTTTAATCACCCTGTGTTCAGGCAGGACCCGGACCACCACCCTTTTATCACCCAGCAACCGGCAGTTCACGAAAACATCCAGGTTATTGCTACCCGTGGTAAGAAATACTGTTTCCCCTAGTTCCGCTGCCTTTTCAGCCGCCTCCGTCCACGAGTACACTGTATGAATCAGATCGTCCTCGGGCAGCTTTGTCTCTTTGCGGTAAAACCGCAGGTATGGAATTTTTATATTATTGCATGCTGCGGATAATAAATCCGAAACGGAGTTTTTAAAGGGATGGCTGGCGTCTATAACTATTTTTATATGCTTATCTTTTAAAATGTTACATATATCATTAATATTTTCCGGCAGGGATACCACATCAACGGCTCCGCCCCGGCCGGCCAGGGTGCCGCCGTATTCCGTCCTTACCGCCGCGGTGACATAGTAGCCCGCCCCGGCCAGTGTAGTAATTAATTTCTGGGATTCTCCCACACCATACAGAACCAGTATCATTTCTTCACTCCACTATAACTTCTTCCCGGCCTTTAAGGGACATGCACCCAATATCCATACTTCCCATAATATTTATAGCAGCTTATCGGGAGGATGCCTTATGATATCCGGGTTATGGTCATTATTAATAATATCGGTGATTAATGGGATAACATTGCTGGTTTCCTACATGGCCAACAATACTTTCCCCCGGCCGCTGTCTGAAGAAGAAGAGGCAAAATATATATCCCTGCTATTGCAGGGAGACAGCAAGGCCAGGGATATATTGGCGGCTCACAACCTCCGGCTGGTGGCGCATATAGTTAAGAAATTTGACAGCAACAGTGAAAATACCGATGATCTAATTTCCATCGGGACCATTGGCCTTATTAAAGGAATTGACAGCTTCAAGCCGGACCGGGGAACCAGACTGGCAACATATGCCGCCAGGTGCATAGAGAATGAAATATCAAAGTCCATATCCGGGCGTTAATTAATGGAAACAGGCGTAGTACTAATTTTTGCCTTCTGTTTTGCCGGCCGTCCTCTGAAGCTTAAAATCCTGCCACCTGTCCCTGGCCAGGTTCACTATATAAGGGTTGGAATCCCTTTCCGGGTGAACGACTATCTGCCTAAACCATTCCACTGCTTTGCCCGGGTGGCCCAGGCGTCCGTATAGTTCACCGATGAGATAAATCAGGTTCATCTCGGCCCTGGCGTCAGATGAACTGTCGAAACTATATGCTTTTTCCAAGCATTCCAGCGCCTGTTTCATGTTTTCGGTTTCCTCTTCAGTAAGCTCCTTCTGCCGGTACAGGCAGCTTAAAATCATATGGAGCCTGCCTATAACGGCATTTTTTGCCCCGGCCAGATTCTGACAGGAAATGGCCAGCCGGTATGCGGCAATAGCGTCATCAATAGTTCTGACCCCGGAAAAATCCTCCTGAATAGGAATCAACATCTGTTTGAGCATCTTGACCTTGGCGGGACGTAACTTTTCCATAGAGTTTTCCGGGAAAGCGTACCCACAGTTCCGGCATATCACCACATAATAAAAAGTGGGATTGACCAGCCGGTAGCGTGTACACATATCCGTATCCACGATCTCTTCCTGAATACAATCTGTTTTGGCCACCAGAGATTGGATTTCACCACCGCACAGCAGGCAGACGAACTTCCTGCTGTATGTCCATTTCCCGGTGTTTTCCACGTAATCTTTAGTTTTTATAGCTACCTTGTATTCCGCAACGCTTGCCATGTCCCCAGCGACTTCTCCGGCTGCTGCATCGCCACCGGATGTGGGCGTAACTGCAGTTTCCTCTGCCGGGGCCACTAACGGCTCCTCGTCGGGAGCAGAGGGTACCTGCATATAATTTCCCTTAACGGTTACCAGCATCTCATTTGTTTCCCGCACCCTAAGGCTCATGGTTTCCAAAAGTTTCAGTGCGGCATCGGGATTCATCCTTAAAAAGTGAAGAAATACTGGCCGCTCAATATAGAATAATACTGAATCCTCCTCGGCTATGGCATCAGCGGATCTGGGAAGGCCATCCATCAGTGACATGTCCCCAAATACTTCCCGGGACCCGGCGGAATAAAGAACGGTTTCTTTCTTTTCGGATATCTTTCTCCTTATTTTCACCCGACCAGTTACCACTATGTAAATTTTGTCGCCGCTTTCCCCTTCTTTAAAAATTACAGCGCCTTTTTTCTGCTGATTAACCTTGGCCAGTTCAGCTATTTTTTCTAGCATACTTACGGGCATGCCTTTAAACAAACCTACGCCGGACAGGGCTTTTACAATAATTGCCAATAGCGGCTGATTGCTCACCGTTTTCCTCCTCTCAAGGAAAGGGGACACACCTCTCTTTAGAGCATGGCTCTAGGGTCAGAGGAATGTCCCCAACTTGTGTAAGGGCACACACCTTCTTGATTTGACTAAATTCCTTACTTCTTAACAAATTCGAGAAGGAATGTCCCCAATTTATGGAATACGTATAATTTTATCAATTTTTGTATTCTTCGCTATTGCATTAAATCCTCTTACAACAGAGCCGAGGCCGTAAATTTTGCGTTTTAGTCAGGCAGTCAACCGCATAAATTCTATAAGAGGAGGCGGAAATATGTCAATCATGCATAAAGAAAGCGAAAAAAATTCTATTCCCACGGTTCGCATAATTTTAAAGGAAAAGGGGTTGGAGGCAGCATATCGCCTTCTGACCAAAAAGGTAGTTGAAGAAATGGAGAACAGTAAAAAATGCGGGCAGCCATCTACATCCGGGTAAGCACGGAAGAACAGGCCCGGCACGGCTTCAGCCTATCGGAACAATATGAATCATGCTGCAGCAGGGCACTGGAAATGGGTGCCGGCGGGATTCTGAAATTTACCGATGAAGGCTTTTCAGGGGCTTCCCTGGACAGGCCCGGTCTCTCCGCACTGAGAGATGCCGCACGTTCAGGGCATTTCAACTGTCTGGTTATCCGGGACCCGGACCGCCTCTCCCGCCGGCTGGCCCACCAGTTGCTTTTGACTGAGGAATTTGAAAAATATGGCGTTCGTCTTGAATTCCTGGACTTTGACTGGAAGGACACCCCGGAAGGAAGGCTTTTTTACTCCATTAAAGGAGCCGTGTCGGAATATGAACGGGAAAAAATAAGAGAGCGCATGTCCCGGGGCAAACTCCAGAAGGCGAGGTTGGGTGGCATCCCGGTTAATTTTGACGTTTACGGTTATACCTATTGCCCTAAAACCGGTATAGTTTCCATCCTGGAAAGCGAGGCAAAGGTGGTAAAAGATATTTTTAAGTGTTATACCGGTGAAGACACCGGCATATTGGGATTGGCCGAAAGGCTAAACCGGATGGGCATACCTACCAGGCGCCGTTCGGGACCATGGCACCGCCAGGTGGTGCGACAGCTATTGGGCAATCCGGTTTATAAAGGGGAATGGCACTACGGAAAGGCCCGCCGTGAGCAGTCGATTATAGTACCGGTACCGGCCATAATTGAACCTGAACTCTGGGATGCAGCCGAGAAAAAACTGTCCCGGCCCTTATGCTCCGGAACCAGCCGGGGCAAACGGCAGTACCTGCTTTCAGGTCTGTTGACCTGCGGCGATTGCTCTACTGCTATGCACGGATGCTTTACCATGTGGTGGGGCAAGGCAGAGCGCCGCTACACCTGCAGAAAAAGCCACGGTGATCTTCCCGGCTGCCGGCCAGCCAAATACTTTCACGCCGGGGCACTGGAAAACTCTGTCTGGCTACAGATTAAAAAATTACTGGCCGATCCCCGTACCCTGTCCCTGGAAGTAGCCAACATGCTACCCTCAACCGGAGAAACTCAAAGGGAACTGGCCAAAACTAAAAAAGAACTGCACCAAACGGTTAAGGGACTGTCGGCCGTGCTGGAGGCACTGGCAGAGGGGCTGGCAACCCTGGACGATCAAACCAGAAGCCGGCTAGCCAGCATGCAAACACGCCGTATTCACCTGGAAAAACAAATTATTGACCTTGAATCCGCAGCTGCCAGGGGTAGCTGCCGGGAACCGGAGGAAGTCTATGCAGCCTCTGCCAAGATAATTTCCGGGCTGGATAACCTTGACCCCGATACCAAAAGACATCTTTTGAGGGTAATGATAGCCGGAATAGTGGTTACAGGCAAAGCGAAAAAGGAGGAAAGATTCCAGAAGGAAAATCAAATAATAGTGACTGGACAGCAGCAGTAAATATCACCCCGGGTTCCTGGTTTTACCGCAAGGCCCGGTCATTAACATTGAAATACTTATGCACCTGCGCTATACCAAAAAAATGCGCTCCGAGGTATCCCTCTACGATCCCATAGGGGTGGACCGGGAAGGAAATGAAATTACCCTCATTGAGATACTCGGAACTCACGCCGAGGTTGTATCGGAAATTGCCGAACAAAATTTTGAACAGAAACTGCTGCTGGAAAAAATGAGCAAGCTGGGTAGACGGGAAAAAAAAATACTGGTTATGCGCTTCGGGCTGGACGATGGCATTAAAAAAACACAGCGGGAAATCGCCCAAAAGCTCGGCATATCCCGCTCATACGTATCCCGCATAGAAAAGAGGGCACTGACCAGACTGATCCGGGAGTTAAATGTGGAAGGCTGCCAGTAAGGCAGCCTTCCACATTATATTTTATATAATGAAAACTTAATTTAAATTTATCCTTTATGCAGATAAAACTTAAATTTATTTTTATATTTTTAGCTTAACCACTGCAAAAGGAGATGATTAATAGCTTATGAATGTTTCAGTTATAGGGGCGGGCTATGTAGGTCTGGTGGCAGCTTGCTGTCTCGCCAATTCAGGGCACAATGTTATCTGTATAGAAAACAACCGTGAGAAATGCCTGATGCTTATTAACGGACATGTTCCTTTCTTTGAAAAGGGGCTGGAAGCACTTCTGGCCAGGGGACTAGAAAACGGTAAGCTAAATTTTTATTCAAATATTTCTTACGCCAAATACTCGGAAGTCATTATGGTGGCGGTGGGCACCCCATCTCAGCCGGACGGAAGGGTTGATTTATCACAAATATTCCGGGTTATGTCAGAAATATCGGAAATGATTTCAACACCAGTAACGCTGATTATGAAAAGCACCGTACCCCCCGGACTTGGCCTGCAGCTGCAACAGCGCTTTTTAAATGGAAACAGCCATCTTATCTCCTATGTATCCAATCCCGAATTCCTCAGGGAAGGCAGGGCGGTAAAGGACTGGTACGATCCGGAAAGAATCGTAGCAGGAACTGAAATCCCGGGAACTATTGAAATCCTGAGAAAACTGTACAATGATATTGGAGCGCCCCTGTGCATCATGGATATTTCCAGCGCCGAGATGGTAAAATACGCCTCCAATGCCTTCCTGGCCACCAAAATTTCATTTATCAATGAAATTGCCAATCTTTGCGAACTAGTAGGGGCAGATATTGAACCCGTGGCCAGAGCGGTCGGTATGGACAGCCGTATAGGTAGCCACTTCCTGCAGGCAGGCCTTGGATACGGGGGTTCATGCTTCCCCAAAGACACCAAGGGCCTGGATTTCATTTCAACCCTTAACGGACACACCTTCAACCTGCTCAAAGCGGTTATAGAGGTAAACGCCCGGCAGCGCGTCGTGGCGATAAGAAAATTGTCCCGCATGCTTGGAACCCTATGTGGCAAGAGGATTGCTGTGCTGGGGCTTTCTTTTAAACCCGGCACCGACGACATCCGGGAGTCACCGTCCCTGGACATTATACGCATGCTCGTGGATGAGGGAGCGGAAGTCTCTGCCTTTGACCCTATGGCCAGACTACCGCAACATAGGGGTATACCGCAAGGATTTATAATGTGCACTGATGTCCTGGACGCATTAGAGTCCTGCCACGGAGCGGTGGTTATCACTGAATGGCGGGAATTTGTCGAGCTGGACTGGGAAAAAGCACATTCATTGATGATTCCTCCCAGAGTTGTGCTGGACGGAAGAAACTGCCTTGACCCCCTAAAACTTTCTGCGCTGGGTTATGTCTATGCCGGCATGGGAAGAATGTCTGGCAAATTATGTTAAAATAATTAACTGTCATATAAATAACATTACCAACTGATTTAACATTGGTGTAATATATTTGTCTAAAGAATGAAAGGGGGGAAAATATGCTACTGGAAGCCGATTTGCACACCCACACCATAGCCAGCGGGCACGCCTACAGTACAGTAAAGGAAATAGCGGAATTCGCGTCCCTCAAAGAGCTAAAAATGATTGCCATAACAGATCATGGCATAAAAATGCCCGGCGGCCCGCACGAATATTACTTTAGCCAGATCATGGGTTTGCCATCTAGCATCTACGGGGTCGAAATATTAAAAGGGGTCGAGGCGAATATTATCGACCAGCACGGCAACCTGGACATGCCGCAACGCGTACTGGAAAACCTGGACCTGGTGCTGGCAAGTTTCCATACTGATACGGGATATCAGGCAGGCTCAGTGGAACAAAATACCCGAGCGCTCATTGCGGCGATTCAAAACCCTTTTGTACACATTATAACCCACCCCGGCAACCCCGAATTCCCGGTGGACCTGGAGAAGGTTGCCCAGGCCGCCAAACTGGCCGGCAAAGCATTAGAGATTAACAACAGTTCCTTTTCTTTAAGCCGCCCCGGCAGCACCCCCCGCTGCAATCATATGGCCCGCATTGTGGCCAAAACTGAGACCATAGTCTCCATAAACAGTGACGCGCACAGCTGTTTTGCCGTGGGAAGCTTCGACAAAGCCCTGGAAGCGGCAGAAATGGCGGGTATTAAGCCCGGCAGGGTTTTAAACACGTCAGTCAATCTTATAAAGGAATACCTGACATCGCTGAAGCAAGGGCTAAAAAAGATTTCCTAATTCATAAAACAGCAAAAGGGCGCAAGCCCTTTTTTTAGTTAAACCTTCACGGGTCAGCACCAGTGGCAGATGATCAAATACTTGTCAAGTTTCGCATTTGCACGGTGGTTTATAATGCTCCCATAGAGTGAGACACAAAATTTAAAATGTAAGTTATACTGGAAACATGAAAAAGCGAAACCATTATTCAGCCGAATTTAAAAGCAAGGTGGTCCTGGAGGTGTTGCAGGAAGCCTCCACTGTCAATGAAATCGCCGCTAAGTATGGTATAAGCCCTGTGGTTATCGGCCGCTGGAAAAGCGAGTTTCTGGAACGAGCTGCCGAGGTGTTTAAAAAAGGCCCCTCCTCAGCCGAAAAGGAACTGGAAGAAAAGAACGAGAGAGTGGCCCAGTTAGAGCGTAAAGTCGGTCAGCTCACCTGCGAGGTGGACTGGCTCAAAAAAAAATCTGAAGAAATTATCGGACCAGACTGGAAGAAAAGATTTCGTTGACCGAAACAATCCTCACATCAGCGTCAAACGTCAGGCCGAATTATTAAGCATAAATCGCACTAGCGTTTACCGCAAGCCCCCTGGGCAGAAGCCTATCTCTGATGAGGATTTATTTGTAATGCGTCGGATTGATGAGATTCATACGGCTCACCCCACATGGGGT